>JBLHKB010000100.1:0-15565 GCA_047619315.1 Polyangiales bacterium
CGACAAATCCCACCCCGGCACGTAGTCCAGCACGAGTAGCAGCTCTCCTTTGTCTTCGACGGCGTCCAGCGTAGGGATGACGCCTGGATGGCGCAGCTGCGCCGCCAAGCGCGCCTCGTCGACGAACATGGTGATGAAGCTCGTGTCCTCTGCGAGATGGGGGTGGACACGCTTGATCACAACCTGGCGCTCGACACCCCGCGCAAGACGCATCGTCGCGACATAGACACTCGCCATACCGCCCGACGCCAGCTTTCCCTCGATCACGAATCGGCCGGCGACGACGCTTCCTCGTTCCAGGTTGCTCATCGGGTCGAGACTACCCCGTCACCGTGAAGTCCGCTCGATCGTTTCGCTGTGATCGGCCGGTCTGAGGTCCTGGTCGGCGTATCGCGTTCAACCGTCGAGAACGCCAGCCTCCGTGGGGCGACGACGCGACTCACCGGTCGCGTCCGTGCTCCCAGACGCGCGGATCGAGACTGGCGCGTCGCAGTTTAGGGGCGCTTCGCCCGGCGTTAGATGCACGCACGCTTCTTGCTTCAGTCCAGGTATGACGAAAAAAATTCCGCTACGGCCCCTTCTATCAGCCGCACTGCTCTGGACTCTGGGCGTGGCCTGTGGGGTGGACACTCTCTCTCCAGACCCCTTGGACAGCGGACGCGCCTTCGATGCGGGCTCCGCCGATGCGGGCTCCACCGATGCGGGCGCCTTCGATGCGGGCTCCGCCGATGCGGGCGCCTTCGATGCGGGCTCCACCGATGCGGGCGCCTTCGATGCGGGCTCCACCGATGCGGGCGCCTTCGATGCGGGCTCCGCCGATGCGGGCTCCACCGATGCGGGCTCCACCGATGCAGGCTCCGTCGACGCGGGCTTTGTCGATGCAGGCGCCTTCGATGCGGGCGCCGATGCAGGCGCCGATGCAGGCGCCTTCGATGCGGGCGCCGATGCGGGCGCCTTCGATGCGGGCTCCGCCGACGTGGGCACGCGGTGTCTCGTCGCTGCGGACTGCGCGCCTTCTGAATACTGTTTTGCACGGGGCTGCACGGACCCAGGGGTCTGCCAGCCGCGGCCCGCGGCTCCGTGCGCGAGCATCCCCTTAGACCCTCCGGTGTGTGGCTGCAACGGCGTGACGTACTCGACACCCTGCCAAGCCCGCCGGGCCCGTCAGCGCATCCGCTCCGTCGGAGCCTGCCCATGACCCCTCGCGCACTCCGCTCATTTTATCGACGCTCTCGACGCGCGCTCAACACCCTCCAAAACTCATCCGAATCCGATCCGAGGTCATTATGATCCAACGTTTACTTCTCACTCTCCCGCTACTTCTGAGCGCCCAAGTCGCGACTGCGCAGACGCGCGTCGACCCATCTGACGACCTCCTGGCAGCGGTCCGTGCCCTCGGGCCTGGAAGCGAACTCATTCTTGAAGACGGAACCTACACCCTCGGACCCCGCTTTGGCTTCGAGGCCCTCGGCACCGAGGTCGAGCCCATCCTTATTCGCGCGGCCTCCGGCGCGAATCCAGTCGTTCACCGACCTAACGCCGCGCAGAACATCTGGGATTTTCGCGGCACGCACCTCACCATCCGCGGCCTAGCGTTTTCCGGGGGGTCCGCGGGCCTGCGGGTCGAGGGCGGCTCCGACATCACCATCGAGGACTGCGAGATCTTCGACACCGCGGACGTCGCTCTTCGGATGAACTCGGTGGGCGAGACTTACGAGAGAATACGGATTCTACGCAATCATATCCACCACACCTCCGGCACCGGAGAGGGAATGTACCTCGGCTGCAACAACGACGGCTGCAGGCTGGCCGACAGCCTCATCGAGGGCAACTACGTCCATCACACGGACGGGCCGGCGGTCTCGCAAGGGGACGGCATCGAGCTAAAAGAAGGGAGCTACGCGACGACTATCCGTGACAACGTCATCCACGATACGAACTACCCCTGCCTCCTCGGATACAGCACGGCTGGCAACGGTGCGCGCAACGTCGTTGAAGGGAACGTGATGTGGAACTGTGGCGATCACGGAATCCAGTGGGAAGCCAACGCCGTGCTCCGAAACAACATCGTACTCGGGGCGGCACAAGCTGCCATGGCGAGCCAACCCCACCAAGCGATGGGACCCAACGACCTTGAGATCGTTCACAACACGTTCATCAACACCGGTGACGTACTCACGATCCGGAGCGCAAGTGGAACGGTCGTGATCGCGAACAATGCGGTCTACTCGAGGGACGGGCGCGCTATCTTCTTCAACGGCACCGGTCCTACTCCGACGGCGAGTGGGAACGCGGGCGCGGGCGCGGTGCAAGGGCTCGCCGCTTCGTTTATTCCAGGCGCGATGCGCACCGACTTCCTGGGCGCGACGTTCCTTGGTGCCATTCCTCAGTCGGTCTATCCGACCTCGACCGGTGTCCTCGCCGGCGCCGGCGACCCCGTATATGCGGCACGCGTTGACTTCGACGGCCACCTGCGAATGGGCATCGCGGACATCGGGGCCTACCGCGTGGGCACCGGTCCCGCATGGGAGATCATGGAGGGCTTCAAGGCTTCGGAGACCCCCGTGGTCCCTGGCGGCGACGGTGGAATGAGCGATGCCGGCAGCCTGGACAGCGGGCTCGGTGACGCGGGACCCATCGACGCGGGCGCGGGCGATGCCGCGGTCGTCGACGCGGGACGTAGCGTGGACGCTAGCGTGGCGTTGCCAGACGCGGGCGCGCGCGATGGGTCTTGGGGCGCCGAAGACGCCGGCACGCCATCCTCTTCAAGCGGTGGAGGATGCTCCTGTTCCACGGGAGGAAGCCGCGGCATCCCTATGAGTGCGTTCGCGGTGCTGGCTCTCTCGCTCGGATTCTCCCGCCGGCGCTCAGGCCCCGTTGCGTGAGCGGCAGCGTTCCGGTGCGCACACGCGGGGCCCGCGTCGTGCGCGCCAGATGGCGCCCACCGGAAGGGGTGCCTTCACCCACTGACGGATCCGCCAGGTCTGACTGACGTGCCTTAGAGCCCGCGAATCTCGAGTTTCCGCTGACCTGACGGCACGAGCTCGAGGAGACGCCGCAGGTTCTCTTTAAGGTCTTCGTCGGAGATCTCCTGCGCGCCGCGCCGCTCTGCGCGGAGACGAGACCATCCTTGGCGATCCACCCGCACGAGACCAGTCTCATCCCGTACGCAGAACGTCTGGCCGAAGTCGATGTCATTGATCGGCTCCCAGAACCGCCTGGAACCGCCTTGGGCGCTTTCCATCGGCTGCTCTTGCGTCGCGCACGAGGAGCCGGTCAGCAGCGCAAGATGTGGCTAGGGTATCGCGATGGCGATGCCCTCGATGCAGAAGCTCGCGCCGGGCGTGAGCTTCTGCATCGGGATGACGGTCTCATGACCAAGACCAAATCGACTAAGGAGGTTCTGCCACATAGGGCCCTGGAGTTGCGTGAAAGCCGCAGTCGTTATGAGAAGGGCTAGCCGCGGCGCTGAAGAGCAGCGTTGGGACGTTGAGGGAGAGGGGGTCGCGTAGAGGTCCGTGAGCTTCCGCCCCGAAGTACCCACGATGCGTCGCTCTTGCAGATGGACGTCGAGATCGCGACCAAGAAGGTGGTTGAGCATGAGGGACGCTTGGTGTCGCTCCCTAAGCAGTACCACCCCGCACTCGTCATCGCGCTTCAGAAGCGCATGCGCAACGAGTATGCCCCTAGAATCATTGAGCTCTGCCCCAGTTTCAAAAAGCTCGGCAAGACGGCGCGCGAAGAAGTCGCTTTGCTCACACGGTCCTCCCGGACAGCGCACCTTCTGGAGGCGGCGGGCGAAGATTGGGGGGCGATCTTGACCAAGGAAGAACCGGGTGTCGCTCGGCTTCTTCGTGCCGAGGTCGGCTCCCTTCGCCATGCACTCTTACGAAAGCGCGCTGCGGGCGAAGCGCTGGCGGAGGCCGCCGAGAAGAGCCCGCTGCGGCCGCCGCTTACCCCGGATCGTCTGAGCTCAGGCCCGCGGGGTAGTCCTCCCATGAGGGCAGATGGAGCTTTCGGGCGGAGCGCCTGATCCACCACGCCATCATGGTGCCGAACATCAGGCCGGCGGCGAGCGAAAGCCCTGCAGCCAGAGCAATCGGCATGCCGGGGTCCCACAGGAGGAACCACATGACCAGGCCCCAGCTGACACCGAAGAAGCCTCCCGCGGCCACGACGAGTTGTCCGAACGACGCGAACAGGGGAGGGCGAACGCTCAGCCCCAGCTTCCACAGCATCTTCAGCGCGGGGGGAGCGACGCTGCTCTCCTTCTTCCCCCGTGCCTTCATGTCCTCGATGAAGTGCTGAACCTTCTCGTCGTGCGTCATGGCTACCTTGCTTATCACAGCTATTGTAGCAGTTAAGGGGCGTCGCCGTCGACTTCGTGCGCTCTGGCGCCGACTCAGCGTTTCGCGGGCATACCGAGCCGGTGCGCAAGCCCACCCAAATTCCACGTAGCACACTGGTTGAACGACAGATCCGTGACCGAGCATTTAGGCAGTATTCACGCCTTCATTCTCGCAGGCCCCAGCGACTCCGACGCGCGCCCGAATTCTCAGATCAAGCCCCTTGAAGCCCTCTGCGAGCCCATCGACCTCGACAGAGTGGTTAGGACATTCGAAAGGTCAATTCCGTCTCTTCGACCACCAACCCCTCGCGTTCGAATCCGGCCCAGACCTCAGATTTCTCCAGCACGAACTTCCGCCCAACCCCAAAGTGAAGAATCCGCGCCTGAGCCTGGCTTCAAGCAGCTCCATCCCACTTCAGCGGACGCATCAGTGCACTGGCCGTCCTCAAGCAGCGGCGAGATCGAGCTTAAGCTGTCGCAAAGCGGGCGGCGGCGGTCGCGCCCGCGAGGCCATGCCAAGGACCGGCTGTATTGTACTCGCCTCGGTGGCGATGGACTTCACACGCATGGCGCCCTGGCACTTGGGACACGTCATGATGTCGACGGCGAAGACGCGCCGCAGCAGCCAAGCCCATGGATGGCGTGAGGGTGGCGGAGGCTGAAGTGGAGGCGTGGGCTCGAACAAGAGCTGCTGCGCGTCGTTGCTCGGTTCGAGGCTTTCGTCCTTCGCCGATTCTTGTGGGACGACCTCGGCGGCACGCGAGTGGCCGGCGAGGATGCCGTGGTAGCGCAGCATGTGAAAGCGTGGCGGCGGAATCAGTGCGCACAGACGACTAATGAAGTCGAGCGGATCGAGCAGCACGGGTACCGTCTTGCCACGCGCTCTTGAAACGTATTCGCACGCGTCCGTTGGGATGTTTCGCACGGGGGCGGCGGAGACCTGGTCGAGCTGAGGCGTGAGCTCGCCTACGAGACGATTTGCAGGGAGCGCGCCCGCGGCCATGGTGGTGAGATTGCGTGTGCGTAGGACTTGTTGATGAGTGCGGGCGCTGGTGAAGAGACGGCGCACGAAGCGCTCGACTTCCTCCTGCAGGTCGCCGCCCGCTGTGATGCGCGCGATGGCTTCGCGGACCTCGTTTCGGAACTACGCGTAACCCGCGTCGAGGCTGGCTTCCAGGAGTCCGGCGCGGTTTTCAAAGTAGTAGGTGATCGCACCCAGACTCTGGCCGGACTCTTTGGCGACGCGACGAAGAGATACGGCGCTGACGCCATGCTCCGCGATGAGCACCTGGGTGATTTCGACGATTCAATCGTAGGTCTCGGCAGAATCTGCATCGGGGGGTCGGCCCAATTCTCTCGCCTGCTTCCTGACTTGGGGTCGGCAGTCGCGAAACTATCATCACGAAACCCGCGGGGGAAGTCTTCGGCGGTGCACTGAACTCAAGGCGTCGCATCCCGGTCAGCGTCGAAGAGTCGTTCATCGTCTCACGCTACCAACCTGCAAAGTGCCGTCATGCAAAGAGTGCGAAATGGACTGCCCGAACCTTGTGCGCTTCAGACCTGAGAGCGACAACATCAAGCTTAGAGCGATTGCATCAGAGCAGTCCGGTTTGCCCAGCGCGATGAGTCCACGGCGTCGGCCAAAACCGCCGCGACGTCGCCACGGGCGGCCTCACCGTGGACGTCCACCTCGTCACCGAACCGCATCTTGCGCGAGCCGTCGGTCTTTGTGAGGCTCACGGGCCGCAGGATCGCGTAGCTCAAGCCCGACGCTTTCAGGTGCTCGTCAGCGTCGTGCTTGGCTTGGAGGTAGTGAGCAAGCTTGCTGTCGGGGTCGGGGGACTCAGCGCCGACGGTGCTGAGCATGACAAAACGGCCCACGCTCGCTTTGGCGGCGAGGTCGACGAGACGCATCGCGCCATCGCGGTCGACTTGCTCGGTCATGTCAGCACTCGTGTCGCCGCCGGAGCCCGCGGCAAAGACGACGGCGTCGCATCCTTCGCAAACATCTCCCTGCAGGTCCGTCAGATCGCCATGGCGGAGCTTCGTTTCTTTCGGGAGAACCTCGGTGTCCGAGCTCTTGCGCACCAGCGCGATGGGCTCATGGCCTCGGGTCATGAGTTCATCGATCAGACGACGTCCAGTTTGTCCGGTGGCTCCGGCGACGAGTACTCGCATTCTTTCTTCCTTAATAGTTCGGGTTTTTGTGTGAGGTGACAGATCGGTCGGGGCTGGCTCAGGGCAGATAAATGGCCTTCACGTTGACGAACTCCTTCATGCCGAAGCCGCCGTGCTCGCGGCCGTAGCCCGAGTCTTTGACGCCGCCGAATGGCATGTTGGGGTCCGCGGCACCGAAGGAGTTGATCCGAATCATGCCGGTGTCGAAGTGGTCTCGGGCGAGCTTCAGCGCCTTGTCTTCATCGCGGGAGAAGATGCCGCCGCCCAAGCCGTATCGGCTGTCGTTGGCGATGCGCATGGCATCTTCGTCGTCCTTGGCGCGGATGACCGAAGCGACGGGACCGAAGAGCTCATCGTTGTAGGCCGGCGTACCGGGCTGACAGTTCCCAAGGACCGTCGCCGGATAGTATTGCCCCGTGTCTTCCGGCGGCTCGCCACCGCAAAGCAGCTTGGCGCCCCCGGCGATGCTCTCGGCGACCTGCTTGGTGAGGGTCTCGAACTGTTCCTTGCTCGCGAGGGGTCCAAGCTGTGTTTCTTCTTTGCTTGGATCGCCCATCGTGATCGAGGACATCTGTTCGACGAAGGCGCCGACGAACTCGTCGTAGACCGCGTCGGTCACCACGAAGCGTTTCGCAGACACGCATGTCTCGCCGTTGTTGTAGAGCCGGCCTTGTACGCAGGTCTTCACGGCGAGCTCGATATCTGCGTCCTCGAGGACCAGATACGCGTCGTTCGAGCCCAACTCGAGCACAGACTTCTTTAGGTTCTTGGCGGCGACCGCTCCGACGTGCCGCCCAGCATTGTCGCTCCCCGTCATGGTCACGCCTCGTACCCGCTTGTGCGCGATGACCTCGTCCGAGGTGTTGTGGTCGATGACCAAGACGTCGAATAGCCCCTTTGGCAAACCAGCTTTGAGACAGATGTCTCGGAGCATCAGTCCGCTGCCCGTGCAGATCGAGGCGTGCTTCAAAAGTACCGAGTTGCCCGCCATCAGGTTCGCAGCGAGGACCCGAACCGGCTGGTAGAGAGGAAAGTTCCAAGGCTGAATGCTAAAGATGACGCCGATGGGTGAGTATGTGACGAATCCCCTCTTCTTCCCATCGCTGTGGGTCCGCTTCTCCTCGGTCAATATTCTCGGGCCGATCTCCGCGGCGTACTCGAAGAGCTTAGCGCATAGCTCAACCTCTGTTTTGCCGTCCCGCAGGAGCTTGCCCATCTCTTTGGTCATGAGCTTTGCGAAAGCGTCGGCGTTTTCGCGCAACGCTTTGGCGATGCGGAGGAGGTGCGGAGCGCGCTCGTCGTGAGTGCTCTTCCGCCACTCCAGAAATGCGGCGTGGGATGCTTCGACCTTCTCGAAGGCGTCTTCACGAGTCATCAGGTCGTAGTCGGAGATTGGCTTGTCGGTCGTGGGGTTGACGGTGGAAATAGTGGGGGTGACGGGGGAAATCTGGTTCATAGGTCTCTCTAAAGGTCTCTAAAATTCTGAGGTGTGTGTGGCGGATGCGGTGGACTAAGATGCCGGCGAACCGATCTGACGGGCTAGGCGTCGATGCGAACGACAATCTTGCCGACCGCGTGCCCCTCAGCGAGTCGCTCGTACGCGGCTGCTGCTTCGTCCATAGAGAACACCGCGTCGACGACAGGCTTTATGACGCCTTGTTCGATGAGTGCTCCGATCTCCGCCAGCATCCCTCCGTCCGGTGACATCCAAAGGAACTTGAAGCGCACCCCGTGTTTGTCCGCGAGTCCGTCTTCATCCTTGCCCTTGATGGAGATCAAGGTGCCTCCCTTTTTCAGAACCTTGAACGAGCGAGCCATCGTCTCACCGCCGATCATGTCGAAGACGAGATCGTAGTCAGACAACATTTCGTCGAAGCTCTGCGCCTCGTAGTCGATCACCACATCCGCGCCGAGACTCTCGGCCAGTTCGATATTTCTGGCGCCGACGGTCGTAGCGACGTGCGCGCCCACATGCTTGGCGATCTGGATCGCGAAGGTGCCAACTCCACCGGAACCTGCGTGGATGAGGACCTTGTCGCCCTTACCAAGTTGGCCTTCCGTGATCAGCGCTTGCCACGCAGTAAGGCACGCCAAAGGCACTGCGGCGGCTTCTGCGTGGCTCAAATTTCGGGGCTTGAGCGACACTTCGCTCTCCTTCACTCGAGCGAAATCCGCGATGGCGCCCGCGTCTTCTCGGCTCGGGCGACTAAAGACGTGATCACCCACTTCGAAGCCTCGAACGCCCTTGCCCACTGCAGCCACAACGCCGGAAACGTCGAATCCCATGACGTGCGGAAACGTGAGAGGGAGCGGACCCTTCATGTCGCCGGAACGCAAGATATTGTCGATGGGGTTGATGCTCGCGGCACTCACCGCGATCAGCAGCGAGTCGCCCTTGAGTTCGGGCCTCTCCACGTTCGACATCGAAATAGGGGCGGAGTAGTCGTTGATCGTAATGGCTCTCATACTCGCCAGAACAGTGCACCTCTCGTGCCAGGACGCCGAACTCACACATGCTGCAGCACGCGCGAACGCTGCGATTCGCGAAAGTGCGCCCACCGTGGCAAAACGCCTCACAATCAGTGGGGTTGGGGCAGAACGTCCGCGAGCACGCGAAGGTCATGGAGTTCTGGGAAGCTGCCTAGCGAACACGAACGCTCAGGTGCGCCTTTCTTTCGAGACGGTCTCTTACGAGGATTTCGACGAGCCCTTTCCATGGTGGTGGTGGTGGTGGTGGTGGGCGGCAACGACGGCCGTTCAAGTGAAAATGGTCGCGCTGGCCCTCGCTCTTGGACTTCGCCTGGCGGGCCATACGCAGAACGCGACGTCTCTGAATCAGCGCTGCTTCAGTTGGAGTGTGTGAAGATTTGTGTCCAGTAGTGGCGGTAGGTGTTCGGGCCGTTCGCGTAGCCGATGCCGATACGCGTGTAGTCGGCGTTGAGGATATTTCGGCGGTGCCCGGAAGAGTTCATCCACTGCTCGCGGGTCTCGGAGGCGGTGCCGTTTCCGGCGGCGATGTTCTCGCCGATGCCGCGGTGGGAAAGTCCCGCGTTGCTCACTCGCTCACCTGGGCTCTGGTCTTCGAGGTTGGTGTGGTCGAAGTACTCGCGGGCGCACATGTCTGCGCTGTGGGCACGCGCGACTGCCGCAAGATCCGCGTCGCAGATAAACGCCGGACGTCCCTCGGCGGCTCGGGCAGCGTTGGTGAGGTCAAACTCTTCGATCTCGATTGCGCTGCCGCACCCGTCGGGCGTCGGCGTCATCGCGCGAGCTGCGTCGCTGCCCGGGCCTACGTCGCCCGCGGGGGCGTCGTCATCACCGCATCCAAAGCAAACGAGAAGAACGAGTAGCCACCGCATTTACACCTCCGGGGTTCGTGAATCGAACGTGAACCTTGAGCGAGCTCGCACAACACCAAGTCCGTAGGGGTGTTGCCGAAGAATCCGTAGGGGTGTGGTGCCAAACGAAAAGAGTAAACAAATCGACGTCAAAACGATTGAGTCGATGTGCCTCACTCGACTGGAGTGTCGGTATTAAGGCGACATCGGTGCGCGTGTGCGTATCTTTGAACCCTATCGAGACGGTGTTATTGGACGACCAGGAGTGCTCCACGAGCTCCCGTTTTCACGCGGCGGACAGTACATCCGAAAGCCCAATTCCGCCTCTTCGGCGAGCAAGCCCTCGCGTTCGAACGCCCCCAGACCTCAGATTTCTCCAGCAAGAACTTCCGGCAGGAAGCGTGGCTGGCCGAACTTGAACGGCGCAGCGTCGGCAGCCATGGAACGACCCTGGAGTGGGGCACCGTTCGCGAGCGAACACTCCGTTCGTTCAACACCAAGGGATGACACACGTTGTCATCGCGTCCGAGGCCGCGGCCGAGTTCGAAGCCGCCGCCGATTGGTACGAATCAAAAGTCCGGCGCTTCCCCTTCGTGCTCTTCTTCAACGATGTTGATGAGGGCACGGTGGTAGTGCTGGCTATCGCACACATGCACCGTCGATCGGGCTACTCGCTGAAGCGCGAAGGCTTGCCCGACTTTGAGTGATCCGTTGGGCGCTGCTTGAGCGAGACGTTCGTCTTGAAGGGAAGTGCGAGCGCTGGATTGTTTGGCCGGACGCACGACCTGGTGAGGCGGACCTGCGGGAGGGTGCGCTTGCTGCGCATGGTATACGGGCTGTTACCTATGAGCTGGTTGGACGGTTTGTTCTTCGGGCTGGGCCATCGAGGGCCAGCGTATGAAAGCGCACATTGAGCTGGAGCGCGCTGTCGGCGCGCTGCACAAACGTGAGTGCGCCAAGGCTGCGCATCGCGGACAGAGCCCAGGGATAGCTCACGCTTCGCGCGCCAACGCTGAGTGACTCGGTCGCGGGAGGCGAAGGAATCACCATCGATTGGATTCGGGAGGGCTACGCTCGGCGGCAGCATAAGAGCACGATGCGGTGGCTCTGAGAGCGATTGGCTACGCGGCGCATGTCACTCCAGTGGTGACCTGGTTGCGTCGTCCCAGCGGCCTGCGGCATGTGATAACGTCAGCCTCATGAACCGCCCTAGGCTGGGAGTTTCGATGGTTTGCAGCCTTCTGCTAGGCGTTGCGTGTGCCCATCAAGCCCCGCCCGTCGATTCGCCGGAGCAGCAAACCCCAAGCGTCGATTCCCCGGACCGTCGAGCCCAGACCGCGAACTCGGAGCCGGCCCCTGACCACATCCACCGGCTCGCGCACCACGATGCCCCCTGCCCGGATGATGGCGAGTTGCGGGACCATCTCGGCGAGTGCGTTTCGGCCGGTCCCCTCGCTGCAGACACGTGTACAAACACATGCCGCAGCGCGCACGACGGCAACTGCGACGACGGAGGACACGATACGTTTTACTTCTTCTGTGAGCTCGGCACAGACTGCGCGGACTGCGGGCTGAGGCCGGCAGGCAGTATCATTCCGGACAGGCCTTCGCCGGCTTCCGTTCTATCGACCCCGGCGGGGAACGGCTGCACAAATGTCTGCTTCACCGCGAATGATGATAAGTGCGACGACGGCGGTCCAGGCTCGCCCTACGAGCTTTGTGCGCTGGGCACAGGACTGCGCAGACTGCGGACCGCGCCCTGTAGTGGGCGGCACTATCGAGCCCTAAACCCGCAACGCCGCCGGCAACGTCGCGAACGCGTTGACCACAACGAAGGGCGAACGTCATCCACCGGACGCAAGGGTGCATTGGCCGGCGCTCAAGCGGCGGCGAAGTCGCGCTCAAGCTGTCGCAGCGGCGCCGGTCGCGCACGCGGCACGGTGCTAAGCACGGCCCGGATGTCATCTGCCTCGGTAGCAACGGCGATGACGCGCATCGCACTCTGACACCGCGGGCAGGTCATGATGTCGATGGCGAAGACGCGCCGCAGCAGCCAAGCCCATGGGCTCAGGGTTCCATTCGCTCGCACTCATAGACCCCGTTCATGGTGTCACACTGAACGACGAAGCTCTCGCGCTCCTCGATGGCGCCAGTGGGGAGGTCTGGCTCGCCGGTGTTTGGGTATACCGTTGAAACGGTCTCTCCCGGCAGTGTGATCCGCGTGCCCGATACGCTCATGGTTCCGAGAGTGAACGCCTCTTCCATACCGGGCTCTTCTCGTGCCTCAGCGATGGTGAAGGTGTTGGGATACTCCATGTCTTCTGGCGAACGCAGGACGAGCATCGCGACGCTTACCCATGACCCCATGTCGCTGTAGACAAGCTCCAGGAGGTCGACGCGCGCGCCTGGCAAGTCGTGGCCAACGCCAAAGGCGCAGCTTTCAATGTTCGCGCCTTCCTCAACTTCGAGGTCACAGATACGACGAGCTTCCCGTTCGCTCACGTCATAAGTTGGGCTCGCACCCTCGGCCGTTGGTTCAGTGGGCGCTGTTGGTTGGACCGGTGCAGGGCTCTCATCACTGGTGGCGCTTGGCGCTTCAACGATCACCGCCGGCTCCGTCGAACTCGGAGCACCCCGAACGACGTCAGAGTTCGTACCGCCGCACGCGCAGACCAAAACAACCAGACAAAGTCTTCTTCGCATGCTCAAGCGTATCGGCCCCATCGCTCGTTGTGAACTCTCTTCCAACGTGACGCGGGCGCATAGGACTTTCGAAAGGCCAGTTCTGGCCAGCAGCCCCTCGCGTTCGAAGCCGCTCCAGACCTCAGATTTCTCCAGCACGAACTTCCGCCCAACCCCAAAGTGAAGAATCCGCGCCTGAGCCTGGCTTCAAGCAGCTCCATCCCACTCCAGCGGACGCATCAGTGCACTGGCCGTCCTCAAGCAGCGGCGAAATCGAGCTTAAGCTGTCGCAAAGCGGGCGGCGGCGGTCGCGCCCGCGAGGCCATGCCAAGGACCGGCTGCATTTCACTCGCCTCGCCTCGGTGGCAATGGACTTCACACGCATGGCGATCGAATCAGACCCTTGGTGGACATGTATCCACCGGACGTTTACCCTTAAGCGGGGCGTTTCCACGGCCTGTCTACCAAGCGACGCCGTTTCCGATGAACCGTGCGCGTAGTAAAACTCGGCTCGTGCGTAAGCCTCTTCGCTCACGCATTCGTCGGCCGCCGAGGCCCATCAAGAGCGCGCCAATCGCGAAGAATGGCAGGCCTACAAGCAACGCGGCTGGGTCGCGTGACTCGCTCATGAACAACCCGGTAGCCGTCATCCCGGTGCCGACGGTCAGACCTCCCAGGATGAGCATGAAGGTCGGCCCAACCAGTCGCACATCGCGTTGCTGCATGGCCAGCTCCGGGGGCAACAGGTTCCATCGCTGCCGCCTCGCGCGTCTGCGTTCGACGAGCCGCACGATGCCCCAGATCCCTAGACTGAGCGAGAGGGCGGCGCCGGTCCCTAGGCCGATGTTCAAGGCACGCGACGCGGGTGCCGTATCCGCTGCGTTGATGGCGATGGGCACCACCATTTCAAGCACGAGGGTGAATGCGATTCCGATCTGCGCACGTGGTCCGGCGAGGCTTAGGCCACGCATGGGATCCGAGGTGTCCCATGCGTACCACTCGTTTCCGCGGGTCTCCTGCGATTCAAAGGCCGTGCGCTGGGCAGAGGCCTGACTGGCGATGAGTGCGAACGAGATGAACGCCGCCGCGCAAACGAGCTTCATGAGTGAACGCTAGCCTTCGTCGCCCACCGATGCCAAACCCGTGGCTTGGCCCACACCACCCATCTCACCTACGCGTCGCTGAGTCGAAAGACTGGGCCCCCCGGGAGAAGGTAGTAGGCGTTGTCTGGGTCACCCGTGTAGTCGAAGGGCTCGACGCCGCAGTTCTTCAAAGCCGCCGCGCTCTTGGCTGTGTCGTCGACGGCAAACTCCAGCCAGACGCCGTTGTCCCTCGCGTCGGACTCGCTCATGCCGCCTTCATCGACGAAGTAGACGCCGATGTTGAAGCCGTCTTCGAGGAGGAAGACGTCGAAGCCGCCCGGCAGCTGCTTGTGTTTCGCGCCGAGGACCTCCGTGAAGACCTGGAGCGTCTGGTCGCGGTGCTTCTTCGCGACGGTGAGTTTCATGTTTGTTCCGAGTTTTGCCATGTCAGTTCTGCTTTACCACTGGTGCCAGTCCGTTGACTCGTAGACTCCGACGACGGGCGGGGACTCGAAGAGTGCACCAAACGCGGCTTGGAAGTCTGGGTTCCCGTAGAACGCTTCGATGTTCTCACGTGAGTTCCAGATATCGAAGGCCAGGAATTCCTGGGAGTCTTCCACGCCTAGGTAGACGATGTGCGCCATGTCTCCGGCGCCCATCGCGGGCGCCTCGCCGCCCATGGCGACGAGGTCGTGGTCCGCTTGTACATCCGCGGCAGGTGCGCGAAGTCGGCCGCGAACGATGACGCGGTAGTGCGGCTCGATGTCGTCGCCGACGTCCATGTTTCCCCATTCGTGCCAACCCGCTCGTTCGAAGAGCTCAAGGGCGGGGGGCTCGGCGAAGAGCATCCCGAACTGCTCCATGAACGCTGGGTTGCCATAGAACATCATGGCGCCTTCCAAGTTCGTCCATCGATCGACGGCGGCGAAGGCGTTCTCCGTGGTGCCGAGAAGCGTCGTTCCGAGGTGCACGTCGTGGCCGAAGTCGCCGAGGGCCATCGCTGGGTCCTGTCCGCCGGCGGCGAGGGGATCATGGAACTCTTGGGCCGCCGTGAGGTCGTCCGTGAAGAGCGTTCCGCGAACGAGGGCCGCGAACTCTGCGGTCTCGCCGGCGTCGGGGCTCTCGGTGTCTGCTGCCGCGTCCATGGGGTCCGCGGCGTCGTTGCCCGCGTCTACTTGGACGTTGGAATCCATGGACCCTCCATCCGCGACTCCGACGTCTGTGGCGGTGTCGTCGTCGCCGCAGCCGAGTGCGAGTAGCGAACAGAGAGAGAGAAGTTTGATCATGCGCATGGTGGTGGTCTCCTTACTCATCAACGTATGAGGTCAGGGCCTGACCCGCTTTGACCGCGCGTCCAAAGAAGCCCACCGCGCGTCCAAAGCACGCGTTCGGAGGCCCTAAACGGCTCCGCTAGGCCAGAGCGACGCGGCGGTAGTCGCCAGGGGTCTCGCCAATGACGCGGCGAAATGCGCGTGCGAAGGCGTTCTCCGAACCGTAGCCCACTTGATCGGCGACCTCTGCGACGCTCGCGTTCGATTCGCGCAAGAGGTCTGCTGCGGCCAACATGCGCCACCGGCGGACGTACTGAACTGGGGGTTCGCCGACGAGCTCGGAGAAGCGCGAAAAGAAACTCGAGCGAGACATGCCGACGCGCGCAGCGAGCTCCGCGGCGGTCCAGGCTTCGGCGGGGTTTTGGTGAATGTTCGCGAGGGCTTTGGCGATGCGTGGATCCGAGAGGCCGGCGAGCCAGCCGTGCGAATCTTCCGGCGCGGTGTCGAAGTACGTGCGCAGTACGTGAACGAAGAAGGTCTCCATGACGCGTGTGGCCACGGCGTCGGCTCCTCGCTCTTCACCCTCCAAGGACTCGAGGAGCATCCGCACGGATTGGTCGAGCCATGGAGCGACGGACTCGCGCGCGCGGGAGATGTGAATGGTGC
>JBLHKB010000101.1:0-15498 GCA_047619315.1 Polyangiales bacterium
ACGCGCCTGCCTATCCGGCAACCCATGGTCCTTTCACAGTGGTGGGTTTCTGATGCGGTCGAGTTCCATGTTCTTTCTCGCCCTTTCCACTCTCTTGAGTGCGTGCCCGAAAGCGAGCACTCCTGTAGACGCGGCGGACGCTCGGGCAGCCGATGCGGCAATGGACGCCGCAGACGACGCGCTGGGTTTCGATGACATCGCCGAAGTGGACGCGGGCGAGGACGCGGGAGCAGAAGCGGGGCCGGACGCGCCAAGCAGATGTCCGTCCGCGCTGGAGTTCAGAGTAGAGGACGTCACCATCGCCGTTGGATCGAGCGGCGCCTTCCACAACGAAACTGCGACTCCCGGGGCCACGTTCACTCTCGAGGTCGAGGATTGCGACGAGGGATGCAACGTCTGCAGCGTTCGCGGGCCTATCCAAAACGCAGGCGCTTCGAATAGCTTCCGCTGCACCCACGACCCCGTCCAAGAATGCTCTATGGATGCGGATTGCGAGGAGACCGACCCCGACCCCGACTCCGAGACGGCCTGCCGAAGCGTTTGGGACATACGCGGCGTCGACAATGGAATCATCCCATCGTGCAACGTGAGCTACTTTGAGAACAACCCCGACGAGATGGACCACTGGGGGGTACGCGGCGAGGTATATGTCAATAGCGGAACGGTTCGTTTGAGCCGCTTCAACCTAACCACGAACGTCCGCTTCGGACTTTGTCCAGGGTGCGGGGGCGAGCTGGGTGAGGACATTGTGTGTGATAGCGGAGCGAATCAGGGCGAACTCTGCGGCGTTTCGTCCGTCGACGAAAACAGCTTTGACTGCCCGCCCGGCATCCCCGCCAGCGCTCCAGGCGCCCCGACGCCGGTCCTGCGGGCCGTAGCTTTCACACTTGCCACGCTCAATATTCCCATCGCTCCGCTGAGCACGGATGGCGTGGTATGGAGCAATCCGACAGGTGTTTGCGAATCGGGGCCATGTTTCTGTGGCGCATGCAGTGATGACGATTCGATTGGGTGCCGCAGCAATGCAGACTGCGACGGGACATGCGCCTTCCCAGAAGCGCCCAACGACTGCACGACTGGGATATGCGATGCCGAAACGTGCACTTCTAGTGAGGGACAGCCCACAGCCTGTTTTCCCAATGATGTGCTTTCCGTGCCCGGGAGGGTTCAGCGCTTGGCCGGAGTGGAATTTCGGACCGTGCTTGGCGGGCTAACCTGTTTCGGTAGCGCGTCCGATGGCATCAACGGCGTCGTTGGCTTTCCAGGTCCAGGCCGCTTTAGTATTGGGCTCATCATGAGGAAATTGTTCTAGTGCTCGAGATGCGCCACATTTCTCTCCTCTTTACGTTCCTCGTGCTGTTGTCGTGCGCGCGCGAACGAACGGAGATCGTGCTTGGGCTGGCGAGCACACGACCCTTCCCTTGCAGCGTCGATAGCTATGCGCTGGAAGTCGTGGAACCGGCGGGGACCCGGACGCTTGTGTCGGTTCGATCGTGGACAGCTTCACCGCTTTCAGCGACCTTGACCCCGGACTCTGGCATGAGCACACGGGTTCGATTGATCGCTTACCTGGCGGGAGCTGAAGTGGGTGCTGCGGAAGCCACACTGGTGTTCCGTGCCGGCGAGTCCCTCTATTTTCCTCTTGTCATCAGCGACTCCGACGGCTGTTTTCCCGGACGCTGCGAGCTGCCGGCTGAGCGCGCTCGTCCATTCATGGATGACCTGCCAGAAGACCCAACGACGCCAACATGCAGCACATCATCGGATGCAGGTCCGCCTGATGTTGCGTTTGATGGGTGTGAGCCAGCGGCCGAAATGTGCAACGGAGTCAACGATGACTGCGACGGGCAAGTCGACGAGGATGCCAGTTGCGAAGACGCACTCATTTGCTTAGGAGGAGAATGTGTACCTCCGGTGACCGGGTACACGGTCGCGGAGGCGAGCGAACTTGAAAGGTTCGCTGACAGTTGCACATGGCCCAATCCTGAGGAGACCTTCTTCGTGCCGAGTGGCGAGCCGGAGGAGCAGTTCTTGCTGGGAGACTTTGACTTTTCGTTCCTCGGATCGCCTGTCGATTCGATCTGGGTCGGCGAGAATGGCTACGTCACTTTCGGCGAACGTGTGCCGCTCTCGTTCCTGCGGGAACCCCAAAATCCTGAGTCCTGTGAAGCGATCCGGCCCGCCGTCTACGCCTTTTGGGAAGACCTAACGACTGAAGGGGCTGCTGTGTGTGCCGGTTTCTCGGGCGCCGAGGGCAATCGGCGGCTTGAGATCACGTGGAGCGGCGTCTGTTTCTCATCAGATTGCGCGTCGTCGAGTACCAGACTTTCGTTCTCCATCGTGCTCGAAGAGGGCACCGACAAAATCTACTTCTTGTACGGCGAGCTGCAGGGGGACGTGACCAATCGTGCCCGTGGTCTGAGTGCTTCCATTGGCCTCTCGGCGCATGCACCTGGGGAGTGCGACACCTGCACCGATCATACGCGATGCCTACTCTCGAACTCGATCTCGCATCGTATGGCCGGCAACCTCATCAACCGAGTTTTTACGCCCATTCCCGCCGACTGACCTACCAGCGCCAGAGCGGCTCGTCGTTCCATCGGACGTAGCGGAGCCGCTCGACGAAGGGGCCATTTCCGATTTGGTGTGGCTGCGTTTCGTCCGAAGACTCGAGCAGTGACAAGAACCCGCCGTGTGTTGTGATGGCCAGCTACTTTCCATCGGGAGAGACGTCGACGCCGCCAACGGTGGTTTTCGGAGCGCGCGGCGCTTCAAGCCGTCGCTCACGCAAGCGCATGGCCTCGCCGCGTCTGGCTCGATGTCGGCACACGCGAAGGCAAGGGTCATCAAGACGTCCCCTATATGGTCGCCGATGCACGGCAGCTTCGGATCGAGCTGGAGCGTCATGACGTGAGCGTGGGCTACGACGAAGTCATCGGACGCGCCCATGGCTCGAGTAGGCTGGCCCGCGAATGCGTGATGCCCTTCGCTACGGGCTCTCGGATGAGGAATGCGAGCCAACACGCCTCGCTCTTCATGTGTTTCGGCGGGAATCGGTCGTGGGTCCTTCCGTCCCCACGACGGTCCTTGGATATTGCGCCGATGGGTCGTCACGCACGATATCGCCGCGTGACGTGCGTCTTGAAGCCCGAGGGGCGCTACTTCGACCTCGGTCGATGGTCTCGTCCGTGCGACGCAGCCCGGCGAGGTCTCGCTAGCGTTACTTATGAAGGTCTCGAAGCCGGTAGTGGCCTGAGCACACTCTAACTAGTCGGCGAAGACCTGAACCCAGTAGTTGCGCCCGCCACATTCGTCGTGCCCGACACCAATGCGTCCATAGCGGTCGTTCATGATGTTGCGGCGGTGGCCCGGGCTGTTCATCCAAGCGGTGTGTACGGCCTGAGGCGTACGCTGGCCTTGGGCGATGTTCTCACCGCCGGCGCCAAACGTGACGCCCTGAGCCCGCATGCGGTCGCCAAAGCTTCGTCCGTCTTGAGAGCTGTGGCTGAAGTAGCCGTTGGTGCACATATCCTGAGCATGCAGCCGTGCGGCCAGAACCATTTGTGCGTCGCAGGTGAGAGCCACTAGACCCGCTCCTGTTCGCTCCACGTTCGTAATGGCGCGCTCTTCGCCTTCCGTCGCGGACTCACAGCCGGGGTCGACAGGGGTTGAAGGGCCCGCGTCCATACCGGGAGGGGGCCCAGCATCCACGCCGGGAGGCGGTGGGCCAGCATCCATGCCGGGAGGAGGAGGACCTGCGTCCATGCCTGCTCCGGCGTCGACCAGCTCAAGGGGTTCACCGATCACACTGTAGAGACGGCCTTCTTCGCAAGCGACGCAGAGAAGAAGACAGGCAAGAGAAAGTTGGCGGGTCACCACCTCGCGAGAATAGCGTCATTTCCGGTCCACGACCACCGAGGAGCCAGATCGTGTTTCGTATATTGACGACAGGTCGTGTGAAGGGCGACGTTACTCACCCATGAGCACACTGACACTTCGACTCGAGGCTTACGCCAAAGACGCCAAGCAGGCGATTTCCGCCGCACAGACTCTCGCCGATGATCGGCAACACTCCGATGTAGAGCCGCTCCACCTTTTGTTTCAGCTGGTGGAGAACAGTCAGAGCGTGAAAGAGGCGTTCGGCGAAGGCGGCGTCGACGCCACGGACGTCGCCGTTGAAGCGGAGCTGCTTCTTCGCAAGATTCGAAAGTCGAGCAAGGGCAAGTCGTTCCTCTCGCGAAGCATGCTCGACTTGCTAGGTCGTGCTGAAGGCGAGGCCGCGCGCAACGGTGGAGTACCCGTCAACGTCAAGCACCTGCTCCTCGCCTGCGCTCAAGACGACAGTCAGGTCAAAGAGGTCTTCCGTGCCTCGGGCCTCAGCGCACCCGTTCTTCGCGCCATCGTCGAGAAGACCTCGACGGAGGACCGCGGCCGTTCAGGAAGCACGAGCAGCAAAGACGTGGGCGACCCCATCGAGATGTACGGCATCGATTTGACGCGTCATGCAGCCCAGGGAAAGTTTGACCCCACCGTGGGACGAGATGGCGAGATTCGCCGCATGCTCCAAGTGCTGAGTCGCCGCCGCGAGAACAACCCACTTCTTGTGGGCGAGCCCGGCATCGGCAAGCGCACCATCGTTCAGGCCTTGGCCCAGCGCATCGCCGTGAGCGACGTGCCCAATATGCTCAAGGACAAGCGCATCGTGTCACTCGACACGGGCGCCCTTGTGGCTGGCGCGAGTCTACGCGGTCAGCTTGAAGAGCGAACGAAGGCGCTTCTTTCTGCCGTCCGCGACTCCGCCGGCGGCATCATTCTCTTCATCCCCGACCTCGGCGCTCTGACTGGCAAAGCCGCTGGCGTCGCCGACCTGATCGAGGCAGCCCTGAGCCGCGGCGAGATGCGTGTCATCGCGGTCGCGACGCCAGACTCGTTGCGCAAAGCCTTCGATGAAGACTCTCAGCTCGCGCGCCGCTTCGTGTCGATCCAGGTCGATCCGCCGACACTTGATGACGCCATCGCTGTCCTTCGTGGCGTGGTCTCCGCGTTTGAGATTGCCCACGGCGTTCGCATCGGCGACCCAGCCCTGGTCGCCGCCGCCAACTTCGCCCGCAGGTATGTTCCCAGCGTGCAGCTGCCGAAGAGCGCCATCGACCTCATCGATGAAGCCGGCGCGCGCGTGCGCGTGGAGATCGAAAGCGAGCCAGCGGCCCTCGACACGATGCGTCGCCGCATGGAGGATCTGGAGATTCAGATCAGCTCGCTGGCCGACGATCACGACAAGGAGTCCCAGGGTCACCTGGCGAAGCTTCAGTCCGAGGCCGAAACGCTGCGGCCGCGCATCGACGCGATGAAGGCGCGCTGGGAGCGTGAGCTTCGCGGAGTCGGCGATGTGCGTCGTCTCCGAGAAGAGGTCGCCGCCGCTAACCGCGAGCTCGAGCAGGTGCGTGCGAGTGGCGACCATGCCCGCGCTGGCGAACTTCGTTTTGGCTCGATCCCCCTGCTGGAGAAGCAGCTCGCCGAGGCCAGTAAAGACATGGACGAGGCGGAGACGGAAGCGCCCATGGTGCAGAATGAGGTCACGCCTCAGGACGTCGCCGACGTCGTCGCGCTGTGGACCGGCGTGCCCGTCAGCAAGATGATGGAAGAGGAGACGACGAAGCTCCTTCGCATGGAAGACATGCTCAAGGAGCGCGTCGTCGGCCAGGACCACGCGGTCAGCGCCATCTCCAAAGCCGTTCGACGTGGACGCGTTGGATTGCGCGACCCGAAGAAGCCCATCGGCAGCTTCCTCTTCCTCGGGCCCACGGGCGTTGGAAAGACGGAGCTCGCGAAGGCGCTTGCGGAATTCCTCTTCGACGATGAAGCCGCGCTCACCCGCCTCGACATGAGCGAGTTCATGGAGAAGCACATGGTGGCGCGTCTTTTGGGAGCGCCTCCCGGCTACAAGGACTCGGATGCAGGCGGATTCTTGACCGAAGCCGTGCGACAGCGCCCCTACAGCGTCGTGCTCTTCGACGAGATGGAGAAGGCCCACCCGGATGTCTTCAACATCTGCCTCCAGGTACTCGACGACGGGCGCCTCACGGATTCACGCGGCCGCCCTGCGCACTTCCAAGACACCGTCATCATCATGACGAGTAACGTCGGCAGTCACTTCATCCTCGACCATGAGGGTACGGACGAAGAGCTGCGCGAGAAGGTCGAAGCGGAGCTTCACAAGAAGTACCGCCCCGAGTTCCTCAACCGCATTGACGACGTCGTCATCTTTGACCCGCTCGGCAAAGACGACCTCCGCGGCATCGTGGAGATCTTGCTGCGTAAGCTCGCGAAGCTCCTGGCCTACCGGCGCATTGAGCTAGAGGTCTCCGATGAGGCGAAGGACCTGCTCGTGGAGCGCGGCTATGAGCCCGCTTTTGGCGCGCGTCCTCTCAAGCGCGTCATCCTCAAGAACCTTCAGGACCCCATGGCTCAGGCTATGCTTGAGGGCGGCTACGTGGATGGCGACACTATCGCCGTCGCTGTGGAAGACGACGAGTTCACGTTTACTCAGAGGAAGTAGCGCTTCTCCGTTCGGTTTGAACCTGGGACGAGAGCGCCTGCCAAAGGCGCCCTCGTCAGCGTTTGCTGAGCAGAACAGCGTTCATCGAGACCCTGAAGCGCTCACCATCGCCCTCCCGGCCGCTCCAAGATTCCGCCTCGCAGGTACGCGTCGGAGCGTGAGTGATGCTCGAGACGCGGCACCGAAAGAGGCGCCTAATCCCCCGACCGTTGGTAGCTTGACGGCCACAAAAAGCCTGTTGGAAGACCCTAATGACCACCCATCCTGATGCGACCTTCGTTCTCACCCTGACCTGCCCGGACCAACGCCAGATCGTTCACAAGGTCACTGGAGTACTGGCAAAGCTCGACGCCAACATTGTCGAAAGCGCGCAGTTTGGTGACGGCTCGACCGCGCTATTCTGCATGCGCATCTCGTTCGCAATCAGTAGCGCGCCGTCCCAAATCACGGCCCTGCGTACCGACATTGCGCAACTCGCGGCGCAGCTAGAGATGAACTATTCGCTCAATGACATGAGCGAGCTGCCGCGCGTTCTCATACTGGTATCTAAGTATGATCATTGCCTGACTGACCTGCTCTATCGCCAAGGAAGAGGCGACCTGCCCATCGACGTTCGCGCTGTGATGTCGAACCACAACGACCTGCAACCGTTGGTCGCCCGCCATGATATTCCCTTTCACCACGCGCCCGTAACGCGCGCGACGAAAGTGGCGCAGGAAGCACAGATCACTGAGCTGATCGCGAAAGAGAAGATCGATTTTGTGGTGCTCGCCCGCTACATGCAGATTTTATCATCCGACTTCTGCGCGCAGTTTCCCGGTCGCATCATCAATATTCATCACTCGTTCTTGCCAGGCTTCAAAGGTGCGAGGCCGTATCATCAGGCGCATGAGCGTGGCGTAAAGATCATTGGCGCCACGGCGCACTACGTGACCGCGAACCTTGATGAAGGCCCGATTATTGAACAAGACGTCGTGCGCGTATCGCATTCCTGCGACGCAAAAAAGCTAGTGGTGATTGGCCGCGAGATAGAACAGCGTGTGCTGGCTCGCGCGGTGCAGTTTCAGGCTGAGCACCGAGTGATACTGAACGGGAAAAAAACCATCGTATTTGGCTAGGCTTCCTCCTAGGAATGACTTCACGTTTACTCAAGAGAAGTAGCGTGCTCAGTCCTCGGTCAGTACCTGCAACTCGACGTGATACGAAGCGCGAGTGAAGAAACGACCACCAGCGTCGTCTCTTTTCTATGGCCCCATGGAAAATCGCACTTGGACTCGGCCTTGCGCTGAGTCTCCTGAGTCCACCCAGTGAATCGTTGGCTCAACGTCGCTCAGGCGTGCATCAACCGGACAATGCTCGTCAACAGCGGCGCCAGCGACGGCGTCAACGACGTGCGCGTCAGCCTCAGCGTCGTCGCGTTCAAAATCCCGCTCAGAATCCTGCTCGTGGTCGACGCGTTCGAAACGATCCACGCGCCTATCAGCCGAACCCTCGGGGCCATGAGCCGCAGCATATTGTGGCGATCAACGAGTGTGGGCGTTGGTTCTCCGGCAACCGCCAGCGCGAATGTGTTGCGACGGTGCACCAGCGACGTGCGCCGGTGGCCATGGTTCAAAGTTGCGCACGTTGGTTCAGTGGCGCTCAGAACCAGCTTCAATGTTTGCGCGTTGCAGCCCAAGACTCCCACGTGGAGCAGTGCGCACGTTGGTTCAGTGGTGCTAGCAACCAGCTCTCTTGCCTGCAGCGTGTTCAGCGCTCGAACCCAGCCTTGATTTCAACCTGCGTCCGCTGGTTCAGCGGCGC
Organism: Polyangiales bacterium; assembly: GCA_047619315.1. Classification (GTDB taxonomy): domain Bacteria; phylum Myxococcota_A; class Polyangia; order Polyangiales; family Houyiibacteriaceae; genus JBCCRV01. The sequence continues at coordinate 8,363 of JBLHKB010000101.1, forward strand.
GCAGAACCAACTGCAGTGCCTCGACGGAGCGGCGTCGGGCGCTCACGTGGAACAATGTGCGCGTTGGTTCAGCGGCTCACAGAATCAGCTCCAGTGTCTTGAACACGCACGTGTGAGTCGTGCCGGCGCCATTCAGAGCTGCGCCCGTTGGTTCAGTGGTTCTCAGAGTCAGCTCCAGTGTCTGAGCTACTCACCCTCAGAGGACCTCGTCGCCGCGTGTACGCGTCACAACTCAGGTGCGTCGAACCAGCTGGCCTGCCTGGCGGATGCACAGCCCAGGAGGCGAGCTCAGCATCACCCTCGGCAGCGCCAGCGTCAGCATCGCTCTCGGCAGCGCCGTCAGCGAACTGAGACCGTGTATCAGCCGCTGCATCAGCGGCGTGCTTCAAACACGTTTTAGAGCGCGCGCGCTCTAGTTCAGGAGGACCCGGGTTTCGCGAAGAAAGCTCGGTTGAAGATTTCGCTGAATGGCGATGCGGAGGGCGGCTCCGAGATCAAGATCTCGTCGCTCCCGCAGGCCGTGCGGTCCAGCGTGACGAACCTGCACTACGAGTGCATCGCCGTCGCGCTCGGCGCCTTCGAGGATAAACTGGTGGGACTCAAGCCCCTCACAGCTGCCTTTGACGCCTATCGCGACCGAGTCCGGCGAGCGCTGGCGGTGGAGTGAGAGCGGCGATTCGTATCATTAAGCGCGGAGCTGGATGCGCTGGACAAGCGCCATGCCGATGAGCATGCAGCCGACCATGACGAATACGTCGACGGCGCCGGTGGTGAGGGAGGTGAGGGCCGGTCCTGGGCAAAAGCCTCCGAGGCCCCAGCCGATGCCGAAGAGGGCGGAGCCGATCACGAGACGAGCATCGATGTCGTTGCGCGTGGGCAGACGAAACTTCGTGTCGAAGAGCGGCGCTTTTCTCGCGCGGACGAAACGGTAGACTGGGACGTAGACCAAGAGCCCTGCGCTCAAGACGAAGGCGAGGCTTGGGTCCCACGACTCTAGACCGTTGTGGAAGTCGAAGAAGGAGATCACTTTTGCGGGCTGCGTCATGCCCGCGAGTGCGAGGCCGACGGCGAAGATGAGTCCTGCCACAAACGCGATGATGTACTCGCGCTTCCGGTTCACGAGACACCTCCGTACAGAGCGACGGTGAGCGCAGCCGTGAGCAAGAAGGTCAACACAGCGACGAGGGAGCGCATGGAGAAGCGACCCAGGCCGCAGATGCCATGGCCGCTCGTGCAGCCTCCGCCAAGTTGAGTGCCGACGCCCGTGAGGAGGCCCGCGACGGCCAGCGCCCAGAGCGGTCGGCCTGTGGCAATTTCAAAGGCCGCGGGTGCGACGAGAAACGCACCAAGTCCGCCGAGGATCAAGCCGCCGACAAAGAGCCCTCGCCAGAGCAGATCACCCTTCTGAAAGCGAAAGACTCCGCCGGAGATACCGCTGACGCCAGCGATACGACCATTGAACACGAGGACAATCGCCGACGCGAGGCCGATGAGCAGTCCGCCGAAGGTTGATGCGAACGGGGTGAAGTTCTCCAAGGGAGCTTTGTAGCGCCCCCTCCGTGAAGTGCCAGGGTGCTACTCGAAGGCGACGCGAACCCAGAACATTCGCTTGATCTGAGTGGGCGCAGGCACTGCAATGAGCTGCGAGACCGGGTCGAGATGGGCCATGGGGAGAATGTAGATGATGGCATCGCTCACGATGGGGGCGCCGCCTGTCCCGCCGTTGTCGAAGAGCTCCTCGAACCACGCCTGCTCAAACGCTTGAGCTTCGTCGTCGGTCAGACCTCCGCTGCGCAAGAGCCCCGAGAGCTCTGCTCGGACGCCCGGCGATGCGGTTCCCTGGGCCATCGTTGCCGAGGCGCCAACGGCGGGCATGTCGATTCGCTGCACAATCGTCTCGGTGGCGGAACGCGAAAAGCGATAAACGCCGCCTTGGGGCACTGCGAGTGAGACGTTCTCAATCAGCACTCCACCCGCGGCGGCGGCGGTCACGCGAATCGGTAGGGGAGGTGGCGCGCCTCCGCTTCGGTAGAAGAGATGATCCCAGGTTTGCCCGTTCACCGTGAGGCAGGCGCCGTCGGCGGTCTCGTATCCGGGAAGATCGGCGAGCTCACAGTAGCCGTCCGGCGCGTTTGCGCACTGAGGGCTGTCCGCAGTCGGGTAGCTCCCGGATGCGCATGCACCTGGCTGAGCCGCGACCTGCCAACGAATCATCTGGTCTTCCACGGTGGTTGGCGGCCAATGCTCGGCCACGGGTCCAGACGTCCGGACATCGAGCTGAAACTCGACTGGGGCATCCGCGTGCACGTAGACGACGGGCTTGCGACGGCCGCCCGTTGGGTGTGGCCGTGGCGGCGCTACGACGGGTGGGGTTGGCGGACGCATCTGCGTCGGCGTCGTTGCAGCGGTCGTCGCGGGTTGAGGGTCACCGGGTCCCGCGGCGAGCTCGAAATGCCCGGGCGCCACATCAAGAAGGCCCCATTCATGAAGCTCATAGTCTGTGGCCACAGACGCTTCCGCCATCGCGGCAGGCGTCTCCTCGGGTGGTTCGACAGAAACGGGAGGCTGTGGAGCTTCGGATCCACACGCAGAACCAAGGGCCAGAAGGATCGTAAGAAACAGGGGGCGCATCGGTTTTCCTTTAGTGGTGATCGCTTGTAACACTTCAGAGAAACCCCAAACATGAGAAATCCTTGGCCTCAAAACACCTTCGCGCACTAGATTCCTCCGTGATGAGAACCCTTTGCATCCTTGTGCTTCTGTTCTGCGGCGCCTGCGGCGAAGACGAGGTCATCACGAGCCCCGACCGCGTCGAGCCTGAAGTCGTGCCCACTCGGGCTGCCGGGGAGACCCGAACGGACGACTTTCTCTACGACGCCGAGGGCGATCTGCGCGAAAGCGAAGATGTGGTCGCAGGCCTCATTCTGCCACGCGGTCTTGAGCTCAGCCGCGAGAACGAGCGCCGTCACATCTACAGCTCAAGCGTGCCACGGGCGAAGCTCCTCGGGTACTTTGGACCACGCCTGTTTACAGGCGCCGTCGACCCCATCGGGGATGGCGCGATCTTCCGTGGAGCCACGGTTCAGGGTGCCGTCGGCTCTGCGGTGCGCCTCGACGTGTCGATTTTGCAGACGGGTCCGACCTCACGAATCGAAATCTACGAGCTGCCGCCGATGCCGGAAAATCCACCGTCCCCCGCTGAGCTGCGGCGCCTTTTTGACGAGGAACAGAGCCGCGCAGAATAGCGCCTTCGCTCACGCCGCTCGAAACTGATGTAACCTGAGCCCCTATGGGCACAGCACATCACCGCACCTGTCATCTCTGCGAGGCCATGTGTGGCCTCACGCTTCAGGTGGAAGACGGCCGCGTCACGCACGTCGCAGGCGACAAGGACGACCCGTTTTCACGTGGTCATATCTGCCCCAAAGGCGCCGCCATCGCGGAACTCCATGAGGATCCGGACCGACTGCGTCACCCGATCCGTCGGACCAAGTCCGGCGAATGGGAAGAGATCTCTTGGGACGAAGCGCTGGACGAAGCCGCCGCGGGCATCGTTCGCGTACAAAAGGAGCACGGCAAAGACGCCATTGGCTTCTACGTGGGCAACCCCACGGTTCATAGCTTTCCCGCGCTGACGATGGGTCCGGCGCTGCTCCGTGGCATCCGGTCTAAGCATCGCTTCAGCGCCACGAGCGTCGATCAGCTGCCGCACATGGTCGCGGCCCAACAGATGTTTGGGCATCAGCTCTTTTTGCCCATCCCGGACATCGATCGCTGCGACTACATGCTGATGCTCGGCGCGAATCCCATGGTGTCGAACGGCAGCATCATGAGCGTGCCGGACTTTCGAACGCGCTTTCGAGAAGTGACAAAGCGGGGCGAGACCGTGGTCATCGACCCGCGCCGGACTGAAACCGCCAAAGAAGCATCGCGTCATCTCTTCATCCGTCCAGGCACAGATGCGTTCTTCCTGTTGGCTTTGGTGCGTGAGGTTCTAAGCCGCGGAGACAACCTTGGGCGTCTTCGTCCTCTCGTGGATGGCCTCGAGGATTTGCGTGAGTGGGTTGCGCCCTTCACACCCGAGCGCAGCGCCGCTGTGACTGGCATTAATGCCGCAGAGGTGGAGTCCATCGCGAGCTCGCTGCTCTCTCACGAGCGTGCCGTCGTCTATGGACGCATGGGCACCTGTACGCAGGAGTTTGGCGGCCTCTCAGCATGGCTGCTCGTCGTGCTCAACATCGTGGCCGGCAACCTCGACCGTCCAGGGGGCGTTATGTTCACGACGCCCGCCACGCCGGTGCTTGAGCTTGCTGGCAAAGGGCACCTCGGCCGCTGGCGCTCCGCCGTTCGTGACCTGCCGGAGTTCGGCGGCGAGCTCCCCGTGAGCGCGTTGGCTGAAGAAGCAGAAGCTGGAAACATCCGCGGCATGCTGACCCTCGCCGGCAACCCGGTGCTCTCGACGCCGGACGGAAAGCGCTTGGACAAGGCCCTCGCGGACATGGACTTCATTGTCAGCGTCGACCCCTACCTCAACGAGACCACACGCCACGCGAACTTGATCTTGCCGCCTTGTTCCCCTCTCGAACGACCACACTACGACCTCGTCTTCAACGCCCTCGCGGTTCGCAACGTCGCCAACTACTCGCCGCCGCTCTTCGAGACCGATGCACCGCACGACGGGAATATCATCATCGGCATTCTTCGGCGCGTCTGCGAGCTGCGTCATGGGCGCCTTCATCCGACGACGCTCAAGGTCCGCGCTCTGGAGCACACCCCCGTCGAGCGGCTCCTCGATATTGGGCTGCGGCTCGGGCCCTACGGCAAAGGCGTCGCCGGTTTCAAACCGCGTCGCATCGGCAAGAAGGAGCTGGGGCCCAAAGGGAAGCTCAGCCTGTCTTACCTTAAGGACCACCCCCACGGCGTGGACCTCGGACCCCTGACCCCTGCGTTTCCGGACCGAGCGCCGACGGGTCGCATCCAGATCGCGCCGGAGCTTTATGGCGAAGACTTGGCGCGTTTGGCCAAGGAAGAGAGCAACATCGGCACGGGCATGCGTCTCATTGGTCGGCGTCAGCTCCGCAGCAACAACTCCTGGATGCACAATGTGCCTTCGCTCATGAAGGGTCGGCCACGCTGCACTCTCTTGATGCATCCCACGGACGCCGAGCGCCTTGGTCTCTCCACCGGCGATGAGGCCCAGATCGAAACCGATGTTGGCGAAGCGCGCGTGCCCGTGGTCGTGAGCGATGAGATCATGCCCGGCGTGGTGAGTCTGCCCCACGGCTTCGGCCATCGCCGTAAAGGGACGCGTCTGCGAGTCGCAGAAGAGCATGCGGGCGTGAGCCTCAACGACCTGACGAACCCTGCCCTCATCGACGCCCTCACCGGGAACGCAGTGCTCAATGGCGTCCCCGTGCGGGTGAGCGCTCCGCATTGAGCTGCCCTGCCCTGACTGCGAGGCCATGTCGCTGGAAGTCGACGGTGCACGAATCTGTGGCTGCGAGTGCGGTGGTCTGTCGTTTGTCGATTTTTGCCGCACCCGGTGGATCGTACTTCGACGCTCAAGAAACCACGCGCTTGGTCGAAGCCCTGGGACTCTTGAGACGGATTCCGAGCCCACGCTCCTGACGACACGAGTTGAGCGCGGCTCCCAGAATGCGCGCTATGGTCGCGCATCATGACCTGCTGCGTTCTGTTTCCGAGTCAGCTCTTCGACCCGTGTCTTGTGGAAGAAGACTTCGCGACTCAGGCCGAGTGTGCGAGGGCGGCGGGCTTCGACACTCTTTTGCTCGATCAGGAGAAAGTGGATGCCGGCGACTACACCAAGGTTGCCCGCTCGGTCAGACGCTCACTGACGCGGGCTGGCAACGACACTGCACAGATTCTCGCGGCTTACCGCGGATGGATGCTGACCGTGGCGCAGTACGAGTCTCTGTACGCCGCGCTGTTTGAGGAAGGCATCGAACTCATCAACTCGCCGGAGGCTTACGCGCATTGCCATCTTCTCCCTGAGTCCTTCGACATTATTCGTGAGCACACCCCGCACTCCGTGTGGATTCCCATGACGCCAGGCGCGCTCCGTATCGACGAAGTGGTGGCTGCTGCGGCGGAGTTCGGGGACGCGCCGGTCATCATCAAGGACTACGTGAAGTCACGTAAACACGAATGGGACGAGGCCTGCTTTGTTCCGAAGGCGAGCGATCAAGAACAGCTCCGGGAGGTTGTCACCACGTTTGTGGAGCGTCAGGAGACCAGCCTCGTGGGCGGGGTCGTGGTGAGGGAGTTCATCGAGCTTGAGCGAGTGGGCACCCACGCTCAAAGCGGCATGCCCCTCACACGGGAGCACCGGGTCTTCGTCCTCGACGGTGAGCCCATCGCCAACGCACCTTATTGGGATGGCGCGGACTATGCCGACGGCGTCGCGCCCCTCGATGGGTTCACCGAGGTCATGAAATCGGTGCGAAGCCGGCTCTTCACCATGGACCTGGCCCTTGGAACGGACGGGGTCTGGCGCATCATCGAACTGGGCGATGGGCAGGTAGCTGGGCTCCTCGACACCATCTCTCCGGAGATCCTCTACGCCACGCTCGCATCGCGCCTCCTCTAGTGGTCTGAGCATGCCCCCTGGTGCGGCTCAGTGGACCTTGTCCGAGACATCGCAGACGAGCTCGTCCCGCTGCCAAAGATCGAGGTATGCCGCGACCGACGAGAAACAAAGCAAAACCCAGGTCAGACGCTATAGTGTCCCCGATGAACGAAGACGCCCTCCGATTTCTCGCCCTCGTTTGCAAAGAGCTCGGCGCTCGTGACGCCCGGCTTCAACTTGGCGGCAAAGTCGATGAAGCAGCCCTCGTTCATTCCCTGGAGGCCTTTGATGTCGTCGCGCTCTTCGACGACCCGCCGAGTGATTCGCAGCGCATTGAGCTGCTCACGCGGCTGTCGGCGCTCGTTGACACCTTCGCGTTGACGCTTGATGGCGTCGCCGCGCCGGTGTTCCACAAGGCGAACCACAAGCGCGCCGCCCTCGACGAGGCGCTTGAAGTGCTCATCGGCCAAGCCCACGCGCAGACCGGATTCGTCGTGGATGACCAGTCTCCTGAGATCTGGGGCTGCACCTTCGAACCCCGTGGCCCCGA
>JBLHKB010000102.1:0-15426 GCA_047619315.1 Polyangiales bacterium
TCGGAGCCCAAGGCTGCGGAATAAAGGCGGCCTGTGGTCCGCTCGGACCGCCGGTTTCTTATGCCCGTCGCACCCATCGGAGTTCGTAGCGAACATCGACCTCGTCAGTGTTGACGGTGATATCCGTGATGTCGCCACCAAGGACGGTTACAATACCGCAAAGCGAGGATCCTATGCCGTGGAGGTAAGAATCCTGACGCATCTCGATCGGTGCGGACGTCAGGCGAAGAGTTGCACTTCCGGACTGTGACTCACACGAAATACTGCCGCAGTCTCTGTAGACAAGGTTCCAACCAGCGGGAACGCGTCGAAGTCCGTGTTCCGGGCCGAGACCAAGGCGAATGAGTCCATCGAATATCGGGCCCAAGAGAGTTCCGCGCATGGAGCGCTCCATCGATTCATGAGCGAGCAACAAACTTGCCTCTCGGCCACAGATCTCTTCGATGGATTGCACAAGACGGGCGGCTATGGGCAGTGGAAGCCAGCCTGTTCGAACTTCATCGATTCTGTCGATGATGTCAGAACAGTGTGAACGAACCAGCTTCTCCTGCTCTTCGCCAAGACACGCCAGGGATTCGATGGTCGCGTGAAGATGACTCGCCCGCATCTTCGGGCTCTGCACACTCATGTCCCGGACGTCACGTTCATACGATACGGACGCGCGAGAGATAGTTCAAGGCCGGGCGCTAATGCTGGCCCTCCAGGTCAGGCGCAGAGCTCCAAGACGGCCGCGGATGAGAACGGACGACTTTGAATGAACCCTTGAGCCACTGGAGAGTCAGCCGCGGAGAGCGCTGAAGAGCAGCGTAGGCACCTTGAGCAGCGAGCCGCTTGCGTAGACGTCCGTGAGCTTGCGTCCAACCTCGTGGGCAGTCTTGTTCGTGATGAACCAGGCCGGCTTTGGGAACACTGTGAAGGGCCCGCGGACGACGGTCTTTTCGGGCCGGTCGAAGAGGTAGCTGTTGTGGACCACGCCTCGGCCGCTGCGAATGTCCTCGTCGGTGTGCCCTGGGAAAGCGCCCCAGCAGGTCGACACAAAGGCGTAGCTCAGCGCGGCCCAGTGGTTGACGACGACGGAACCAAACCGAAGCTTCGCGATGGCGTCGTCGACGGCCTTGGCCACGCGTGGGTCTTTGAGGGAACTTGGATGCACGATGATGGACGCGCTGAGCGTGCCCCAAAGCGTATCGTTGGCGAAGTCGACGGCCTTCTCGATGTAGTCGACAACGTCTGATGCTGGGATGGCGACTTCGCTCGTGACGCCGCACCACGCTTCGGTGGTGAAACACAGCTCGTCTTTGTTGGCGGGGTCTAGGCCTTCGATGAGGGTCCAAGGCACGCGGCCTTCGCCGACGGGGCCAAACTGGTGCGCGTTTGGATGCGCCTTCATGAACGCCTCGTGCCGGTCTTCGGCGCCCGGGTAATAAGGAAAGCGCTCTTCGGCGAGGACGAAGGCGTTCTTGACGGCGTCGAGGAGACCACGGCGCTGGGCCCAGCCCTCGTGGTTGACGACGACGCGAGTGGCGTTGCAGTTGAAGCCAGCGTTGTTCGTGAGGGACGACGCTATGTTCACGCCGTGGAACTCAAGCTCCTTCGCGGTCCAGGGTCCGGGCACCACAATGATCGGGCTGACGTTACCGAGCTCGCTGGAGACGGGGCGCTCGTTGCGCTTCTCGCCTTTGCGCTTGCTCTCTGCGCCTTCTTCGCCGACGCCCCACACGATGGCATCGTGGGTTTTGTCGGAGCCGGTGATGTGAATGGTGTCGACGTGCTCGTGGTTGCAGAGATAGTCGCCGACGGCGGCGCCGCCGTAGACCACACGCAGGAAGCCGCGATCGACGAGTTTACTGCAGGCCTCTTCGATGATGGGGCCGAGGTACTCGTTCACGGGGTTCATCTTGAGTAGGACGACCTCGCCTTCGGCGAAGAGCTTGTAGAGCGCGTCCATCGGTCCGATGGAGGAGACGTTGCCGGCGCCGAGAACCAGGCTGACCTTTTCCTTCGGGTTTGGGTCCTTGTAGAAGACGCCCATCGTCTCGGCGAGGTTGTCCTTGGTGACCGACGAGTCCATCCAGACTTCAGCGGTGAATCCGCCGAAGAGGACCTTGTCGAGGGCGTCTGTCGGGAACACCTGCGCGACGACCTGCCCGCCGGGGCGCGTCGTGACTTCGCCGGGAAGCTTCGCGCCGCCTTGATCACGAATTTCTTCGAGGGTGCGCGCCAGCAATCGGATGTTGCGAAGAAGCACCGCTGGGCCGCCGAGCCACTCTTCGGCTTCGTCCGGCGTGCCGAGTTGGATCTGTTTGGCTTTGCATCCAGCCTGCACCCAGCGCTCAGCTATTGCGTATGTGCTTAGGCGAAGCGATTCAAGGATCTCGAGTCGGGCGGAGAGTCCGAGGCCAGCCCATTCAGCGGCGCTGTCACGAAGTACCGCGAGGGCGCCGTCACATTCGCTTTGGCTGGTCGGCGGGATCTGGCTGGTGGCTTCGGGGATGGCGGCTGAGCCGTGCTGCAGATTCATACGTTTCTCCGGTTAGGGGCTACAACATGCGTTCCACGGGGCAGCGACGCAATACTGGGTCCCGAAATGCGCGCACATGAAGGTATCCAGACCCGACGCCGGTTGCCGGGGCCTCGTAAATCGGACCCATCGCCTGGAGACCCTCTTCGAGATTCGTCTCCCGTCCGTGGCTCTGGACCGTCTCCGTATTTGGTGTCGTCGTCGGTCGTGTAATACGAACACGTTCTCGCCGGTCGCCTTTACTGGCGCAGAAGGCTGTTCACGTTTGCTGCTGTGATGCGCTCACCGTCCGACTCCAAGAAATACAGGCGCTCCATGAAGCGGTCCAGTTCACGGAAGTTCCCATGCCATGGCTGGGCCATGAGGAGGTCTGACGCACCGCGTTCGAGGACAACGGCGTTCTCATCGACTTCGCCTTCGAGGGAAACGGGCCGTCCAACACCGTGCTCGTCGAGGAGGCGATTGAGGGCCCAGAGTGCAGCGCGGGGTACATCCGAGGGGCGCTCTCGAAGGGCTGGAAGCGTGAGCTCAAGGCGTGAGAGCCGGTAGTAGAGGTCATGACGGAACTGACCGTCACGCACGAGGGTTGGAAGGCTGTGGTCCGTGGCCGCCATCACGATGACGTTGCACGGCTGTGGCGCTTCGTCGTCGTTGCGCCGGTAGCGCCCGCGAATCACTGGGCTGAGACGCGCTTGAATTTCGCGCGGCAAGGTGCCGACCTCGTCGAGGAAGAGCGTCCCGCCTTCTGCGCGAGCGATCGCGCCGCGACGCTCACGGGTGCCAAAGAGATGAAGCGCGAGGACATTGGGATCGCGGCCTCCGGTAGGCATCTTCACGAAGGGCGCTGTTCCGCCGTGCATCGCTTGGTGCAGCGCGCGAGCGAGGCCTTCTTTGCCCGTGCCGGGCTCGCCGTGAATGAGCGCCGACGTTTTGTACGGACGGTCGAGCATTCGATCCATCACATCGAGGATGCGCTGGGAGTCGGGATGCGGCGCCCGGTACATGAGGACGAGTCGGAGCCAATCTCGCAAACCAGGAATCGAAACAGCGGTCGTCATGATGAGTTTCTAACAGAAATGGACGCACGATCGCGAGCCAAGGATAGCGATCGTACGATCGTGACGGTATGAGTGGCAGATGCAGCTGACCCCAGAAGAAGCCCTCGAGAAGATGGAAGAGGAAGACTACGCCTACGTCGACGTCCGTTCGATCAACGAGTTTGAGGGCGGACACCCAGAGGGGGCCTACAATATACCCCTCAAACACATGCTTCCGGGCGGTATGGCTGAGAACGCGGACTTCCTCGCGGTGATGGAGGCGAGCTTTGCCAAAGACGCCAAGCTCATCGTCGCTTGCAAAGCAGGGGGACGCAGCCTCGCGGCCAAAGCGCTCTTGAATGCGGCGGGTTTTGAAGATGTTCTGGACCAGTTTGCTGGATTTTCCGGCGCTCGGGACCAGTTCGGCGCGACCCTCGAACCCGGATGGCAAGCGACGGGACTTCCCATCAGCATCGAGGCAGAAGCGGGACGTGATTATGCGTTCTTGGCCGAGAAAGCTGGCAAGGTCGCGCCCTGAGGTCTTTTGGGGGTTCTGGGCGATGAGGTGCTGCCCCCGATTCTCGACGACCCCAATAGTCTCCGGGTGCACCCGCTCTGGACCAGGCACCTTGGGAGGTAAAACACCCCTGCGACGCTGCTCACTATGTACGCTCCATGCGCTAAGGACGGCCGGGCAACCACCGCCAGCGCCAGGGCAAAGGTACGCGCTGCTGAAAAGGAGCCCCTCGACTGAGAAGAAGAACGTAGCTATGGTCCCCGGCCATGAGCCACGATCCGATCTCCTTCTTGAGCGAAACCTTCCCAGCCCTTTTTGCTAAGGGGGTTGCACAACTCGAAGCCAAGGCGGCTGCGGGCGATGCGGTGGCCAAGTCATCCCTTGAGGACGTCAAAGGCGCCGTCGGAGGCGTGATCCTCCAGGTCGAAGGCGAGGGCGCCGTTTACCTTCGCGCCGACAATGGCCAGATGGTCGTCCTCGACTCGGCTCCATCGGACGTGAAGCTCGCCGTCGCCGCTCCCGGCGCCGCTCTTCGCATGCTGCTTGGTGAGGCCGCGGACGCGGGCGAGCTCGAAGAGTCGAAGGCCGCCAGCCGCGCGGTTGGCACCGCCAGCAAGCGTCTCCAAGATGCGCTTGGTGAAGACAGCCTTGAGTTTCACCTCGTCGCCACCGACGTGCCGGACCTGGGCGATATTACCGTGAAGGTGGGCTTGAACGCAGCCGAGCCTCCAGCGGAGCCTAAGTTCACGGCGACCATCGCATTCCCAGATCTTGAAGCCGCACGAAATGGCGAGATCAACGTCCAGCAGCTCTTCTTGGGCGGCAAGCTCAAGATGACCGGCGACTACTCCCGCGCGCTTCAGCTGGGTATGTCGCTCATGGCGCAGATGCAGCAGTAGCCTCGCGATAGAGTCCGGAACTCGCGAAGGTTCAGCACCTGTTGTACCTTCATGGCTTCGTGCTTCGCGCTGCGCTCCTTCTCTTGCTCACTTTCTGCTTGGCCTATGGGTCGAGCGTTGCCGAGCCACGTGAACCTGATGCGCAGGAGCCCGTTGCGCAGGTGCGGGCTGCGCAGGAGCCCGTTGCGCAGGAGCTCGGTGCGCAGGCACATGAGCCTGTTGTCGTACCCCAAAGCCCAGCGCTTCGTCCGCCTCATCCACTGGAGTTGAGCACGAAAGAAGTCGAGCGTTTGGCGGGGTCCAGCTTGGAACATGTGGTCGACAAATGGCGTCCGGATGCCCGTCGCTGTGGCCAACGTGGCCGCCGCCGCTTCTGCGATGGTCCTCGTCGCGTTCCTGTTTCGGTGGGTCTCGAGCGGCAAAGGCGCGACCACTTAGAGCTCGGTCTGCTGCGAAGCGCTGCCGAGGCGATCCGCGCAAAGGTGAGGCCCGAGTGGCTCGAAGCCATCAAGCAGCTCAACGTTGAACCGCCAACGTATCCGTTGACTTGGCCCATCGCGGGTGGTCGCTTTGGTCGTGGCGTTGGCACCGGACGTACACGTTTTCGCGTTCACCGGGGCGTAGACGTCACCGCAGAAGTCGGCACTGAAGTGCATGTTGTCGCGTCCGGCCTGGTGCTCTACGCAGACAATGGAGTGGCTGGCTACGGCAACCTGCTCGTTGTTCTCCACGGCGGCGGACAGGTGTCGTCCTACGCGCACCTTTCGGAAGTACGCGTGGCGGCCGGCGCTGTTGTGAATCGCGGTGACGTGGTGGCGTTGAGTGGAAACACCGGCGTCTCCCGTGGGCCCCATTTGCATTTTGAGTGGCGCGAGGCGAGCGTGCCTGCAGATCCCATGCGCCGAATGTCCGCAGACCATGTTCCGCCTTGGCTGCTCTCGCACTTCGAGTCGCACCCACCGCGTCGCCGTCGCAAGAACCGGCGCTAGATCGCTCTGCGGTCTACAGCCGGTACGCCATGCCGACGGACCCCCGCAGGTAGAGCGGGCTGCCGAAGAGTTCACTGGGCACGAAAGCGTAGCCGACGCGCACCTCGGCGAAGAGCATCGTGGAGCGATTCATCACGAGTTCAATAGACCCCATCAGTACCGCCGCGCCGAATACGTGGGTGTCGTCTGCGCTGGGTGTGGAGAGCAGACCGAGGGTGCCAAACGCACCCGCGTTGAGAGTGGTCATCGACGAAACACGGGACGAGAGGCGAGGTCCGATGTCGAGGCTACCCGCGATGCCTAGATCATCACCGAAGATGCCGCCCTGACCGACGTAGGAGCCTTCTCCCAGCCCAATGAAGGGTGTGAGAACGAAGGAGACATCCACTTTTCCATCGGCGTACACGAGGATCCGCATGGGGACCGAAAGACCACCGCCGAAACCGGAGCGCGTGCCGACGAGAGCGCCGTAATCCACATGTGCTCGGAACCCTAGGTTGAAACGCGAAGTGGGCGCGAGGGCGACATCGACCCAGAACCCAGGCCAGCCCACGCCACCGCTGACCACGACTTCACCGTTGCCCTGTGTTCGCCCGCCGTGGACAGACAGCTCGTCTCCCGTGGGGCGAAGCTGCGCCCTGGCCGATGAGGTGGTGAAAGCGACGCATAGGAGAGCGGTCAGGGAGAAAGCGCGCACTCCGCGATCTTAGCGTGTGTCCGCCTCAAACCGAAGGAAGCATGCTCGACGGAGGCGACCTAGATCGGACGAGCTAGCTTCGCGACGAGCGCGCGGAGCTCCTTGAGTTCGACGGGTTTCGTGAGGACCGGAACGCTGACGCGCTCGAAAAAGTCGCGACCTTCGGGCGTGAATGCCCCGCCCGTCACGAAGGCTATCCGGCCGAGAAGGTCTGGTCGCGCAACTTTTAGCTGGGCGAAGAAATCCGCACCGGTCATCGAAGGCATCATCAAGTCGCAGATGATCGCGTCGACGTCTTCCCCTTCCTTCAAGCGTTCGAGTGCCTGCAGGGCATCTACCTCGACCACAACGGAGTAGCCGCGTAGAACCCGCGCGAGCGCCCTTCCCACGGCAGGCTCGTCGTCGATGACAAGTACCGTTGCGAGGGTGCACCCGCCGGCAGGCGTGTCACTTTTTACGACAGCGGCTTCGCTTGATGGCAAAAGCGATGCTTGCGGCAGCTGGACACGCACGCATGTCCCTACGCCTTGTTCGCTGCGCACGTCGATCGTTCCACCCATAGCCAGAGCGATGCCGTGAGAGATCGAGAGCCCAAGCCCAGTGCCGACTCCTTTCGCCTTGGTGGTGAAGAATGGATCGAATGCGCGATCGACGACGGCAGGCGACATTCCAGACCCTGAATCTTCGATTTCGAAGAAGACGCCTCCCTCGTGCGTGGTGCCACATCGAGCAGTGATTTTATTGGAGCCGGCAGCGCCGGGCGAAATAGCATGGGCCGCGTTCGTGAAAAGGTTGACGCACACTTGGACAAGTTGAGACTCGTCTCCCAGCGCGAGTGATGTGCCGACAACATCGAAAACCAGTGATGCTTTGTGCCGAACCTCGTTAATGCAGAGGCGCCCGGCAGTGCGCAGCACGCGCTCAAGCTCAACGACCTCGTGGCGGGCGTCGGCGCTGCGCGAGAACGTTTGTAGGCCCTGTACGATTCGATGAATGCGGCGACTGCCATCGCGAATATCCTCTGTGACCTCGCGGAGCTCGGATAGACGCGCGGATGGACTTACTCCGGCTAGCTCTTCAAGCTCCTCCATGAGCACATCGGCGTTTGCTTTGATGCATGAGAGCGGGTTGTTGATCTCGTGTCCGATGCCAGCCACGAGGGTGCCCACCGTCGCCATCTTCTCGGATTGGCGAACGCGCCTCTGGAGACTCGCTTGCTCCGTGACGTCTTGAAAGACTCCGATCACGTTCGCGCCTCGGCGGCGCCCGACAATGTCGACGGATCGAGTGGAGTCGGCGATTCTCACGCGTGAACGGAAAGGGCCGCCTTTCCCACCGGGGCCGAGCATTTCGCGGACAGTAGTGCGCTCGTCGTTGGACACATGCGACAGGAATTCCTCAAGCGTCATCACCTCGCGCTCTTGGTCGAATTTGAGAAGTCTCTGAACGTGCGACGAGCAGTGGATATCGCCATTCTCATCGAGTCGCCAGTGTCCAATCTCTCCGATCTCTTCGATGAGTTCAAGCTGTTCGACGCGAGCGTCGAGCTCTGCGGCCGCATGTCGGAACTCCAACTCGTCGACCACGATACGCGCGAAATCGACGAGCATCTCTTGCTCTTCGACGCTCATTTCACGTGGCTGCTCGTCGATGACGCAGAGTGTTCCAAGCCGTTTTCGATTGGGCGTGATGAGAGGCGCCCCGCCATAGAAGCGAATCTTTGGTCCCCCAAGGACGAGGGGGTTGTCGCGAAAGCGCTCGTCTTCGTGGGTGTCGTTGACCACCATGGGTCTGTCAAAATGGATCGCGTGCGCACAGAAGGCGTGTTCACGAGGTGACTCGCTCGCGTCGAGTCCGATGCGAGACTTGAACCACTGTCGGTCCGTATCCACGAGGGAGACCAGAGCGATGGAAGTGCCGAACACTCTACTCGCTAGTCGGGTGATACGGTCGAAGCGCTCTTCCGGAAGGGTATCGAGGACTCGGTACCGACGAAGAGCCGCGAGCCGCTCGTATTCGTCGTCTGGAATCAGCGGCTTCATGGTTGGAGTGTCTCACGTGACACCAGGAGTGACTAGAGGCCCTTCATGCGCGCTCTAGTCGACGTCGACGTTCAACCGGTCGGCGGCATCTCGTCGGACCTCACCAATATCGGTCGCGAGGACAAGAGCGACGCGGAGCGGCGAGGCGCGTAGAGCGTCCATCATGCGGTCGTCCGCGAGGGCTCGTTCGAGCAACGCGTTGGCGGTGGCGCTTTGGATGACGCCGTCACGCTTCGCCAGGTTCTCCAGCGCCACACGATAACCACGGAGCTCGGCTTCGTCGCGCTTGCTCGTCACGAGCGTGGTCTGTGGCTCCTCTCGTCCTGCCAGGTAGCGGCGGCGGAGCGAGATGATGTCTTCGGAGAGAACTGCGTCGGCTTGTCGTACAAGCCACGCGTGAAAGGCGGCGACGCGTGGCTCGCTGATGTCACGGCCGAGCGCCTTCGATGTGCCGCGTGTTTTTTTGATGCGTACTGCGAGTCCTCGCATGCGCTTCCAGAAAGCATAGTAGTCGAGCTTCTGCTTCACGAAGAACCCAGCGGCATCTTCAAAGACAAACCCTTCGAGGGGCTGACCTCGATAGAGCCAGTCCGGCGCGTCTGCGGCTTGGCGAAACCCTTCAAAGGCATCCCAGGACTTGAGCTGGGCGACGCGCTCTTTGACCGGCACCGGCTTGTCCCCGAGGCTCAGGTAGCGGGCGGCACGCTGGAGCTGATCGTAATCGACGCGTTCGAAGTTCTCGTTTCGGCGGATGAGATCCAGAAGCACGAGACGCGGCGCCTCGTATTCGATAATGTGAGGGTCGCGGATGGGATCGATGACCTCGAAGATCGCGGTGGTGCATGAGTCGCGAAGGTAACGGCGCAGACGTTCGAGGCCGGATTCGCCGAAGGTCTCTTTCGCGAGCTCTCGAAGCCAACCCGCGAAGTCACTCTCGAGGCTCGACTTGCTCGCAAAGACCAGCTCCTTGGTGTGCTCGTCGTAGCCGATGATGCCGAGGTAGCCGTTCTCTTTAAGCCACACGTCGATGGGGTACTTAAAGTTTGCGCGAAGAGCGTCGTCCTGGGTTTCGGGACGCTCGCCGAGGTTGAAGAACTTCTCGTAGGAGCGCGCGACGATCCTCTCGCGTTCCGTGTCGACGAAGAGGCCGCGGGCGCGGACCGTCATGTCGTCCCACTTCTTGTCGAAGAACGCGTCTCGGGAAAAGTTGAAGGCGCTGATGTGAGGCTGACTCGCGGACTTCCGCTCAAGGACAAGGTCGTGGGCTTTGAGTGAGGCCAGGAGACCCGCGTCGATGTCATCACTTTCGCCAGCCCAAGCCGGGTAGATATGATGCGTGTCGCGCAGGATACCGTTCGCCAGTCGCTCCTTGGCCGGCCAAATCACATCGTTGCGCACGCGAAGTGGATGGAAACCGTCCGCGTCGAGGCGTAGTCCACGAAGGTAGCCGCCGTTCTCGACGTGTTCTTCGAGGACGAAAGAACGGGCAGATTCGGCGATGGGGCGCTCATGGGCGTTTCGGTGGCCGTGAACTTGAAACCAGCCATTGGGAGCGTGCGCGTCAAAGGCTGCACCGATGTCCTCAGTGTAGCCTCCGACACCTTTGGACCACTGAAGCGAAGAGATCAGTTCGGGCCGCTCCGGTACCGTCGACATGCCACCGTGGGAAACCATGACCTTGGTTTGGCGCCAGCTGTAGAGGAACACGTCGACGAGGGAGTCGCAGAACGCATCAACGTCGTTTCGGGCGATCCCCGCTTCGATGAGCTGGGGCGCCGTTCGCTCACGAAACTCGTCGTCGGCGGCTGGGAGTCCCCGCGCAAATCGATGCAGCTCGTCTTCGTGGTTGCCCCAAAGCAAAGCGATGTTGTCGCGTGCTGCGAGGGGCATGAGCTCGCGCAGCACCTCGGCGTTCTCCGGTCCGCGGTCACAATAGTCACCCACGAACACGTAGAAGGTGTCGTCCCTCCATTCACCGGCGAGCGCTTTGAGAGGTGAGTGGCAGCCTTGGAGATCGCCTATGTGCAGCACCTGCTCATATGCCGAGAGGTCTCGTGTGGGCACGCTAAGAAGTGCAACGAGGGCGCGGACTGCGCCTTCTTTTGTCCCGTCGATGAGGGTGATGCCGGCAGGGTTCTGGCTTCGAAGACAGGCCGCGTGTGTGTCTCGCAGTACCGTTTCAGGGACGATACGGGCTTCTTCGCGGCGGAGGTTTCGCTCGAGACATGTGTCGAGCGGAGTCTGGGCGAAGTCCGCGCAAACGACTTGGTAGCGATATGCCGAGGCGAGTTCCTGGTAGCGTTTCGTGTCGCTCATGGCGCGATGCGTGCCATCCACACAGATAAATTCGCCGCGGGCCATGCGCTCCTCGAGGAGGTCGAAGAGCATCGCCCAAACGCGGGCGTCGTGCATCTGCGGCAAAGTGCGCAGCCCATGCATGCCGAGGACCGGTGAGCCCACCATCACGCGGATGGCGTCGGCGGAGATCGTGTATTCGCTCAGACCCGCGTCGCGGAGGAATGTGCTCTTCCCGGCGCCTTGAGGGCCGCGTGTATAAAGAAGGGTGCGCATGGGCTCAGCGAGGAAGGAGTTCGCCGGAGCGGATGAAGCGCTGACGAAAACGTTGGATACGGCGCAGCTGCCGCGCATCAAAGAAGGGGGGTCCTTCGCCGCGCTGGTAGCTCATGATGTTTCCGGGCGTATCGCTGTGCGGGTTGCCAAAGAAGTGCCCCAGCTCATGTGCGAGGACGTTGGGTCTCGCCAAGGTGGTCAGGACGACAAAGTGCCGGAAGCCGCCACCGCGGGTGGAGCGCCAGTGTACGCCTCGAAGGAGGCGGCCCTCGACGTCAACGTCAGTCATCGAGCGCACGACGAATATGTGGATGTCCCCACGTTCGGCGTCGACGAGGGGACCCAGGCGGTGTCGATCAGAGCGGGTGACGAGATCTGCCGCGATGTCGTTGTTTGTGTGCACATCCATGCTGTTGAAGTGAACCTGAGCCGGCCCAAAGATGGAGTTTGCAGCCTGTCGATGAGCTTCAATCCACTCCTCAGAGACAACAGGGACCCCATCGACCGTCGCGATTTCGACGTGGAGTGAAAATTCAGCGGAGGATTCATTGGCCTGGGCCGCTTGAGGAAGGACCGCAAGAGGCCCAACCATCATCAGTAACGATATCAACGCCAATAGTTTGGTTCGCACGACGGGTTTAAACTACCATAATGCCTATCTGTATGCAGGTTGAGCCATGAGCAACGATGTAGTTTTAGGCATTGACCTAGGAACGACCAACTCGGTCGTCGCTGTCGCCGACGGTGGTGAGGCAAGAGTCCTCGCCAACGAGCTCGGTCAACGGCTGATCCCGTCCGTCGTGTCCTTTAAGCCGGGCGGAGGAGTCCTCGTCGGCGAAGAAGCGCGTGAGCGTCGCCTTCTCGATGCCAGCAACACCATCTACTCGGTCAAGCGGCTTATCGGCCGTCCGTATCGTTCGCCCGAAGTGCGGACTGCGCAGGAGCGTTTCGCGTTTGAGCTGCGCGAGAGTCCCACCGGCGGCGTTGTCGTGGGCATTCGCAACGAGACTTATACGCTAACGGAGATCAGCGCCTTCGTATTGCGCGAAGTTGCACGCACCGCGGAGCTCAGCCTTGGGCCAACCCCACGCGCAGTGATCACAGTTCCCGCGAGCTTCAACGAGCTTCAGCGAAGTGCCACCAAAGCTGCCGGCCGCGTCGCAGGTCTTGATGTTCTTCGAATCATCAACGAGCCGACGGCGGCAGCGCTTGCGTATGGCTACGGCAAGGAGCGTCCCGAGAGAGTGGCCGTCTTCGACTTGGGCGGCGGTACCTTCGACCTCACGATCCTCGATCTCGAGAATGACGTCTTCGAGGTCATCGCTACCGCCGGTGACTCGTTCTTGGGTGGCGATGATGTTGACCTGCTCATCGCAGAGATGATGTGCGACACGTTCCTCAAAGCACATCAATGGGATCCTCGGGCGGATCGGCAAGCGTATGAACGTTTGAGGGCGGCGGCTGAATGGGCGAAGTGCCAGCTCTCCGGAGATCCGGTTGTTGAGCTCACCATCGAAGAGTTGCACTACGGAGCCGGAGGCAAACGACTCGACCTTGAGTTCGAGCTTCAGCGCGCAGACCTTGAAAAATCGGTCATGCCGCTCTTGGCGCGTAGCTTTGACGTTTGCAACGACGCCTTCCGTGAAGCGGGTATGAAACCCACCGACGTGGACAGCATTGTCCTTGTTGGTGGATCGACGCGCATGCCCTTGGTGCGGCAGATGGTCGTCGAGTTCTTCAAGAAGGAGCCCCGCGACGAGATCGACCCGGACCTTGTGGTTGCTCAAGGTGCGGCGATTCACGGGTTTGCCGTTGGCGGCCGTGCTCGCAAGCGCGCGCGCTCTCTTGGCCGTGTCGCGTTGAAGAAGATCTCACCGGAGAAACTGGCGACGCTTCAAGCCGAGCGAAAGGCACGTCAAGACGCGCTGCCTCGCCAACCTGCGTTTGCGCCTACGAATCAAGTTGAAGCTCCGAAGGGCCCGAAAAGCGATCTGCCGGTGCGCCCGAACCAGCCTGTTCCGCCACCGCCCCCCGTGTTCGCCAAGATCGTGTCTCCGCCTCAGCGCGCAAAGAAGCGAACGCAGATAGGCATGCCGGCGGTGCCCCCACCTCCACAGTCTTCACGTAAACCAAAGGCTTCCCCCACGCTCTTCGGGGTGGGCTCTGATCCGCACGCCTTCGACGAGGAGACTGTCACACGCATCCACGCTGAGCCGCACCTGGCGTACGAAGATGCGCTTTCGGCTGTTCCCGACACGTCGCTCGACCTTGAGGTCACGGCGCCGGTGGGCCGGCTCCCAGGTGATGCGAGCGTTGAGCCCCGCTCCCATGGACTCGACATGGGGGCGTTTGCCGACGAGACGTCTGCTCCCACCGCGACATCTGTAGCCTCGGAGCCGGACTATTCCCTCGACTTTGAAGAGGCGAGCAACGAGATACTGCCCGGCGTCGTCGCCTCGCGTGCGTTGAGCGTTGGCGAGCCACGTGCCGACAATTCACAGGTGGATCTGAATCTCTCCGATTTCCTTTCGCAGGCTGGACCAGCGCCGCGACCGCCGTCAGTGCTGCCAGGGCCACCGGCCGCGCCTCCACCCCCGCCGTCATTCCCGTCACGGGTCGCGACTCAAGAAGGTCCGTTCACCGAGCCTCCTCCGCCTCCAGCGCTCGCCGACGATCTGGATCCGCTTGGGGAAGAGCCGACGCGGGCCAAGTTTATTCGCTCGGAGCCGCCCCTCGACCTCTTTGAGGGCAGCTCGCCTTCCCAGTTTTCTTCCCTCGCACCGAAGCCGGTAGTCGCACTTCCCGATCGCGCTCCTCCGGTTTTGATGGACGTGACTCCGCATAGCCTTGGCCTCGAAACCGCCGGAGGTTTCTGCCAACAGCTAGTGCGACGGAACGCGCCTATTCCGGCGGAGCAATCACGCGGCTTCGCGACGGCCTCCGACGATCAGCAGATCGTCATCATTCGCGTCTGTCAGGGCGAGGACAAAATCTTCGACTCAAACCAGCTGTTGGGTCAAGTCGAACTGACAGGCCTTCGACCTGCTCCGCGGGGCCAGGTTCAAATCGATGTCGCGTTTCAGTTGGATGCCAGCGGAACACTCGACGTCCGAGCCGTCGACACAGACACAGGCAAAGAGCAGACGATTCGAATCAAGCTCATGGGCGGCGCGAGCGAAGCGGACATCGAGATGATGCGCGCAAGGCAGCAGACTCTTCTCGGCTAGTCCTCCGGCTTGAATGACATCGCTCGACCCAGAGTTTACGCCGATGAGATAGACTGACGGTCATGTCGCTGGACGACCTCGATTACTACACGCTGCTAAGCCTCGATGACCGTGATGACCTGCCCGCCATCAAGAAGGCGTTTCGGGATTTTGCGCGGAAGTATCACCCAGATATTTACGCTGGGAAGGGTAAGGTGCGGGTGGAGCAAGCGACGGTCATCTATCGACGTGGGAGCGAGGCCTACCAGGTTCTGACCGATACAAAGCTGCGCGCGGCCTACGACGAGGCGCTTCAGAGCGGCCGTACACGGCTCAGTGGCAGGGCGATGGATCGTGCTTTGGCACCTGTGCCTCCTCCCGCGAAGAAAAAGAACGACGACGTGCCGATTCAAACGCCTCACGCGTTGGCGCAATACAAAGAAGGCATCGCGGCAGCCCATCGTGGTGATTGGAAAACGGCGTGGCGCTATCTTAAGCAAGCGCACGAGTCGGAACCAGAGAATGAGTTCATCGCATCGCGTTTCTTTCGCGTGGAGCGAAAGCTGCGAAACAGCCAGGTCTGATGGAGTTTCCAGACGGCTCCCTGGAACTCGCTTTGTCGTGGACGAGCGTCTGGGGATGAAGACCACTGCAGAGTTTCGCCTTCATCGATAGGATGACGAGCTTTAGTACGCGTTGGAACAACTCCACGGTTGAGGTGGCTACACTCGCCTACCTTAAGTTCTGAGGAAACCCGTTCGATCCAGCGCTTAAGACCGCCGGTTCGTTGACACATTCCGGCGTGGAGCAGAAAGTGCGCCGACGATGAATGAACTTGCAATTTTGGTTTCTCGCGACCGCGCGGAACGTTTGAACGCTGGGCCCCGTGATCAACATGCGTTGACACCGCGGCTGCTACTTGGCTGCGCCCTCGCGCTTGGGGGGGT
>JBLHKB010000103.1:0-15405 GCA_047619315.1 Polyangiales bacterium
CGTGACCCCACGCGGGCGGCGGCACCACGACGAGCAGCCATCCGTGTCGGCCTGCAATGCCGCCATGCGGCGGGGAATCGAATGGAGTACGCTTTGGCCGAAAATGACGGAGACGACTAAGCAACGCGGCGGAGAAGCTTCGAAGTCCAAAGGGGCCCGTGGTATGCGCGGCGCGCGGTGCATCACCTGTCGCTCACGCCTCACGACCTGCATGTGCGATGTCCTGCCGCACTTGAATCCACCTTCTCCTTTTCATTTCGTCGTCGATGCCGAAGAGGAACGCCGAACCACCAACACGGGGTGGCTCGCACGCACCGCCCTCGGCGCTACGTGGACCGTGGGACGACCCAAGACCACCCCAGCGGGCGCTCTGCTTCTCTTTCCGGGGGCCGCACGCCAACTCTCGCCCGCTGATGCCGGTTCGCCGATCATTGTGGTGGACGGAACATGGCGACGGGCCAAAGCCCACGCGCGGAGCTTTCCTCTGCTCGCCCTTCCCCTCGTTTCGCTCCCAACGGATGCACCTTCCGCCTATCCACTCAGGCAGGGACGACGAGAAGGCCGCCTCTGCACCCTCGAGGCCGTGGCTCGGTCCCTGCGAGCCCTGGGTTCCGATGCGGATGCCCGCGCCCTCGAAGAGCTCCTGCGCGTTTTCGTTGAGCGCACCATCCAGCTGCGCGAAGGGCGAGGGCCGATGCTCTCGGACGTGCTGTCGTGACGATCCTCCTCGCGGAAGACGACGAGGCGCTTGGCGCACAAATCGTGAAAACTCTCGAGGGCGCGGGCTATGGCGTGGAGTGGTTTCGCCACGGAGACAAGGCGCGTGACGCCGACCTCACGAACGTCCGACTCGTCGTCCTCGACCTCATGCTGCCGGGCACCTATGGCCTCGACATTCTCAAAGCCTATAGGCGGCGCTCGGATGTGCCGGCGCTCATTCTTAGCGCCCGTTCGGACACCGCCGACAAAGTCCGCGCGCTCCAGCTCGGAGCCGATGACTATCTCACCAAGCCCTTCTGGCCCGAAGAACTTCTCGCTCGAGTCGCGGCACGACTCCGCCGTCCACAGTTTGAGCGCGAAACGAGCCAACTTATTGTCGGCGCCATCTCCCTGGATGAAGATGCTCGACAGGTCAGCGTCAGCGCCCAGGAGGTCGAACTCACCAGCGCAGAGTTCGAGATCCTCTTGGCGCTGATGCGTAGACCCGACTCCGCCATGACCCGCGCGGCCCTCGTCGATGCGGCCCTGGACCCTGGCCGCGATGGAGGGCAGCGCACTCTCGATGTCCATATTTCCCGTCTAAGAAAGAAGCTCGGAGACGCCGCTACACAGCTGAAGACGGTCTGGGGTATCGGCTACAAGCTCGAGACTACGAGCGCGGACACGTGAAGCTCCGCGGCAAGTTGGCGCTCACCCTCGCGCTCTCCGTCATCCCCATCACCCTCCTCGTCTACGCTGCGGGCGCATGGTTCGCTCACACCGTCGCCATCGAGGCGATGGTCGAGTCCGCACGTGATCAGCACGCCGCACTTCAAGATCGTTGCGAGAACGGCCACGTGCGCGGTCCGCGAGGTCGCCGAGGTCGACGACGCGCACGCGTTCGCTTCTACGACGAAGATCTCTCTCCTTCGATGCCAGGGTTTCGTCCCTTGGAACCCGAACTCGCCGAAGGGCTCCGTGCAGCCGATTCGGCGTCGCACGTCAGCGCGAATGGTGAGCGGCGCGTGCTCGCGCTGCGAGTGGGCGTTGGACGCTGCAGCGTCATCGTGATGCAACGCCGCGAGCCAGCGCAGCCTGCTCTTGGTTTTCTCTTGGCCCTTGTTCCTGCGCTGGTGGCCGCTTTCATCGCCCTGCTTGCCGCGGGCCCGATGGTCCGCCGCATCCGGCGGCTTCGTCGCGCCGTCGAAGGCGCGGCTTCGATTCAAGAAGCCGGCGACGATGAGATCGCGGAGCTCTCTCAGGTCATCCAAGCCGATCGTGCAGCGCTCCAAGCCCAGGTCGAAGCGTTGGCGAAACGCGACGCAGCGCTCTCGCGTTACGTCGCCAATACAATGCATGACGTGATGATTCCTCTCACGGTTCTGCAAGGCCACCTCATCAACCTCGACGAAGTGCAGTCCGGCGAAGACTCGCGACGGGCGCTTGAGGAGTCCCACTACATTGCTTCACTCCTGCAGAACCTGAGCACCGCGGCGCGTCTAGAAGGCGCGATCCCTGTTCGCAAGGTCGACGACGTCGACCTTGGAGAGCTCGTCGAGCGCGTCGTGGCCCGGCACGCGCCCATCGCGCGCGCAAAGCGCATCGCGTTGAATCACGCGGTCCCCCAAGAAGCCCTGTGCATCACCGCAGACCCCACGCTTATAGAACGCGCGATGAGCAACCTCGTTCATAATGCGGTCCGGCATGGGTCCAAAGGAGGCCACGTCGCAGTCGTGCTCAGCGCCGGGACGCGCTGGGAGTTCAAAGTGCTCGACGATGGGCCCGGGGTCAGCGCAGAAGACCTTGGGAAACTCGGCGAGCCCCGCTTTCGTTCCGACGAGGCCCGTTCACGAGATCCAGAGGGCCAAGGCCTCGGCATCACGATCGCCCGAGAGGTTGCTCAACACCACCAGCTAGACCTGCTCTTTGAGCGCGGAGACGGGCCCGACGACCGCCCGGGTCTCAGCGCCACACTACGACAGCGCCTGCCTACTGACTGAGCCGCGCGTCCCGCGCTCAACTGCCGACGCGAACCTGATACTGCCGGCACTTCCACCAGCCCAGCGACCTGCTAGGCTGCCCAGTCGTGCCCACGGAACCCACTCGCAAGACGCTCCCCCTCGAAGACTCCCTGGGGTACACCTTCAATTCGCAGGAGCTCCTGCTCACGGCGATGACTCACCGCTCGTTTCGCAACGAACACGCCAAGATCAACGCCGACAACGAACGGCTTGAGTTTCTGGGGGATGCTGCCCTAGGGATGATCACAGCGGAGTTACTCTTCGCCGCACGCCCGGAAGCTTCCGAAGGGGAACTCACTCGACTGCGCGCTGAGCTCGTTTGCGAAGCGGGGTTGAGATCCGTCGCCGACGAACTCGAGATCGGCACAGCGCTTCGCCTGGGAAAAGGTGAGGAGCGTTCCGGAGGCCGTGAGAAAGCGCGACTCCTCTGCTCGGCGTTTGAAGCGCTTGTTGGAGCTGTGCTCTTGGACGTGGGGTACGCCGAAGCCCGTGAGGTTGTTCGGCGACTCTTCGATTCACGTCTACGAGATGTCAGCGCGGAGCGCGATTCCAAGTCTCGTTTGCAGGAGCTGATGCAGCGAACTCAGTCCATGACGCCGCGCTATCAGCTTCTGGAAACCAGCGGTCCAGACCACGCGCGCACGTTTCACGTAGCTGTGCTGGTGGACGGACAGATTCTTGCGCGAGGGAGTGGGAGCTCCAAAGCAAGGGCCGAACAATACGCCGCGACGAGTGCACTCGAAGAGAACGCCGTCGATGAGAACACCGTCGATGAGAACGCCGTCGATGAGAACACCGTCGATGAGAACACCGTCGATGAGAACGCCGTCGATGAGAACACGCTCGAGGAGAGCGAATGAACGCAACGGCACAGGGCGCAGAATCTGCTCTGAGCCCGAGCGTCGACGCCGTGGATATTCGATGAGCGACTCCGGCGACGTCGAGCTCCAGCGACTTCGAAAAGAAGGGCGCTACGAAGAGGCCGCCGCCATTCTCTTGGGGCAAGACCGACCGAAGGAAGCCGCGGAACTCTTGGCGTCCGTCTGGAAGTGGCAGAAAGCCGCCGAGATCGCCCGCAACGCAGGGCTCTTCGCCCTGGCCTACCGCTGCGCTCTCGAAGGCGACGCTCGCGACATCCATGCAGCCCTCGCCGACACCTTGGCCGGTCGACCGGACGACGCGTTGGAAGCGGCGCGCTTCGCGGAGTCGAAGGGGCGCCTCGGCGACGCCGCGCGACTACGTGAAGCGGCGGGTGACCTTGAAAACGCTGCGCGTCTATTCGCGCGGGCCGGCGACTTTTCCGACGCTGCGCGCTGCGAGGAACGAAACGGACGCAGCCGAGAAGCGGGGATGCTCTACGAACGCTGTCTCAAAGAAGACCCAGGCGATGCAGACGCCGCCCTCCGCCTCGGGCAGATCCTCGTCAAGTTCGCGCGATGGGACCACGCGGCGCGAGCGCTGCAACGTGCGGCGGAGTCGCCCGAGTACGAAGCGCCCGCCCTTCCGCTCCTCGTGGCGTGCTTCGACGCACTCAATATGGACCAGGCCGCGAGCGCTGCGCTCTCGCGAATCCCCCTCGAGGAGGCTGCCCTCACCGTGCCTGAGTTTCTCAAGAGCGCCTTTGGCGACGAACGCGGCCTCGCGGGACTCTCCAAAGGCGGCGAAGCCAACGAACTCTTGGCGGGTCGCTACCGCATCGCACGAACCCTCGGCGCTGGCGGAAGTGGCCGCGTTCTGCTCGGTCACGACGGCTTCTATGAACGTGCCGTTGCCATCAAGGTGCTCAACGTCGCCGCGGGCGCCCGTGGACGAGACAGCTACCGGCGCTTCGCCCAAGAGGCTCATGTCGCCGCGGGGATCCACCACCCGAACGTCGTTCGGGTTTTTGAGTTCAACCCAGATGGCCCTTTCCTCGTCATGGAGTTCATGGCCGGCGGCACCCTCGAGGATCGCCTCGAGAACAACGCGCGGCTGCCCCTTGAGACAGCACGAAGCGTCTCCCTCTCGATGCTCAAAGGGCTCGAAGCGGTTCACCGCCGGGGTGTGATCCACCGCGACCTCAAACCCGCGAACGTCTTCTTCGGGGCGACGGGCGACGTAAAGATTGGCGATTTCGGCGTCGCTCACCTTCAAGACCAAAGCAGCACGCTGACGGGGGCGATGATGGGGACGCTCGCCTACATGGCACCGGAACAGATCACCGGCCGGGAGAAGCCGCGCGCCGGCACAGACCTCTACGCGTTTGGCATCATTCTTTTTCGAATGCTCACAGGAACCATCCCCTTCAAGGGAACAGACTTTGTGAGCGCGCACCTCAACGAAACGCCTCGGCGTGTTTCCGAGCTGCGCCCCTCCGTCGGCACGCGCTTCGATGAGCTCTTTGAGCAACTCCTCGCCAAGGAGCTCGACGTCCGACCGCCGAGCGTCGAAGCCGTGCTGCAAACCATGGACACCATCGACTGGCGCGACCCCGAGCACGATGCCGTCCAGGCCGCCGTCGAGCTCGGCAAGCGCGCTTCAGCACCGTCCGAACGACCCGTCGCACCCATGCCAGAGACAGAGCGATACGTTCTCATCGAGGCGCGCGAAGGCGGCGCCTTCTTGGCGGAGGACTCGCTCATTGGCCGAACGGTCCGCGTCGAACCGTGCGACGCAGAGCGCAGCCACTTCTTGCGTTCCTTCGCGAAGGTCGATCACCCACACCTTCAAGCGGTCTTCGACGTGGACGACGAGCGAGGACGTGCCGTGTTGGAGTCACCACGCGGTGAGTCGCTGCTGCGCGCCGAACTAAGTTCTGCGCAGCGGCTCCGTGTCGCGCGCGAGGTCAGATCCGCCGTCGACGCGCTCCACGCCAAGGGGCTCACCCACGGCGCCCTTCGCCTCAGCAACATTCGCGTCGGCCCGGGCCGCGCCGTCCTTCTCCTCCCGCAGACCAAGAGCGGTACTCTCGAAGGAGACCTAACCTCGTTTGGTGAACTCTTCTCCGACAGCCGCATCCCTACGTAGAGCGAAGCCGGGGTGCACCCGCGACGCAGGCGCGATATGCGAAGATCATGCGAAGTAAACGTCTGCCATGTCTCCTTTTTCTTGCCGCCTGCGGCAGCTCCAGCGCGACGGCTCCTGCACCGAACGCTCCAGAGATGACCACGCCCGCTGAAGAGCTCGTGGTGTCGCCTGAGACAGCTCCCGTCGCCGAGCTGCGCCCCGCCACGGATCGCTACCACGAGGTCAGCGTTGTCGACGCTTATCAGTGGCTCGAAGATCCCGAAGACGACGACGTGCAGACATGGAACGACGGTCAAAATCGGGTCGCCCGCGCGCACCTCGCTGGACTGCCTGGTATCGACGCCATCCGAGCTCGCGTCCACGAAATCCTCGCTGCGCCGAGCCGAACGCACCGAGGGCTCGTCGAGCAAGGAGGCAAGCTCTTCGCCCTTGAGCACCGTCCTCCCGCTGAACAGCCCTTCATCGTCGTGATGGACTCCCTCGACGCGGCGGACTCAGCGCGCACTCTTGTGGATCCCTCCGCGATGGACGCAGACGGAGCGGTGGCCATCGACTGGTTCATCCCTTCCCTCGATGGCTCTCTTCTCGCGGTCTCCCTCTCGCGCGGCGGCAGCGAGAAAGGCGATGTTCACATCTTCAACGTCGAGAGCGGCGAGCGCGTGGACGAGGTCATCGAGTACGTGAATGGCGGCACCGCCGGCGGCGACCTGGCCTGGCTTCCCGACAACTCGGGCTTCTACTACACGCGTTATCCCCGAGGCGACGAACGCCCGGCAGAGGATTCGAACTTCTACCAGCAGCTCTGGCGCCATCAAATCGGGCAGCCCGTCAGCGAAGACGTCTACGAGATCGGCCGCGACTTTCCACGCATCGCCGAGATTCAACTTCAGCTCGACGCCGCAAGCGGACGATTGCTCGCCACAGTTCAGAACGGCGACGGCGGCGAGTTCGCGATGTACATGCGTCAAACAAACGGTCGCTGGACACAGTTCAGCACCTTCGAAGACGAAGTCGTACAAGCCACTTTTGGTCCACAGAACGACCTCTATGTCGTCTCACGGAACGAAGCACCGCGCGGCAAGATCATCCGAACATCCGCGCGACGCCCCAATCTCCAGCGAGCAACGCTCGTCATCCCGGAGGGTGAAGACACCATCGTCACGGACTTCTGGGGACCCCCGACGGTCGTCCCGACGGCTGACCGCTTGGTGGTCACGTATCAAACCGGCGGGCCCAGCGAGCTGCGTCTCTATGATCATCGCGGACGGATCCAGACCGCGCCGAGCCTCTCCCCCGTCAGCGCGATTCGCTACATGACCACTCTCTCGGATGGCTCCATCCTTTTTCGCACGGAGTCCTTCGTGCAAGCGTCGGCATGGAAGCGCCTCAGCCCAGCCAGTGGTGAAGTAAGCGACACCCCACTTCGCGAGACCAGCGCCGTCGACAGCAGCGCCTGGGAAGTTCGCCGAGAGATGGCGACGAGCGCCGACGGTACGGAGGTTCCGCTCAACATCATCATGCGCCGCGGAACTCAGCTCGACGGCACGAACGCATGCGTCGTCAACGGATACGGCGGGTACGGCGTCAACATCGTCCCTCGTTTTCGTCCGCTCAACAGCCTCTACATGGACAACGGCGCCATCTACGTCGTCGCCAACCTAAGAGGCGGCGGAGAGTTTGGCGCGGCCTGGCATGAAGCCGGCAACCTGACCCACAAGCAAAACGTCTTCGACGACTTTGCCGCCGTGCTTCGTCACCTCATTGAGCGCCGCTACACCTCGAGCGAGCGCCTAGGCATCATCGGCGGCAGCAACGGTGGGCTCTTGATGGGCGCGACGATGGTCCAGAACCCCGATCTGGCCCACGTGGTCGTCTCCTACGTCGGCATCTACGATATGCTGCGCGTAGAGCTCTCTCCCAACGGAGCGTTCAACGTGAGCGAGTTTGGAACGGTTACAAACGCCGATCACTTTGCTGCGCTTCGAGCGTACTCGCCCTACCACAACGTCGCAGACGGAACCGCGTATCCGGCGACGCTCTTTCTGACGGGCGCCAACGACCCCCGCGTGGAGCCATGGCACTCGCGAAAGATGACCGCTCGCCTACAGGCCGCGAACTCCGGTGACACGCCGATTCTTCTACGCACCAGCGCGACCTCGGGGCACGGAATGGGCACGGCGCTGAGCGAAGAGATCGAAGAGTACACGGACGTCTTCGCGTTCCTCTTTTCTCAACTTGGCATTCAAGTCGGCGAATAGCGCGGGGCCGGCGGGCACAAGCGAGCACGCATAAATTCAGCCGGTTCAAACCGGCCGTGCGTGTTTCTGCGATGTGTTTTAGTCTCCGCCGATGAGCATCACGAAGCGTCCTTCTTGGAAAGCACTCGAGCAGCACCGCAGCGATATGAGCAACGTTCATATGCGCGAGCTTTTTGAGAAGGAGCCCGGTCGCGCCGCCCACCTGACGCGTGAGCTACCAGGCATCATCGCCGACTTTTCGAAGCACATCGTCACGGATGAGACCCTCGACGCGCTCTTTAACCTCGCCCACGAATCGAAGGTGCCGGAGTTCATTGAGAAGATGTTCGGCGGGGAGCCCATCAACCTCACGGAAGGCCGCCCCGTCCTTCACGTGGCTCTGCGCAACCGCTCCGAGCGCGCCATTCACGTCGATGGCGAGGACGTGATGCCCGACGTGCGCCAAGTCCTCGCGAAGATGCGAGCGTTCTGTGAAGGCGTTCGAAACGGTGAGCGGACGGGTCACACCGGCAAGACCTTCACGGACGTCGTCAATATCGGCATCGGCGGATCGGACCTTGGCCCCGTGATGGTAACCGAAGCGCTCAAGCCCTTCGTCGACGGTCTTCGGCCACACTACGTCAGCAACATCGATGGCACCGATCTCGCCGAAGTCCTGAAAGTCGTCGACGCAGAGCGGACTCTCTTCTGCGTCGCATCAAAGACCTTCACCACCATCGAGACCATCACCAACGCGACGAGCGCACGCACCTGGCTCATCGAGAAGCTCGGCGATGAGTCCGCCGTCAGCGCCCACTTCGTGGCGCTCTCCACGAGCGAAGACAAAGTCGCAGCGTTCGGCATCGATCCCAACAATATGTTCCCGTTCTGGAACTGGGTGGGCGGCCGCTACAGCCTGTGGAGCGCCATCGGCCTGAGCATCATGCTCGCCATCGGTCCTGACAACTTCGACGAGGTCCTCGAAGGGGCCTTTGTCGCCGACGAACACTTTCGCACGTCGCCTATGGAGACGAACATTCCCGTGCTCATGGCGATGTTGGGCATCTGGTACACGAACTTCTGGGACGCGCACTCGCACGCGATCCTACCCTACGATCAGTACCTTCATCGCTTCGCCGCATACTTCCAACAAGGCGATATGGAGAGCAACGGCAAGCGCGTCACCCGCGAAGGCGAGCTCATCGAAGACTACGTCACCGGCCCCATCATCTGGGGCGAGCCCGGCACCAACGGCCAGCACGCATTCTACCAGCTCATTCATCAGGGCACGCGCCTTGTCCCCTGTGACTTCGTCGGCGCCATCAAGAGCCAAAACGCCAAGGGGCGTCACCACGATATTCTGATGGCCAACCTCTTCGCCCAAAGCGAAGCGCTGATGCGCGGCCGCGACGCCGAACAAGTACGTGAAGCGAACCCCAAGCTCGACGACGCTGGCGTCACACACCGCGTTTTTCCGGGCAACCGACCGAGCACAACCTTTCTTCTCGACGCGGTGACGCCCCGATCCCTCGGCACCCTAACCGCGCTCTACGAACACAAGATCTTCGTGCAGGGCATCGTCTGGAACGTGAACTCATTTGACCAGTGGGGCGTCGAGCTTGGAAAGAAGCTCGCGATGACCATCCTCGCCGAGCTTGAAGGTGGCGAGACCTCTCCCCACGACGACTCCACGCGCAGCCTCATCGCTCGATACATCGAAGGCCGTAGCGCATGAAGTTCTACGACACGCCCACGGACCGATTCGATGCCCTCGATGACTTTCCCTACGCCGCGCATTCTTGCGTCGTGGATCCTGCTGGGCTCAAGATGCACTTTGTCGACGAAGGACCCCGCGACGGTGAAGTCGTCGTGCTTCTTCATGGCGAGCCGACCTGGTCGTACCTCTATCGAAAGATGATCCCGGTCTTCGTCGCCGCGGGCTACCGAGTCATCGCGCCGGATCTCGTTGGCTTCGGGCGCTCCTCGAAACCGGCAGAGATCCGAGACCACTCCTACGAGCGCCACGTCACCTGGATGGGCGCGCTCTTCGATGAACTCGAGCTCACGAACGTGAACCTCTTCGTCCAGGACTGGGGCTCGCTCATCGGGCTCCGCATGGTCGGAGAGCAACCCGAACGCTTCGCGCGTGTCGTGGTCGGCAATGGATTCTTGCCCACCGGCAGAGCACTCCGCTTCAACAAAGCCAGCCTCATGCAAGCTGCTGTCTTTCTGACCTGGAAGACCTACGCGCTTCATGTTCCACGCTTTGTCTGCTCAAGCGTCATCAGTCGCGGCACCGCGCTTCCGCTTTCTGAAGGCGCGCGGCGCGCGTACGACGCTCCCTTTCCGCAGAAACGCTACATGGCGGGTCCTCGTGCCATGCCAGCGCTTGTACCGCTCACGCCCAAAGACCCAGCCCACGTTCCCAACACCGCCGCATGGGAAGGTCTGGCTCGCTTCGACAAACCGTTTCTAACGCTCTTCTCCACCGGAGACCCCATCACGCGAGGTCTCGAGAAGAAGCTGATTCGCCGCGTACCAGGTGCCGCGAATCAGCCGCATCACCGAGTTCGCGGCGGTCACTTTCTGCAAGAAGACGCCGGCCCCGAGCTCGCGGAGCGCATGGTCAACTTCATGCGCTCCTGAAGAGACTAGTCGCTGGTGACTGGCGAGAACTCCGTGCTGGGCACAGCGCTCGAACCGTCATTCGAGAAGAGTGGATTGAAACCACATGGCATTCCCATGTTGGCGCCCGACTCACAGATCCCGTCGGAGCCACACATGCTCGCTACGCAGTTTCGAGACGCCACAGGTGTGTTGCTGGTCAGCCCGCCCGACGCGTTGCTGCCATTCGCGCGGGCTGAGTCGCCTCCGATCATCTCGTCATAGAGGAACAGGATTCGGTCCGAACCGCCCTCAAGGACCACAGAGAACGTGAGACGATCGGCGCTTCCGCAAGGGCTGAAGCACGCGTCTTTCCAAGTGATGACAACACGGTCCGTAGCGTCGCTGAGCGTGACGCAGACGCCTGAGTCTCGCGTCTCAAGGCGCTCCCAGAATGGAATCAAGGCACCCAGAGGTACGCCGGTTCCTTCCAAGTTGCCGGGTTGGATCGGCTCCGTCGCGTTCGGGGCCGCGTCGCCGAAGGTGACGTAGCCATTGTCGCCAACCCACAGGTTGCTCACGGGCTCCCCGTAGAAGGAGAAGGAGAAGTCAGCGAGTGCCGCGATGACGGCCTCCGGCGCCATCGCCTCGGACTCGTTGGCGCCCATCAAGATGACCCCGCGTGCATCGCCCGGGATGGTGCAGGCATCTACGAAGGGCTCGGCGCCGGTCACGTCCACCACGTCGTAGCGCTCGACCAAGTCCGCGCACACGTCTTCGTCGGTCATGCCATTGCAGTCATCGTCTCGGCCGTTGCAGACCTCGACGGGAGGGTCCGAAGGCGTGCAAGCCACGCACTCACGTGTACCGCGAGCCGCAGGAACCTCGGTAAAGACGGCAAGCGAAGAGCCATCGATCTCACATCCACCGCCGAAGCACTCATCCGTTAGGACAACTGGCAGATGAAGTGTCTCGCCCTCACGCAGCGTTACACGGGAGGACGCACGGTAGACCTCCACGCCACCCAACTCGCCAGACACGACGATGTCCGTCACGTCCGTTCCGTCTGTCAGGACGGTGATGGTTGCAGGCAACCCGCTGGTCATTGCATCAGCGTCCAGAGTCTCGACGACGCCCGAGTTCTCTAGTCGAATCGAAATACTGTCGATATCGCAGGGCACGCCAACAGCGACATCCACGCTGATGACGACCTGCGTAAGGTCCGTTGCACATGCGCTCAAGAGGCACGCGATCCAAAGGCTTCGTATAATCATCAAGCTACTCCGTCCGGAATTCGGGGATGACGCGGTACTGCTGTGAGTAGAGCGCCGGGCCTGGATAGCCCAAGTTCATGTTTGAAGCGGCCGTCGCCGAAGGGCCCAGACAGGCAAACTGTGTGAGCGTCACGAAATATTCATCACCGCGCACTTCCGAGCTACCGCGCGCTTCGATGACGGAGCCTGGCGCAGCCGGGAAGCAACCAACGACAATCGGCGCCGCCGTCGACATGCAGCTTCCACGAGATGTCTCAGGGTCCCACTCGCATGCGCCGTCACAGGTATTCGGAGCTGTCGGAATCTGGCCGCTTTCGGGACCGCCCCAGAAGCCGCAGCCTCCGGTGCTGCACTCACCATCGGAGTGACAGGGAGTCACGCCATCTTCACAGACTCCACACCAACAGGGCAGTCCCTCTGGGACCAAAGGGTTGGTGCATTGAGGTCGGGTGCCGTCGAGGGTCCAGCGAACACCGGACGTCGAGATCCCGGGAACGTTGAAGTCCGTTCCCGGCTCCACGGTGGAGATTGGGCAGTCGTAGCTGTAGGTGCCGCTGAGCGCGCTCCCGAAACCATTCGCGTCGCAGGGCTGCCCGAGCTCGCCGAGAAGGTCCGTGGGCAAGCCATCCACACCGCTGGCGCATTGGCCTCCTGCGATGCCATCGTTGAGCGTTGGGTCGCCCACGCATTGAGAGCAAACACCTGCGCTGTTGTTGTCCGTTGTTCGAACGATGAACTTGCTGAAGTTAACCGCGCCCGTCTCCAGGTTCACTGTGCCCTCAACGCTGGTCCCACCCTCTTCATCCGGATCGAAGTAGAGATGGAGGCACTGGTTTCGGCCGAGAATATTCAGTGCCAAAGGTGGCCCCTGAACATAGCGACAACGTCCGCCCGCGCCGCACTCTGAATCCGACGCGCAGACGATGCGGGTGTCCTCGAGACAACGACGGTTATCCACCCCCAAGTTGCTCACGGGACCACTCACCGTGCAGCGACGACAATCTTCGTCACAGTCGGTGACCTCCACGGTAAAGATCGAACCATCGTTCTGACGGAGGCCGTGTCCAAACCCGGTCCAGCCCAAATCGTTGTGCGTTTCAGCGCGCACGTTGACGAATTGAAGGTGTGTCGGACAGACCGCCGCAGACGCCACGTCTGCACCTGTGTCCTCTGCCGCACTCACGTCAGGTTCGTTGGTATCTGGTGTTCCGGTGTCCGTCACGGAGCTGTCATCACCGCAAGCAAAGACGCCTACCAAACAAAGAACGAAGCCGCCTATTCTTATACCGCTCATCGGAAGTCCACCGTGCCAATACTCCCTTGAAACGGCTCCTCATCCTCACCACGAAGGAGGAAGAAACCGCCCACTACCAGCCCTGCGACGACCACGATGCCAACGATCACCCCGATCAAGACCCCATTGCCGCCGCCCTCATCGGAACTCGCCGCGAGAGGGTCTGAACTCCCCTCCGCCACCGCTTCGCTCGCCGCCGCAGTCTCTGCAGCCGTCGGAACCGTGAGTGCAGCAGCGACGGGGATGTCGATGTTCAAGCTGCTGCTCGCTCCCTCCGTCAGTGTGATGGTCTCTTCGGCGATCTGAGCTCCATCACGAAACACCGCCACACGATGAAACCCGGGGTTCATCGGAAGCTCGGCGCCGAGCGCCGCCTGCACGAATTCCTGGTCACCAATCTCGATTCGGTCACCGGAACCGAGATTCTCAACGCGGAGCGTGAGCGTCGAGATGCGATCGGCCAAGGCCGTTCGAGAGCGTTCTGACTCCGCACGAAATTCCGAGTGGCTCCCGTCATCAGTCGCACGAAGAAACTGTCGGAAATTCTCGTCCGCTTCAACCAGCGCTCCGCTGTTGAGCTGAGCGGCGGCGAGGTTGTAGAGGGTCAGAATTCGTGGATCCAAGTCGTAGGAGCGCTGAAAGCGGTCCTTCGCCGTGATCCAATCACCCGTACGCGCGGCCTCGACTCCTTGTTCGCGAAGTTCGCGAGCGAGGCGTTCCTGCGTGGCTCCGGGCCCGTCCTGGGCACTGATGTGCGTGACGGGCGCGATGCTGAACATCAACGCGGCGAGCACGCCTGTGATCAAAACTCTTCTCATCAATCTCTCCTAGCGGCGATCCGCTTGTCTTCAAACCGACATCTAGTGGGGTATTTAGCGTTGGGCAATGTGGCCTCCAGAAGTCATTCGATAGCCAGTAGGACGCCACCGGCGGACTCCGCGCGGACGCGTCCAACGCGTGTTGCAACTTGGTCTGCCTCCGTCGCCAGAAGCACTCGCCCGGAAGACGATGACTCATCCACCAAGCCCAGAAGGATCCCGTCGTCCGTGCGCATACTCGTCGTCGTGGCCGGTGAGCCACGCAGCACTGACTCCACATCGAGGGCGAGGAGAGTTGTGCCAATCATCGCGCTGGGACTACTCGGCCTGACTCGGGGCTCCGCAAGACTGCTTCTTGAACGCGGGGAGTCAGACTCACTCGTCGCGAGTGCTTCGCCGGTGCTCAGTCCCGAACCTTCCACGGCGGTCATGACCGTCTGCAACAGCAGCGAACGCCGCGCGCCGGCGCGAGCGCGCTCGTTTCGAATCGTCGAACCGAGCCGATACTGAACGTACACGTGGCCTCCGCTGACGCTGACGCTCACGAAGTGAGGTGCGTTGGCGGCACCAGCCTCGTGCAACGCGAGCACCGGCCGGTTCCAGCGGCGCGAGAGGTCACGTCGGAGACCCGCCGCCGCACGTGGTCCCACCCCTTCGGTGACCAGCACGGCGCCGTCTTGTGCCGTGCCTTCAGCGCGCGGGGCGAGCAAAACCAAGAGCGCCACAGCGACGACAGCGACTCGTTTCTTTTGAAAGATTCTCATGGTCCCTCTGGGCAACTATTCGGCAAGCAACGTCCCACCGGCTCGCACGGCCCCTTGGCTTCGAGTGCGTGGACGAAGCCGGGTATCATCCTCACCGCCTGTGTCGAGAAGAACGCCTCCAACCTGCTCCGGCTGCGAGTCTCCACGTGTTCGAACACTGCGTTCGGTGTCGGGGACTCGTGTGTCCATGTCGGGACGCATCGGCGATTGCTGGGCCCGAGGTGCACCTCGCCCCCATCGCGCCATTGTGTTCGGCGGAGTGTTCACGACCCGGTTCTCGGATGCAGCGGCGGCCGCTGTCGGCACGACCTGAGTTTCAACTTGAGGCGCTTCAACGACTTCGGTGGGTTCAACGATGGCGGTAGGCTCAACAAGTTCCACCCTCGGCGCCGGAACTTCGGGTTGGACCGCCGTAAGCCCAGCGGGCTCCGCATTCGAACCAGCGCCAGCGTTCGTTTCCAAGTCCGATGGGACCGCGAAGAGCAGGAAAACCGCCGCCGCTATCGCGATGAGCGCGCCGACAATGAGCCGCCGCCTTTTCTCATTCTCCGGTTCCACGATGTCTACGTTCGGAATGACGTTCGCTCGTTCCCGAAGCTCCGAGCGACTTTGAGAGCGACTCAAGAGCGATTTACTCAGCCCCGACGATGACGCCAGCGTGACGTGGCTTCGGCCGCCTCGAGGCATG
>JBLHKB010000104.1:0-15373 GCA_047619315.1 Polyangiales bacterium
AGCGTCTTCTTCGGCGTGAACACGCGGGGCCAGAATGGCGGACTCGAGGGACTCATCGAGCTCGACGACGCGGTAGAGCGCCTGCGCGACGACGCTTCGAATGCGGTTCGCGCCGCCGCTACCGAGGGCCAAAACCTGGCCGCCTGGACCATGTGCGATGGTGGGCGCGATCATGCTTGGCAGCGGCGTTCCGGGCGCGTGCGCAAAGAAGCCACCGGGGTGTAAATCTTCTTCGCCGCAGAAGTTGTTGAGCTGCACGTCGGTGCCGGGGACCAAATAACCGCAGCCTTCGCCGTTCGTGAGCGTGACGCTCGCCGCGCCGCCCTTTCCATCGACGACGCTGATGTGCGTGGTGCTTCCCAGAGCGCGCTCGTCCCCTTTTGCGCGCGAACCATCCCGGCAAGCGCTGGCGATTCGCCGAAGCTCTTCCGGTCCGAGGGCGGGTTCCGTGGCGGCGAGGGTCTTTGCGATGAGCGCGAGGAGTTGACCTCCGAGACGCGGCGACAAGAGCAGCGTATGACCCGCCAGCTCTGCGCTTCGAGGAGAGACAAGCTGGGGTTCGCATGCGAGATCTGCAGGCGTCAGGCTGCCTCCAGCCTGGGGGCCGAAGTGCTCAAGAATCCTCTGCTGAAAGTAGTCTGGGGCGGCCTTCTCTTCGCAAAACGCGCTCAAAAGCTCAGCATGGCCAGGCATGGGTTTGCTGAACCCGGCCGTTGGCGGCTGCGCTGACTTTGAGTACACGGTGGTGGTCGCGTCATCGATGCGGTTGATGGGCCACAGCAGCGAAAAGACGTACGCGGACTCAGGCGTCAGCGTAGCGCCGCGCTTGGCCAGCTCGATGGCTGGAGCGCCCACCTCCCTCAGCGGCATCTTCCCTAGCCGCTTGGAGGCGAGGGCCAGACCGGCGAGGGCCAATGGAGCTGCAGCGGATGCTCGGCCCACGTGAAACGTCTGGATGGCCGAGCCGAAGTCGATGTCCACCGCGCGAAAATCACGCTCGTGTGGTTTGGCGTTCAGTCCTGGCATCGCGGGGAAGAAGTCGACGACCACTGGCTTCTCACCCGGAATGGACGCGCAGAGAATGCCGGCACCACCCGCGCTCGCGAGCAGTGGTTCAGCAATGAACGATGCTAAACACGCAGCGACGGCAGCGTCGACGGCGTTGCCGCCCGCCTCGAGAACGAGGCGAGCCGCTTCCGTGGTGTGTGGGTTTCCCGTTGCAATAGCACCACGCATGGGCGGGAGTGTGGCACACGGACGCCGAAGGCTAGATGAGAATCGACTGACAGCAGCCGGTCACGCAGTAGAAGTCGGCTCCACACGCTGGATCGCCAGGGAGGCCGCAGGCTTGCGTGCCCGGTGAGCAGCGAGGGGGTGGCGTACCAGCATCTCTGGGAGGACCTGCATCGAATCCGGGACCTGCATCGAATCCAGGACCCCCGTCGAATCCAGGACCTGCATCAAATCCAGGACCTGCATCACCTGGAGGGAAGCATTCTGGAGGCAGCGTGTCGCGACCGATGCAAAGCTCACAGGGACCGCAGTCGTTGAAGCAGCCCATCACTGGTGTGCATGAACGGCAAGCATCGCGGTCTTCGACATCGTCGATGGTGCAAGAGCCCTCGTCGGTGTCTTCATCGCGCGAGCCGATCCAAACCCATTCGCCGCCGTCCTCCTGCGCGCGACCTTCGAGGGCGTCGAAGGTGCAACAGCCGAAGCAGTCGCAGCCGTTGGGCGTGAGAGGCTCGCAGAAGTTTAGGCACTGCTCCGACTGGGTGTCAGGGCAATTTCGGCTGCCAACCCTGGATTCGTCGAACTCACAGCGTCCGCCTTCAGGATCGACGCGTGGCTGAACGGCGAGGGGATCACAGCGATGGTCCCAGAAGCAATCGTCGTTGCCTGACCCGTTGCCGAAGTCGAAGTAGCAATCGGAGAGGCAGGGTCCGCCGCCTTCCCCGCCTACGCCGGCGAGAAGGACAGGTCCTTCTGTGTTGTCGCAGGGTCCCAGACATTCTCGATCCTGCGAATCGGTGCGTCCGTCGCCGTCGTTGTCGATGCAGTCGCTGCACTCGGTGACGCGACCACCACAGGAGCTAATGACACATCCAGCATCGACAGCCGGTGGGCCACCGTCGAAGCCCGGTCCTCCATCGAAGTCGGGTCCACCGTCGAAGTCCGGGCCAACATCAGCCCTGACGATGCCGCCGTCGAAGCCGGGTCCACCGTCAAAGTTGGGTCCGCCGTCGAAGTTGGGTCCGCCATCGAAGCCGGGACCGCCATCAAAGTTGGGACCGCCATCGAAGTTGGGACCGCCATCAAAGTCGGCGCCGGCGTCTAGGGCGTCGTCTCCGCCACAGTCGCATGCGGAACTAAACAAGAGCGCGGAACAAAGGCTGAGGCGTAAGAGCGAGTTCATAGGCACGAGTATACCGATCCCCGCTGACGAAGACTAATAGCTCTTGCAAGTCAGGTCGTGAAACGTGAGGGCGACACCCACGCCAAGGCGAGGCGTGAAACACCGATGTCGCTCTTCCTCGGCGCAATACGTCTCTCTTCAACCTGCGGCAGCGGTTCGGATCCAGCTTCCTGAAGTGCAGCGTTTCCAGCGGCCTGAGCAGCGATGAGCTCTGCCACAAGGTCCTCGAGCTTCTCTTTCGCCCGAGCGACGTCCTTCTTTTCCTTCGCCACTTTGCCGGCGCGTTTGGCGCTGCTCGCGGCTCGACGGACGTGACCACTCGCACTTCCACGGCCAAAGACCGCGCCCAAAACAGCCGTGCCGATGGACACGCTGGTGTCGATGTTCTGAGCGGAGAGCTGCGCTTCTTCGGTGTCCACTTTGGCCTCTGCCCTGTCGATCTTTGCTTCGACTTTGGCGATGAGCGCGGCGTGCTTGTCGTGGACCTTCTGAACCTCTTCTTGCTTCACTTCGTTTGCAGCCTCGTTTAGACGAAGACCAAACTCTTCGCGGTCCTCATCGATGCGAGACCAGAACTTGAGAGGTTTGCAGTAGCCGATGATCACCGGGTGCTCTTTGTAGCAGTGGCTCTTGAGGGCTGCCGTGACCGAGCGAAGCCTCTGTTTACCGAGGGCGCCGCGGGGGATCTCTGCATAGCTGGCGCCTTCGCTCTCCGGCAGAAGAGGCACATCCGCCGAAAATGTCGTGCAGTCCTTCCAGAGCTCACTGGGTGAGCAGTCTCGGAGCTTTGTGAGCATCGCCGGGTGAAACCAGTGGTCTAAGTCCGCAGGAGCTTTGGTGTAGTGCAGGTCCGTCCAGGCCAGGAGCGCTGGAACGAGCTCGGGGCCTGCATCGAGGAACACCTCGTCAATTCCTTCGGGAACGATGGGTCGAGGGTTCGCCGTGAGAGGTGTCGCCGCTACAGCTTCGGTCGCCATCGCGCCCGTCATGATCGGCGGTGAGCTGTCGATGATGGTGTCCGATGCGTTCGCCTGTGGAGGGGCGGCCGGTTCGGAAACGACGGACTTGGTCAGGGCCGCTCGCTTGTCCGCCATGAGCCTGCTGATTTGTTGGCGCGTCAGAGGACCGCGCAAATAGGAGAGCGCCCAACGCGTGTGGAAGAGCTGAGGTGCCCCTTCGTGCACATTGTTCATCA
Organism: Polyangiales bacterium; assembly: GCA_047619315.1. Classification (GTDB taxonomy): domain Bacteria; phylum Myxococcota_A; class Polyangia; order Polyangiales; family Houyiibacteriaceae; genus JBCCRV01. The sequence continues at coordinate 3,612 of JBLHKB010000104.1, forward strand.
AGAACACGCGGCTCTTGAGTCCGGCGAGCGTCGCGCGAGCACTTTGGGGATCGAACGTCGAACCCGCGACCTGAGCGGCTCCTTGGAGTCCGTCGATGACACGGTCCACGTCGCGTTCGGTCTGCAGCCGGCCAAGGAACCACGTGCCGCAGTTGCTGAGGGCCTTGTAGTCTACGTCGACAGGATTTTGTGTCGCCAAGAGACATCCCACGCCATAAGCGCGCCCCTGCTTGAGGAGCGTCATCAAGGGCTTCTTCGACGGAGGCTCTGCGACGGGCGGCAAGAAGCCCACGACCTCGTCCATGTAGATCAGCGCTCGGAGCCCTGAGGTGCCCGCTTGAGAACGCATCCATGCCACGACCTCGCCGAGGAGCAGCGTGACGAAGAACATTCGCTCCGCTTCCGAGAGATGCGCGATGCTCATGATGCTGACGCGCGGCTTGCCCTCGTCGGTGTAGAGAAGTTTCTGAACGTCGAGGGCCTCGCCTTCGAGCCAGCCCGCAAAGCTTGGACTGGCGAGGAGCGAGTTGAGCTTCATAGCGAGGGACTGACGATCCTTTCCGGGAAAGAAGCTCTCGACGTCGAGGACGCCAATCTGACTGAAGGGCGGCTCAAGAATCGAGCGGATGAGGTCGCCGATGGCGAGGTCTTCGCCGGCTTCCCATGCGCGGTACACGATGTTCGATAGGAATACGTGCTCACGACTTTGAACGGGGTCTGCCGCAATTCCTACGAGGGCGAGGAGTCCACTCACCGTCGCGAGAACGCGTTCGCGAAGACCCTCGGCATCGAGCTCGCTCTTGGGCGCGCTGAGTCCTTTGAGGACGGATATTGGAAGACCAGCGCTTGAGCCTGGCGTGTAAATGCTGAGGTCGACGGCGTCGCGGAAGCGCTGAATGCGAGCGCCATCTTGGCCCCAATCCGCCAGGCCGCTTTTCCACATCTCTGCCACGTCTTTGGCGCGTTCAGGGACGGTCTGTTCTTTGCGATCCGCGTCGGCGGGGTCGATCCACGGTTCAAAGTCCGCGGGAAGAAGGTCGGGAAAGGTCAGCAGTAGGTTTCCAAGGTCGCCCTTGGGATCGATGCAGATGGCCGGCACACCATCGAGGCCGGCTTCTTCAAGGAGCGAAAGACACAGTCCGGTCTTTCCGCTGCCGGTCATCCCCACACATACGCCATGCGTCGTCAGGTCCTTCGAGTCGTATCGGATGGGCTCATCGAGCACCTCCCCGTCGTACTTTTTACCAATATAGAACTCGCCACGTTTCTCTTCAATCACGGCGCTTTCTTAGCAGGCCTACCCAAGTTTGCGTAGCGGCGAGGCCCTCGATCAAAGCTGATATCCTCTGTCGAGATGGCCTCTTTTTTTCGACTACTTTTGTTCTTCGCTCTCGCTTGTGGATCTTCTTCGGACGAACCCGCCGCACCTGCATCTGAGGCTCCAGCCGCTTCATCAGCTTCATCAGCTTCATCAGCGTCAGCGACGCCGTCCCCAGCGCCTGTGGCGGAGCTGCCCGAGGAAACCTGCGACATTGGCTATCCCTCGCCCTTTACGCCGACAAATACGCACCTTCGAGCGAGCCGCGCCGGCTTGGCGATGCACCGCCGGGGCGAGTTTGCGGAAGCCGCCAGCGCCTTTGCGGCCGTCGCAGCCGACGCGCCCGGTTATGGCTCTGCGCGCTTCAACCTGGCCTGCGCTCAAACGCGGGCAGGTCAGCTCGAAGACGCAAAGACCACACTTACGCAGCTGTTCTGCGAAGACCTTCCGACGAACCTCCCACGGGCCCTCAGTGACGAAGACCTCGAGCCTCTTCGCGCCGATATCGAAGCTCTGGGCTCAGCGCTGGTCCGTCGCTACCGCGAAGCGAGCGCGGGCGGCGTGTCCCTCGTTGCCTTTGGCCGGACTGGCCTTGGCGATGGAGACCCAGCGGAGGGTTATCCCGAAACTGAGCTCCTTTGGTCGCAGCCAGGTCTTTGGCAGAGCGGTCGCTTTGTGCCTGCAGGCCCGAGGCAGCAGCGTCGAAGCACAGGGTCTCCGGAACCGATGTTTCCTTCCTTCGTCGCTGAAGACCGAGTTGTTCAGGTAGACACAGTGAGTTCCTCCGCCGAGGCCGACTTTCTTCCGCCGCTGAGGGTCATTGAGCGGAGCCTCTTCGATGGCGTCGTGCGGAGCGATGAGCGCTTCGACGAGAGCCAAAACGACTTCTACGGGGTCTTCATGGGCGTTCACGATGGGCAGACCTATGTGCGCTTTGACCCTAGAAGGAACGAGCCTGCTCCTCACCGCACGCTGGATCTCTCGACGCGGAGGGTGATGCCGAACCCACCCATGCAGAGCGCACGCATCGGCTTCGGCATGAGCCAGTGGACGACCATCGATAGGCCATCAAACCTTATGTTGAGCGGGCGCACCCTGCACCACGGAACACAGTCCATCGAGGTCGATGCGAGACACCGGCGCATGCACGGAAAGCGCGTCCTCGCGGCTGCCGGCGTCGCCATCGTCCACTCCTCGAACGTCGGTGACTGCGGACACCCCGACCAATACCTGGTGGAGGTTATGGACCTGGAGACCGGGGCCACACTTTGGAAAGAGCACGGCGAGGGGCAGCGGCTTCTCCAGTTCCACGATGACCAGCTCTGGATGCAGACAAATGACGCGTTCTTCGTGTTCGAAGACCCGCGCCAGAATGAGCGAACCCAGCTGCCCGCCGGTCTCGGGCTGAGCTCGCTCTTTTTGGCGTTCAACCCAATGTGCTGAGGTGCGCCTTACTCCCCGAATCGGAGCGCGAGTCCAAGCTCCATACCGATCTCGTGGAATCGTGCGTGGGCGTTCTCGTCGCCGAAGCTCTCTGGGTAGATGTGAGCACTTTGGTATCCAAGACCAAAGCTCACGCCGAGAGCGTCGGCGAACCAGAGCGTCGCGCCGGCGCGAAATCCAAACCCAAGTCCGAGCTCGATGTCTTCTGCCGACGCATTATTGTCAGCGATCACAGCAAGTCCGAGCGTGAAGAGCACGTAGGGGTCGATGGCCAGCGAGTCGCCGAGTGCGATGGCGTAGTGACCCCCAAAGGCAAAGTCGGCCCCAATGACATTAAAGCGCTCGTCCGCACCGTCCACTATTCCGGAACGGATCGAGAGCGCGGGGCCCAAGAGGACATAGTCGCCGATGGGCAACAGCCCCTGAACTTGTAGCCCAAAGGTTGGCGCTAGATCGGAACTGCCAAACTCCTCACCGTCGAAGAACGCTGTGCCGCTTCCCGCGAATCCTGCGTAGCCCTGGATGTTGAGGCGAAAACCGCCGGCCCGCGCAACGGATGGCGAGGCGACTGGCTCTTGAGCCGGCAGCCCATGCAGCGAGGTAGGCTGGTTGATCAAGCTTGTGACCGGCACCTGCCCGGGTTGTTGCGGCTGCTGTTGTGGGTAGGGCACCTGCGAAGGCTGAGGCTGGGCTTGTTGTTGCTCTGGGTACTGAGCTGCGGCTTGGCTCACGCTAAAAGCGCAGAGCAGGCCAACCAGAAGACAAGAAGAGCGTGTTGAAGTCATCGGAGGCCATTCTGCATGTCGCGTGCCACGGCAAATAGACTGGAAACACGTCCTGCGACGACATCACCATCAACGGCTGTTCACGTTCAGAGAGACCTTTTGCCTGACGTGATAATAAGTGTGTATTATACGCTTGTTCGTTCCTTCTCGCTGGCGCTCACGTTCACGCCCTTCGCGTCTGTTCGTCCTTGCTCGGGTCGGTACATCTTCTGCTCGGAGACACTTCAGCACCGCGAGCAGAAGCGTCTGAGTGCCTCCCTTCGACCTGGTGCGACCTACTTTCGTCAGCTTCGCCAGGCGCTCTCGGACCTCCGCACGTTGCTCATGGGTTTGTCGCTCTCGGGTCTGGAGCAGACCGACGACGCGGACTTCTTCGAAGGCATCATCAACACCATCGTCGATCATCGACAGAGCGGCGGCGCGATTCGTGACGTCGTTCTCTACTCCAACGGCGCCGGCCTCGCGCGAAGCACCACCGCGGAACGTCTTCTTCCACTTCTGCGCGAAGTGTCTCGCGTGGAGTTTTCCCGCCACTCGAACCAGCAAGATCGAAACGACGCCATCATGCGTTTTCGTCCAGACGTGGCTGTGGCTGAACAGGCTGTATTCGAGCAGGTCGTGCAAGATGCTCACGCATTCTCTCATGTGCGTTTGGTCTGCGTGGTCCAACACGGCGGCGTCGACGATGCTGCGACGGTGATGTCCAATCTTCGCTGGGCCGCCGAGCTTGGCGTCAAAGACGTCGTCTTTCGCGAACTCTCCCGCCTCGGTGACACCTACAAAGCCAACCGAACCTTGCCCCTCGTCGAAGAACGCCGCGTGGGCATCGAGGGCCTCTTTGAAGGCGTCCATCAAGAGCTCAAGCTCCTCCACATGGTCGACGGTTACTACTACTGGAACGTCGCATGCACATTTGAGGACATGCGAGTAAACAAGAGCACGCCTCCGACGTGGTTCAGAAGCTTGTCTTCCACGCGGACGGAACTCTCGGCGCGGACTGGGACCCCGACCGAGAGGTCCTCAAACGCTATGCGTGATCACCTGCAGGTCGCGAAGTGGGTGGCCCAGAGTGCGCCGGCGTTGCTCGTGGGCAGCGTCGCCTTGCGGCTCCTTCACGGCGAGACCCGGGTGCCCAATGACGTCGACTTCGTGGTTCCGTTCTCGTCCTTGGACCCCATCGCGAGCGCGCTCATGGCCAAGGGCTACGCCTGGCAGAGCTGGGAGAATTCGGTGAGCCGCCCTTCGCCACGGACACACTTCAAGGACGCATCTACTTGCGCGGACATCACCTCACGTTGCCTTTGTTGGACCTGACGTATGAGTCGCCGATGGTCTGGGCCGACGCCTGGGAACGCCACGACGAGGCCCAAGGCATCTGCGTCGCGAGCGCCGAAGACCTCGCCACGATCATGAAAGCGCGAGGCACCGCCCGTGATCTCGCGTGGTGCGCAAAGCTCGTTTCTTAACCCAGATGTGGCTCGACGCCGAAATGCGTGAGAACCTTGCTTATGCAACTTCGAATCGTCCTCGCTTCGTCTCTATTGCTCATCTCGTTGTTGGGGCCAGGGTGTGCGGATGATGCTGCGCTGCCGGAATGTCGGCCTGGCGAATGCGAATGCACCGCCTCCGCTTGCGAATGCATCGACGATTGCACGGCACAATGCAACACCGCGGGCACCTGTCCGCTCTTGTGTTCAGGCGACTCGCGCTGCGAAATCAATCAGGGCGGCGAGGGCGTCGCCGCTCTGATCTGCAACAACAACGCCGACTGCAAAGCACACAACGTCCTCGATGGCGCCTCTCTCGAATGCCGGGGCGAATCGAACTGCGACTTTAAGGCGGACGGACCTGCGAGCGCAGTGTGTTCCGGAAACTCTGAGTGCAAGGTCGAAGTCGGCGACGGCGGATCGATGACCTGCGCCGACAGCGCGAACTGTGACTTCAAATGTGTTGGGACCTCCTGCGACATCGAGTGCGCGGAGACTGCAACATGCGACGTCAAATGTGGTGCAGCGGACACTGACGCCTTGATCTGTGACGACGGACGCATCACCTGCGGAAGCTGTTAGTTCGCAGACGCAGATGCTTCGCGCATCGTTTCGGAGATGCTATAATCAGCCGTGTCCATTGCTGCTCAGGAGAGTCTGGCCGCCGCCCAAGAGAGTTTGGCTCGCCGTGGCTACGTGGTCTATCCGGGGCTCTATGGGGAAGAGTTTGTCCAGGCAGCACGCGCTGGCATTCTGTCACTCCATGAGGCCCTAGGACGACCTTCGCTCTGCCAAGAAGGCTGGAATCAGCAGGCCGTCGAGGGGTCGGGCATCACGTCCAGCGGTCTGCAGATGGGGTCCGTTCTGGCGGACTTTGCGCCGACGGTCGTAGAAAACTTTCTGCATCCCGAAGTCCGTGACCTCTTTCGCAGCTGCCTCGGCGAAGACTTTGAGGTCGACGTCATCGGAGGCTGCCTTTCCGATGAATCGCGAGCGCGGAAACCTTGGCATCACCACTGCGGCGGCCCGGACGAAGAGCGTCGCGATCCTGATTTTACCCCGGTGGGCCGACCCGCGCAGCGCTTGAACCTACTCGTCTACCTGGATGATGTGGGCCCGGGTCAGGGGCAGCTCTTGGTGCACTCGCGCCGGGAAGAAGATGCCATCGAGCAACACGGAGACGTCCGAGAGGACTGGCCGGGCCAGCAGGTCCTGAGCTGGACGGCGGGAACCGCGGTGATCCTGGATGAGCGAACCTGGCATGCCGTTTGGCGCCAAGAGAAGCCCGGCTTGCGCATGTTCGTGGGCGGCTATTTTCGGGATGCGCGACTGCCTCCCCCACAGAACGCCGACCCCCGCGCCGCCGCCATGGCCCCAGCCATGCGCTGAACGATCCTGTTTGGAGCTGCTCGGAGCTACTTGTTCGGGCGACGAAACGCTTCGGGACCGACGAGGCCTTTTCGCTCATCGAGCATGAGCTCTCCGCCATCCCGAGCGCGAATCTGCTCGATGGCCGAACGAAGGAGCGCTTGGAGCGGGGCAACATCACCGAAGACGTTGCGGTAGTGAATGTTGAATGATGCCGAGCGCGCGAGGGCTTTTCGCTCAGGGCTGCGGGCGGTGAGCACCAAGTCCACGCTGGTTACGGTGCTTGTTTCAGTCTTACTCGCTTCGGTGGCCATGGACTCGAAGCGGTAAACGCAACGCCGCCGGTCTAGCACTACGGACGCCAACTTCATGTCGTGGGCCTCGGCAACGCCCTCCACGAGCAGGCGCCAAGTGGGCTGTTCTGTGCGTTCGTTTTCGGTGCCGCCGGGGTCGTCCGAGGGAAGCGAAAGTCCGTACTCTGGTTCTCGCCAAGGCGTGGTCCGCGGGACCGCCTGAAGAAGGTCTTTCTCCCAGCCGAACTTGTCGATGTAGGGATAGTGGAGGCCCAGACAGGTTTCGCTGTGTTCGCACTTGGCCTCGTAGAGGCAGGCGAACTGCGGGTAGACCTCATAGAAGTCTTCGACGATCACCACGTCGGGCTGGGTGTTGTCGACGACGTCGCCGTGTTCGCCGAGGAGACACTGAGGCACGTATTTGACGACGACTCCGAAGCCGTAGTCCTTGGCCCGCCGGATGGCCTCCTTGAGCGGCGGAATGAGGTCTTCCATCGTCGGAAGCAGCCCAAGCTTGTCGCCGTAGTCCTCCATCGGCAGGTAGTACCAAAACTCCATGCGCGTCGGCGCGATGGCTCGAACCGTCTCGACGATGTCCGGAAGCTGGTGCGCGTTCATCGTCGTGAGCACGGTGTTGGTCATGATGACCACGTCGTGCTTTCGCAGGTTGCTCAGCCCTCGCATCGCTTCATCGAAGGACCCTTCGCGCTGCGACGTATAATCTTGGACCTCGGCGTCGGCTCCGTGCAGGGAGACGAAGAACTCATCCACGCCAGCGTCGACGAGCTTCTGAGTAAAGGCCTCGTCGGCCATGGGTCGGCCATTCGTCTGGATTCGAATGTGGTCAAAGCTGCCGGATTCGCGCGCCACAGCGATGTAGTCAAAGAGGCGTTTGTCGAGGGCGACTTCACCGCCCGTGAAGGTCACACGGCGGTAGCGCGGCGCTTTCGTATTGTCGGCAACGGCTGCGCTAAAGCGCTCCAGCGAGACGCCTTTGAAGTAGTTCATCCCCTCCTGGACGATGCAGAAGCGACACGCGCTGTGGCAGCGAAAGTCGATGGTGACGGTCAAGTCTTCGAAGCGTGTGGGCTCGAAGCGCCCTTTGTAGCTCTGCATTAGAGCGACCCGTAGAAGCTGGACTTGGGGTAGTGAATGCTCTTGTCCGCGTTCTGACGTGTATCGATTCCCACATCGAAGCAGAGGTGATCGAAACGCGCACGGTGGCGGCGCACGAACTCTTGGATCGGCGCGGGGTACTCGAAGGTCTTCAAAAACCAGAGCAGCTGGTCGATGTCGATGCCGGAGTAGTAGACGCCGTCGCTGTGGCGCTTCTTTGCGATGCAGATGCGCTTGCAGGCAAAGAGGGTCGGCATCAACACTTTTGAAAGGACCGTGGGTGAAGCCTCGTAGTCGATGAACATGCTGCTCTGAAGAAGAGAAAGAACGGTGTCGATCTCTTGTTTGGGTGGCAAGAAGCGGTACGTGTTGTCGAGCTGAGGCTCGCCGGTCTTGCCTGCGTCATCAGTAACGCCCACGCGGTAGGAGCGCCCGGCGTGCTCGTCCGTGCCCGTGTTGAGGTACACGTTGATCTCCTCGATGGTGCCGCTCTCAAAGGTCGAGGGTTTGAGGTCGAAGCTCACCATCATCGTGCGAACCCAGCTTGGGACCTCAGGTTTGAGCGCCAGAAAGGGAGCGAGAATCTCTCGCAGCCCCGCCACCGTGGCCCGCGCGTCTTCTCTCTGCGGGTCGTAAAAATAGAGTTCGACCCAGCTTTGGTCGCCGTCGAATTTCCATCCCCACACGGTCATGTCGCGACCGAGCCCTTTTTGGAGAGCGAGTAGAACGGGCCGCGCTTCACTCATGCCGCTCAGGTCGAGGGCGTGCCAAAGCAGGTTTTCCGAGCGCGCTTTGCCACGCGTCGTTGTCCTCGGCCGATACGGCTCAAGGCAGTAGTCGAAGTAGCGATCCGTGGGACCCGCCGGAAGGAGCGTTGCCGGGCTGCTCATGGGCGGCTCGTCTTGGGCTCACAAACCCAAGGCTCGGGCGGGGAGGAAAAGTCGATGGGGGACAGCTCGAAGGACGAATCAGTTGAACGACTCACTTCGTGCGTTTGTACAATCTGTCGGGACCAAGCCATCAATGCGTCAATCTCCGTGGGTGCAGGTCGCCCTTCGCGCACTCGGTACGATAGCGCATAGCGGACCGTTCTGCAGTACGCCTGGGCCGCGTGCTCGTTTGGCGTGATGTAGAGACCGAGCTCACTTTTTCCCGTCGAAGAGCCGATCGAAAAACACGCCGCCGGCTCGAGGGCATAGGGTGAATCGCCTTCTCCCTCGGGCTTGAAGTAGATGGTCCAACTCGAACCATCCGGCGGACCTCCGATGCTCTTGATCGGCCCGGGCGCGTAGGGCAGGCAGGCGTAGGTTTGCTCGGCATCAAAGCCCTCGAGGCGCTCTAGAATGCTTGGTGCGTCCTCTGCACGAGGGGCGACGAACCAAGCTTTCGTGGTGATGGCGCCGCCAGCGACGACGCGAGAGCGAACGAGCCCAGCAGGAGTGGCTTTGCCCTGGAGCTGAGCGACGAAGGGCGGGACCTCTTCTTCCGGGCAGTCGGCTCGCTGGTCGTAGACCTTCGTTTCAATGACGGGGCCGGCCTCAATGACGGGGCCGACCCTGCCATGACGGATATTGAAGCCGATGACGTGCGGAGCATGGGCCTCCTCCGGCAGGTCGAGGGCGCGGGCGAGTCGCTCACGGCGGGAGAGCGAGGCATCCGACGCGTTGATATAGAACTTGCCGACAAGCGCCTCTCCCCCTGCATCCCACCCGCCGATCACCACAAGGTCCTGCGACAGCTTCGCTGCTCGGACGATGAGCGAGCCCTGCAGATCAAAGCCGAGCACGTTGAGAATGGCCAGCGCCGTCAACGAATCGACGCCCTCGATCATCATGCGATGTCCGGTGAAGGTGCCGTCCTGATGCCGCACGGACGCTTCCAACGCTTCGCTCTGCTTACCGGCGATACGGAGCACATGGGTGACCGCCGCTGCTTTTTCGCTCCACTGTCCCAGGCTCGCGCTGATCACTGATACGTCGATGGGCCCCACCTTTTCATCGTATCAGACGCGTCGCCGGAGGCGTTGAGCCGAACGCTTAGAATCGGTGTCTCGGCACGTCTATCGCGAAAATGCTAGAGTTTGGCCGTGGCTCGTCGATTGGCACTGGTGGCGATGGATGCGCAATGGCGCGATCCAAACGGGACGTTCTTTTCGTTCTCGTATGGCATTGAGAAGTTGCGCGCGTCGATCCGAAGCGCGCCCGACCTCGAGGATGTCGAGGTGCTTCTACTCGACCTCAGGACCGACAACGCCGACGAGTTCATGGAGAAGCTGGAAGCCTTTGGGCCCACCTTCATCGGGCTGTCGACGTACATCTGGTCTCTCCCACTTTTCGCGGAGCTGAGCGGACGAATCCGCGCCCGCTGGCCGTCCATGCCTCTCGTGGCGGGTGGTCCAGCCGCACGACGCTCGGTGTTGGACCTGCCCCTCTACCATGTGCTTCGTGACCGTCTCGATGCGCTGATCACCGGTGAGGGCGAAGGAGTGATCCGGGAACTCGCCCGCGAGCACCAGACTCCTGGTTGGAAGAGCCGCGTGAAGGGCCTCGACATCCCGCAGCACGGCCTCTGGCGCAATAGCGGAACCGTCGACCGACCGGTCCTCGATGACTACCCCTCGCCCTACCAGCTCGACATCGGTCCTCTTCATAAGACGGGCTACATCGAGACGTTTCGCGGATGTCCGATTCACTGCGCGTTCTGCCAATGGGGCGAACAAAAGTCAGACCGTGTGCATGGAGTGGACTACCTCCGCACTCACCTCGAAGGGCTCAAGCGCGCGAACGTTCCCAACATCTTCTTCTTGGATGCTGCGTTCAACTTGAGCCCCCGTGCGTTTCGCGCCCTGGTGGAAGCCGAAAATGACGTGGGCGTTCTTCGCGATTCCATCGCGCACGGGCATCTCTATCCGACCTATCTGGAAGAGCACCATCTGAAGTTCTTTGATGGGTGTGGGCAGGTTCAGGCGAGCGTCGGCATTCAGAGCTTTGATGAAGACGTCCTCAAACGTCTCGGCCGGCCTTTCAATCTGAAGAAGTTCGAGATGGTGCTTGAGCGGATGCGAGGGCGCCTCGACTTCGATATCGAGCTCATCCTTGGGCTGCCCGGCGACAACCCGGACTCCTTCAAGCGCACCGTCGAGAAGTCTCTTGAGCTGGGCGATACGGTGAAAGCGTTCAAGTGCATCGTTTTGCCCGATGCTCTTCTGGAACGCACAAAAGAGCTCCAGATCGAATACGACCCGGCGGATTTCATGATTCGTTCGTGCGAAGGATGGTCGGCGCGAGACTTAGAAGAAACGTGGGACTGGCTCTACGCGCTCGCGTCGAAGGCCGCTCGCCCCATCCTCAACGACGACTGGGTTGGCTTTGCCCTCACTTCGAGCAGCCCGGACAAGTACAAGGCTGACTCCAGCGACTCGCGCACCCCAAATATTACGTCCGGCGCAAAGCGCAGAGTCGTTCCCAGCGGCATCGAGGCGGAAGCGCTGCATGCGCTCTGTGATGAAGTGGCGGAGCTTGGTTCCGAGTGGGTCCTGACGAACGTGCGCCCTGGTGACTCCGTGGTGTTCTACGACTTGGAGGGACCGCAGGGTGGAGTCGTGGTCGAGGCGAAACTTGTCTCTGAACAGCCTCGCTTTTTCCTCGAACGGGAAGGCCTCGCCTACACCCATCGTGGTCCCGTTGACCGAAAGAGCGCCGCTGGGCTTCGCCAAGCCATCGGCGTCGTTCATGCTCACGCGCGCGCACACCTTGTCGAACTCACCCTCCCCACCGAGGAATGTGCGGAGTGAGATGAAGCGCACGGACGCGTGTGCGAGCGAGATCGATGCCCAGGGCTTCTGTGTATTGCCGGGTCAATACCAAGCCGATCAGGTGACGCAGCTCCGGGCCGCCATCCTGGCGCAGTATGACGCCCTCGGTCGCCCTCCCCTTTACTCGAAGCACCCACG
>JBLHKB010000105.1:0-15370 GCA_047619315.1 Polyangiales bacterium
ACTGGGATCCCAAAAACCGAACACTCACGCTCTCGCCTCACCTGAGAGAGCATCGCCGGCGTTTCCGCCTGGCTCACTTCATCGCGTTGCGACTATTTGAAGAAGACGATCCACGAACGCCCATCCTCGAAGAACTCGCCCAAAACGAGGCGCCGGAGACGGTCAAACTCATCAAGATCCACCTCAGCAACTACGTTGCTGGCGCCATTCTCCTCCCTTACCAGCAGTTCTATGATGCCGTTGTTGAGACTCGCTACGACGTCGAACTCCTCGCGACTCGCTTCGACAGCAGCTTTGAGAGCGTCGCGCATCGTCTGTGCAATCTAGGCGACCCCAAAAGACCGGGTGTGCCTCTTCATTTTTTGCGCGTCGACATCGCCGGAAATATCAGCAAACGATACGCGGGCGACGGTATCGCTTTCCCGTCACGCGAAGGCGGCTGCCCCAAGATGGCCGCCCACCTTGCGTTCCTCTCTCCGAACATCATCACCAAGCAATACGCCGTCTTTCCAGATGGCAGCACCCACTTTACCTTCGCCAAGGTCTCCTCGGAGCGCGAAGGCGGCAGTATTGCACGCGGAACTCTCTACTCGATCGGTCTTGGGTGCCTCGCCGAAGACGCGACGCGCCTCGCCTATGCGGACGACATGCCCTTTGCCGACCCAAAGCGCATGGCGGTCCCGGTGGGAACCACTTGTCGCTCCTGCGAGCGCGGTGATTGTCGCATGCGCAGCGCGCCGAGCTACGCCCACCAGTTCCGCGTCGATGAAACGATCACCAAGGCCAACTTCTTTTCTCCAGGAACACGCAAACCAGACGCCGACTAAGCGCTGCGCTACCCAGACGGAACCCACGGTACGAGTCTCATAAATCGGCTCGTTCCTGGGCCGGCGGCGAAGCCAGCGCCAATTCGATCGGCTCATATCCTCCAAAAGGGCCACGGTCTTCGTCGTTGGCGAGGCGCGCGGCGCAAATGAGTTCGGCTTCCGACCCGCACAGGACAGCGCGTGCACACAAAGAACGACACTTCCCACCGTTCGAGAACACAGTCGATGGCCAGGCTTTGCTCACCGAGAGACAGCACGGGCGTTGATTCCCCCGCGCCGTACGTTCTATCCTCCGCGAAATGATCTGCCGGGCGAAACCATGAGCGCACTTCCACCGCAACGTGCGAGAGCAGCCGGCCCCGCGCTCGCCCCGGGCACAGTCGTCGGCGGGCGATTCGCCATCGAGCGCCAAGAGTACGCGGATCATCTCGGTATCGTGCTGCGAAGCAAAGACACCAAGACGGAAAAGGCCATCGCGCTGCGCTTGCTAGCGCCAGGACTTGTCGATGCAGCTGGGATGAAGGTTCTGCGTGCCGAATGCCGAACCGCCGCCAGCCTCAGCCATAAAAACATCGTCACAACCTACGGCGTGGGAACCGCAAGCGGTCGCGCCTTTGTCGCCACCGCATGGGTCGAAGGGCGCCCACTCACAGACGTCATCGCTGCACGACGAAAGAACGGCGGACACATGTCCCTCGGCGGCATCTACAGAACTCTCGAACATGTTTGCCGTGCTCTCACCATCGCTCAGCCGAAAGCCTGCCACGGAACCCTCCGTCCTTCGGCGGTTTGGATCGCCGACGACGGACGCGTGCAGGTCACGGACTTCGGTCTCGCCCGCGCCCTCCTCGCCGGCCGCGGCGCTGCTGTCTTCGCCAAAGAAGATCAGAGCTGCTTTGCCCCTGAAGTAAAAGCTGGTTCACCACCGACGGCGGCCGCGGACATTTTTGGCCTGGGCGCCATCCTCTATCTTCTTCTCACGGGCAAGAGTCCAGCGGACGGCTTTGTGCCTCCTTCCCAGGTGCATCCCGACGCCACCTCTGAGATCGACCAGGTGCTCCTCATGTGCCTCGCCGCGGATCCCGCGGCCCGCTTTGCCTCACCGGACGAAGTTCGCGCAGCACTGATGCCTCTCGTAGCTGACGCGCCCACCGTCTCCCTGGAAATCGATCTAGGAGTCAAAGAGGTCGTGCTCAGCGTTGCTCCTGCCGCCATGAGCGCAGCCGAGTCTAGCGAAGGCGACGACCCGAGTGACATCGACGTCGATATCGATATCGATGTGGGCAGCATTCAGTCCCCGGCGACTCCCCAAGCGATGGCGTCCATCGATCCCTTCGCTCCAGCCCCACGTGTCCCGAGCGGCCCCCAGGCCGGCGACCGTGTTTCGATCCACGAGGAATTTCGTGCTTCGATTCCCAACCCACCCCCGCCAACGACGAACGAACTGGGCAACGCGCTCAAGCAACTTACCGCCAACGACGCGCCGCGCTGGATGGTCGACAAAGATGGCCTCAGTCATGGTCCTTTTGATGCGCGCGAGCTCGTCGAACTCATCGTCAAAGGCGAGGTCCTTGAACAGCATGTTCTGTCGAACATGGACACCGGCGCCAAGAAGCCCATCAAGCAGTGGCCCGAGTTCAAGGAGTTCGTCGAGCAGCAGAAGCTGAGGCAACGCCAGAAGGTTAGAAAGACCGCCCTCGACGATGCAGAGAAAAGCGAGAAGCGGTCCGGCGCGACCAAGCTGATCGTCGGAGGCTTGCTCATCGGCGGCCTTGTGACCGCCGCCGTCGTATTCTTCGCAACCCGCGAGACCGGCGACGACGAAACCGTCGCGGACGCGGAACTTGGCGAACTCTTCGAACACGGAGAAATCGAAATCGAAGGCACCGCCGGTATTCTTCCCGACCCCCCAAGGCGCGGCGGCGGTATGCGACGCTCAGGCATGGGCATGGGCGGCGGTGGCGGCTTCGCCGGCTCCTACGAAGATGCGATGAACCGCGCCGTCGAGCTCGGTGACGCCACGATGGGCGGAGGCCAAGGTCGCCTTTCTCCGGCGCAAGTCGTTGGCGTCATGAACCGCCAGGTGAACCGCATCTACTCGTCCTGCGTCGGCCCCGAAGCGGCACGCGGCGGACGCCTCGGAAATGTCACCATCGACATCGCGATCGCCGGAAGCGGCTCAGTTCAAGGCGTGTCCGCCCGCCAGGGCAGCGGAGCGTTCAAGGCATGCGTTCAGCGTGCTGTGCGTCGAGTGCGCTTTCCAAGTTTCGGCGCTCCGCGCATGGGCGCTCGCTATAGTTTCGATGCCAGCCCATGAACCGGCTCGCTCGACTAGCCGTCCTAGCTCTGCTCATCGCGTGCGAAGCCACGGTCGAAGAGGGACTGACCGAAGAGTCGGCCAACTCCATCATCGTCGCACTCCACGATGCAGAGATCGGCGCGCGAAAAGAGCTCAGTGACGGGGACGAAGGTCTCTTCCGAGTTATCGTTCCGGCGGACGACGTTGGCGACGCACTCACGACTCTTCGAAGCGAAGGTCTGCCACGGCGAGAGCAAACGGGTTTCCACGAAGTCTTCGGCGAAGGTGGGCTCGTCCCCACGGCGACGGAAGAACGCGCTCGCTATGTCTCCGCCCTCGGCGGTGAACTTGCCCGGTCCATCGAATCCATCGAAGGAGTCCTTGAATCCCGCGTTCACATCGCTCTCCCTGACACCCGTAGAGTTTCCCTCGACGATTCTCCGCCGAGCGCACGCGCCTCTGTACTCATGAAGTACCGTGGTGAATCACAGCCCGTGACCGACGAGGCACTCAAAGCGCTCATCGTCGGGGCTGTTCAGAGCATGGCGACGGAAGACGTCTCCGTCGTGGCGGTTCGCGTCCAGCCCCCGGCAGCGAGCACTGGTTCAAGGCTTGTGTCCGTCGGCCCCTTCAGCGTGAGCCGCGGTTCGGCGACGGGCCTCAAACTCGCCCTTGGAGGCCTCCTCCTCCTAAACATTCTATTGGCGGCCTTCGTCGTCCTCCTGCGTCTGAGTCGTCCCAAAGTGCTTCCGCAGCCCGAAATCACGCAAGCGTCATGAGCGCTGGCGCTCAACACACATCAAAAAGGTGCACGACACCGGGGAGGGATTCGAATGTCTTCTGATTTTCTGGCGAACACACAGCGTTACTTCGAGAATGCGTCAAAAATTCTCAACTTGCCGCAGGAGGTCGCGACACACCTCCAAACGCCCCGCCGCGAAGTGCGCGTCGAGCTCAACGTCAAGATGGATGATGGTTCACTTGGGACCTTCATCGGCTTCCGAGTCCAACACGACAACGCTCGTGGCCCCTTCAAAGGCGGCCTCCGCTACCACCATCACGTCGACGCCCAGGAGGTCACCGCCCTCGCGACTTTGATGACCTGGAAAACGGCCATCGCGGGCGTTCCTTTTGGCGGCGCTAAGGGCGGCATCGCCGTCGACGCTCGCTCGCTTAGCGCGGCGGAGAACCAAGCTCTCACGCGTAAGTTCATCGACGGCATTCACGACATCATCGGCGCGACGAAGGACATCCCAGCGCCCGACATGAACACCAACGGCCAAACCATGGCGTGGATCTTCGACCAGTACAGCAAGTACCACGGCTACCAACCCGGCGTGGTCACGGGCAAGCCCGTCTCGCTGGGCGGCAGCATTGGACGTACCGCCGCAACGGGCCGGGGCGTTGTCTACGCCACAGAAGAGTTGCTTAAGGCCGAAGGCGAGAGTCTCCAAGGCAAAAAGGTTGTGATTCAGGGCTTCGGCAACGTCGGCACCTGGGCCGCGCGCGACTACGTCGAGCAAGGTGCAAGCATCATTGGCATCGCGGACATCTCCGGCGGCTACATCAACAGCGAAGGCATCGACATCGAAGCGGCCATCAAGTTCTGTCAGGACGGCGACGGCACACTTAAGGGCTTCACCGGTGGCGACACCGTCGAGGCGACCGCATTCCTCACAACACCCTGTGACATTCTCGTACCTGCCGCCCTAAGTGGCGTTCTCACGTCTGATGTCGCTAAAGAAGTCAGCGCGAAATACATCGTCGAAGGCGCCAACGGTCCGACTACACCCGAAGCGGACGAGGTCTTCGACGCCCGCGGCATTCACGTCATTCCCGATGTGTACGCGAACTGTGGAGGCGTCACCGTCAGCTACTTTGAGTGGTCGCAAAATATGCAGCACTTCTACTGGGACCTCGAGCGCGTCAACGCCGAGCTTCGCAAGGTCATGAACGCTGGTTTCGCCAGCATTCACGACGTCGCCAAAAAGCACCGTTGCAACCTTCGAACCGCTGCTTTCGTGCTGGGCATCGAACGCGTCGCCGCGGCTTCGGAGCTTCGCGGACTCTGACATCCCTTGATTCGCGTCGAAAACGTACATAAGAGTTTTCGCGCGCCTGTACTCCGGGGTGTCACTCTGCGCGTCCCCCCGGGTTCTATCTACGCGCTGATCGGACCCGGAGCGGCGGGCAAAAGCCTCCTGTTCAAGATGATCGCTGGCCTCGTCGCCCCCGAAGAAGGAAGCATCTTCGTCGACGGCGACGAGGTTACGGCGATGGACGAACTCGCACTCCACGAGGTGCGCGAGAAGATTGGAATGCTCTTCCAAAACTACGCGCTCTTCGACTTCAATGTCGCCGAGAATATCGCCTTCCCCCTCAGACGTCAGCGTGGTGGACCGCCTCCTGAGGACGAGATCGCGGCACGCGTCGCCGAGCGGTTGGAACGCGTCGCGCTTCCTGGGACCGAGTTGCGCATTCCCCAATCGATGTCGGGTGGGCAAAAGAAACGCATTGGCGTCGCTCGCGCCACCATCACCGAGCCTCCCATTCTCCTCTACGACGAGCCGACGGCTGGACTTGACCCCGTAACGAGCAAGAAGATTTACAACTTGGTCCGCGAAGAACAACGCGCGCAAAACTCGACGGCCATGGTCATCTCCAGTGACGTCTCCGGTGTGCTTTCGATCGCCGACCATGTCGCCATGCTCTACGAGGGAAAGATCATCTTCGAAGGCAGCGCAGAAGAGGCACGTACCACCGCCGAGCCAGCCGTGCGCCAGTTCGTCCACGGTCTCACGGAGGGCCCGCTGTGAGCGCCGGCATCCTCAGCCTTCCAACCCGGCTAGGCGCATTCGTCCTCGCTATCTCGACCCAAGTCGGCGGAATCGTACTGCTCACCCAAGCCGTGATCGCACGAATCCGCCCTTCCCTCATCGATCGCCACGAGCTCTTCCGCAACTTCGAACGCATGGGCCTACGAAGCGTTCCCATCATCTGCGCTACCGCCGCCTTCACCGGCGGCATCATGGTCATTCAGGCCGCGCCCTTCGTCGAACAGCTCCAAGCGACGGCGTTTATCGGCTGGGCGGCCACATTCACCACGGTGCGCGAGATCGGTCCGCTTCTCATCGGGCTCATCTTCAACGGTCGCGTTGGCGCCAATAACACCGCCGAGCTCGGCACGATGCAGGTCACCGACCAGATCGACGCCCTTCGGGCCCTCGCCATCGACCCAGTGGCGTACCTCGTCGTGCCTCGTGTCTTAGCGATGGTGTCGATGATGGTTGTGCTTTGCGTCATCGGAGACGCCGTCGCGCTCCTTGGCGCGGTGGGCCTGGCGGATCTTCTCCTCGGCGTTCATCCCCAACTCTTTCTCTCTTCCGCCCTCGAGCGGCTCGAAGCCTGGGACTTCTACATCGGTCTCATCAAGTCAGGCCTCTTCGGCCTCATGATCGCCTTCGTCTCCTGCTACTACGGCCTCGCCACCAGCGGTGGGGCACCCGGCGTCGGCCGGAGCGTCAACCGGAGCGTCGTCGCCGCCGCCGCCGGCATTTTTATCTGCGATTACCTATCCACCTTTCTCCTCGAGTAAGCGATGAGCCGCGAAAGCCCCAGCCTGCTCAGCTCACTTCGCCGTGTCTTTCAAGACGGTCGCGCCATCGGCCAGCTCTTCGCGCGGACTCTCTACTTCCTCTTTCGCGGCAAGCGAGAGCGCGGCGCAGTCGCCAAGCAGATGTATGCGATCGGCAACGGCAGCTTGCCCTTCATGGTCGTCACCATGGGCTTCATCGGCGCGATCATCGCTTTTCAAACGGGACTTCAGTCCATGAAGCTCGTCCCCGACTTTTCGCAAGTCGGGGCAACCTTCCTCAAGATGCTTGTCAGGGACCTCGCCCCATCCATCGGTGCGCTTCCGCTTGCTACGCGGGTGGGTGCTGGCATCGCCGCCGAGATCGGCTCGATGGTTGTCACCGACCAGGTCGACGCGCTCCGCATGTGTGGCGCGGACCCCGTCGACTACCTCGTCGTGCCACGTTTTATTGCGAGCGTAGTTATGGGCACGGCCATTCTCATCGTCGGCGGATTCGTGGCTTATGGCTCCGGCATGCTCGTCGCGTACCTCAGCTTTGATGTGAACCCCAACACGTTTGTGAACCTAATGTACGTGAACATGGGCGACGTCGTGATCGGCGTTATGAAGTGCATTACCTACGGCGGCACCATTGCGCTCGTCAGCGCACAGCGTGGACTCGCCACCTTCGGCGGCTCCGAGGGCGTGGGCGCTGCCACCACCGAGGCTGTCGTCGGGTCGTGCTTTGGCATCATCCTCCTCAACCTCATCATCAGTAGCGCTGGCTACGCGCTAGGGCTGTGATGACGGTGGGACTCTGATGCCAATTCGCTTCGTCAACATCCACAAAGCCTTCGGCCCCAAAGTCGTGCTCGAAGGCGTCGATTTCGACGTCAAAGACGGGGAGTGCTTCTTCATCATCGGCGCGTCGGGTGTCGGCAAGAGCGTGCTCATCAAGCACCTCATCGGCATCCTGCGCTGCGATAAGGGCGACATCTTTCTCGGCGACCACGAGGTCTCGCGATTGCCCGAGAAAGAACTCGCGCCGGTTCGCAAGGCCTGCGCCATGGTGTTCCAGAACTCCACTCTCTTCGACTCCATGACGTGTGCCGAAAACGTCGCCCTTCCGCTTCGGAAGCACAAAGGCATGTCCATGAACGAAGCCGTCGCTGACGCACGACAGCGCCTCGCGCGTGTGCAGATGGAAAAGTACGCGGATGCCTACCCGGCGGAACTCGGCGACGGAATGCGAAAGCGCGTCGCCATCGCGCGCGCCTTGACCCTCGACCCCCAGTACGTCCTTTTCGATGAACCCACGACTTCCCTCGATCCCGTGAGCGCGCGCCGAACCGACCTGCTCATTCGTCGCCTCTGCGACGAGTTTGGCGTGACATCCATCGTTGTCAGCCATGATTTGGTCAGCATCTTCTCCATCGCTGACCGCATCGCGATGTTGTACAAGGGCACCGTGCGCCTTCTCGGAACGCCCGATGACTTTCGAAACACGGACGACCCCATCGTCCGCCAGTTTATTCGTGGTGAGGCGGAAGGGCCGATGGAAGTATGAGCGGCGATAAGAAAAAGGGCCTCTCCATTGAGGCGCGCGTGGGCTTGCTCGTGCTCGTCGCCTTGGGACTCCTCGGCGCGTTCGTCTTCGTGCTCGGCGACGTCACGCTCGCGGAGCAATACACCATCTACGTTGACTACGAGAACCCGGGCAACGTTCAGCCGGGCGCCCCGGTAAACATCGGCAGCATTCGAATCGGCAAAGTCGATCAAATCGAATACCGCGGACAGCGCCTCGACCCTCAGACGGGTCGACGCCCGATGATCCGAATGATGCTCAAGATCGACGAAGACGTGCGCGATACGATCCACGAAGATGCGCTCTTCTATGTCGCGAGCCAGAGCGTCCTCGGCGAGTCGATCATCGCCGTCGACCCGGGCACTCCAGAGCGAGCCGCTTTGGAGGATGGTGCCATCGTCGAAGGTGTCGATCCACCGCGACTCGAGCTCGCACTGGGGATGATGTACGAACTCCTCGAAGGGATGACACGCCTCATTCGCGACAACCGTGAAGAACTTCAATCGCTCATGACGGCGACAGCGAACATCATCCGCCGCCTCGACGGACTCCTCGAAGGGGAGAGTCCGCGCATCCAGCGAATCCTGGCCGACGTAGAGACAGCTATGGATCAGACGAACGAGCTGCTCACATCGGCAAACCACAGCATGAGCCGTCTGCCGCGAGTGGTTCGAAACCTCGACTCGACCCTCGCTGTCGTCGCCGAGAACATTGACCCGCTCATGCGGGACACACGAGAGCTCGCTCAAGAAGCCGACGAAGCCCTCGACGTCCTAGGACCAGAACAGCGAGCCAGCATCCAGCGCCTCATCGCCGGCGCCGATCAAACGGTGCGAAGCGCTCAGGTCATCGTGAATCAGATCCGTTCCGGCGAAGGAAGCGTGGGCGCTTTCATCATGGACGAAGAACTCTACGATGACGTTCAAGAGCTCGTCCGGGATCTCAAGCACAACCCGTGGAAGCTATTCTGGCGGGAGTAGGAGTCCCGCCAAGGATTCGCTAACCCGCGTCCATAGGACCCGCGTCCATAGGACCCGCGTCCATAGGACCCGCGTCCATAGGACCCGCGTCCATAGGACCCGCGTCCATAGGACCCGCGTCCATAGGACCCGCATCGCGGCCTGCGTCCATCGGTCCCGCATCCATGCCCGGACCCGCGTCCATCCCCGGACCGGCGTCCATCCCGGGACCGGCGTCCATCCCTGGACCGGCGTCCATCCCTGGACCGGCGTCCATCGTAGGAGCACCATCGAGACCAAATCCGGCATCGGATCCGATCGGGGGCTCACCCATGAGTCCACTTAGATCTGTTGAGCAGACGCCCGCGACACACGCGAGACCCACCGCGCACTGCACCGTGCGAACACATCCCTCGCCGGCGAGGGAAGGATCTTGTCCACCACAGGCGACGAGAAGGCTAAGAAGTACAAGGCGATGCATGCTCCGATTCTATCACGAGCGCGGCATTCTCCCGATAGAGGGATAAACCTAAGCAATCCCGCTTAGTTTCGACGTTGACAGGCCAAAAAAGGCGCTGCTAGACTTCGCCAGCCAGCGTGGGCTTCCGCCCCAACCACCCAAAATGGGTTTAGAGGTAATGTTAAGATGTCCGAGCAAAAGGAATCCTCCGTACTTTTCAATCTCAAGGAGCTGATGGGCCTTGAGGAAGATCGTATTCAAGACGAAGAGGCTGAGGCCGCCGCGAAGGTCGCCGAAGACAGCCGACTCGCCGAAGAAGCCGAGCGGACCAAGCGCGAGGCCGAAGAGGCCAAGGTTCAAGCGGAACATGACGCCGTCGCCGCCGCCGAGCGCTCCAAGCGTGACGAGGAAGAGCGCATCATTCGAGAGCGCGAAGAAGCAGCGCTCCGTGTTCGTCTCGAAGAAGAAGCCCGATCCCGTTCCGCCGAACAAGAGCGTCTCCTCGCCCATGAGCGCCAGCTCGCTGAGGTGAAAGCGAAGCAGAAGAAAGGCGTCCCGCCTGCGCTCATGGTCGGAGTCCTTGTGCTCCTCATCGGAGCGGGTGCCGGCGTCTACTTTGGCATCGTCAAACCCAACGCCGATGCAGCCGAGCTCGCCGTTCGCACCGAACGACAGGCGCGAGAACGACAAGAGACCGAAGCCGCGGAAGCACGTCAAGAGGCTGCAGAGCAGGCTCGTCTCGCACGCGAGGCTCAAGAAGCCGCAGCCCAAGCACGACGTGAGCAGCAAGCTGCCCTTAGCGCTGCCGAGTCAGCAGCGGCCGCGGCTCCGACGCCCACGCGCCGTCGACGTCGACCAGGCATGAGCGCTGGCTCAGCGATGAGTGGACGCGCCGACACAAACGACCCGTTGGCCGGCCTCGACGGACTCTAAACACCTATCCTTCAAGCAGCCTTCGCACTGCTTGAAGGACAGCTCCGAAAAGAAACACTGTGACGCAGCCCTCACTCTCATCCCGTGAGCGTCTTGCGTTCGCGCTTGACGTGCCTAACGCCAAGTCAGCCGAAGCCTGGCTCGACCTCCTGGCTCCATCCGTGGGGCTCTTCAAAGTCGGCCTGGAACTCTTCACAGCAGTGGGACCGGACGTCGTCCGTCTCGTGACCGCGCGCGCGGCGTGCTTCCTGGACCTGAAGCTCCACGACATCCCAGCGACGATGGCTGGCGCCGCCCGTTCCGCCGCGGGCCTCGGTGTCCGTTACCTCACGGTCCACGCCTCTGCTGGCCCCGCCGCTCTCGAGGCAACGCTCGCCGCCCTGGAAGGCTCGTCGACACAACTCCTAGCCGTCACGGTACTTACCTCGATGGATTCGAAAGAGCTCAGCGCATGTGGCGTCGAGGGACAGCCCAGAGACCAAGTTCTACGGTTGGCCGATATGGCCGCCCGAGTAGGTGTTGGTGGTTTCGTCTGTTCACCTGCCGAGGCGAGTGCCCTGCGTGGACGTTTTCCCAAGTCGATCCTGGTCACACCAGGTATTCGGCCTATGGGTAGCGACCTCGGGGATCAGCGCCGTGCGGCCACCCCCTCGAGCGCTCTTCAGGCAGGCGCCGATATCCTGGTCGTCGGTCGTCCCATTCGTCTCGCCGAAAACCCCCTCGCTACGGCCGCGAGTATTCTCGCAACCATAGAGGCAGACCATTGAGCACAAAGAAACGCGGACAACACGAACGAAGCCAGCGCCCAGGAAGCAAGCGTCCAGGAAGCCAGCGTTCACACGGAAAGCGACCACAACATCAGAAGGGTGCAGATGATACTCCGCACTGCGTGGTGGGCCGCCGTTTTGTGATCGAGGCCATTCGTGGCGGCACGGTTGAGCGTATCTTTGTTCATGACGCCCTCCGTGAGAAGATTCCGAAACTCATCGAGCTTGCGGAACAAGCAGAGAATATTGCCCTCGTGTTTGAGTCCATGGCGCAGCTAGACGCTCGGGCCGATGGAATCAAACACCAAGGCGTGGTCGCCTTCGGGCCGCCCTTTCGCTTTGCCACTCTCGATGATCTCCGCGCACACGATGCGCCGATGCTGATCGCTCTCGACGAGGTCCAAGACCCACACAACCTGGGTGCGATCATTCGCAGCGCCCTCGCCTTCGGCGCAGAGGGAGCCATTCTTCCCATTCACCGAAGCGCCACCGTCACGCCCAGCGTCGTTCGTGCATCCGCCGGCGCATCGGAGAGGTTGCCCATTGCACGCGTCACCAACTTGCAGCGAAGTCTTCAAGATCTCGACCAAGCAGGAATGGACGTCGTCGGATTAAGCGCCGATGGCGACGTGAGGATCGACGAGCTCGGCCCGGCCCCCGAAGGCCGCGTGCTCGTTGTGGGCTCCGAAGGCACTGGCCTCCGTCGTTTGGTCGCCGAGCGCTGCACTCGAATGGCGCGCATCCCTCAGATGAGCGGTTTCGACTCGCTGAACGCCTCGGTCGCAGCCGCCCTCGCGCTCTACGAGGCGTCGCAAACACGCTAGCCACTTCGACACGAACGACGCCACAGCGGCGATTATCCAGACGGCCTACAACGCGGGGACGAGTAAAAGCGTCGATATAGAAGCTTTCCCCGTTCCGGAGTCACGTTTGGGTCGCTTTTTGCGTGTCATAGGAGGCCATGTGCGTGCATGATCGGCACCGCATGAGTCGTAAATATTTCGGGACAGACGGTGTACGAGGCCTCGCAAACGCAGGGACGATGACGCCGGAAATGGCGATGCGCATCGGCGCCGCCGTCACATATCAGGCGAACAAACGTGTCGCCCACGCGCCGCGAGTCGTCATCGGCAAAGACACCCGGCTTAGCGGATATCTATTCGAGTCCGCGATCTCGGCGGGCGTGTGTGCGATGGGCGGGCGGGTCATGCTCAGTGGCCCTCTCCCAACTCCGGCGATCGCCCATCTGACGACGAGCATGCGTGCAGATGTCGGCATCGTTATCTCCGCGAGTCACAACGCCTACCAAGACAACGGCATCAAACTCTTCGGCGGAGACGGCTTCAAGCTGCCCGACGAAGAGGAGCTCGAACTCGAAGCGCTCATCGATGGGACCGTCCTCGACGGTGACCGACCCACGAAGCTCGATATTGGTCGCGCCGAACGACTCGACGACGCGCCCGGGCGTTATGTGGCCTATGTAAAGAGTACGTTTCCGTCGTCCCGAAACCTAGAGGGCATGCGCATCGTGATCGATGCGGCCCACGGCGCCGCCTACAAAACGGCCCCACTCGTGTTCTCCGAACTCGGCGCAGATGTATTCGCCATCGGCGTGAGTCCCAACGGCCAGAACATCAACCACAACGTGGGTGCGCTCCATCCTGAGAGTTGTGCAGAAGCCGTC
Organism: Polyangiales bacterium; assembly: GCA_047619315.1. Lineage (GTDB taxonomy): Bacteria > Myxococcota_A > Polyangia > Polyangiales > Houyiibacteriaceae > JBCCRV01. Next base: position 13,089 of record JBLHKB010000105.1, read on the forward strand.
CTGCGACATCGCGCCCATATTGGTATCGCACTCGACGGTGACGCAGACCGCCTCATCGTCGTGGATGAAAAAGGCCAGACCGTCGACGGTGACGCGCTCATGGCCCTCTGTGCTGCGCGGCTCATGAAGCAAGGAGCGCTCAAGAAAAACACGCTCGTCGCTACGGTCATGAGCAATCTTGGGCTTGAACGCGCCATGAAAGACGCTGGCGGGACACTGGTGCGTTGTGCTGTCGGCGACCGCTACGTCGTGGAAACTCTACGAAAGTCCGGTCTGAACCTCGGCGGCGAACAGAGCGGACACCTTGTCTTCCTGGACCACGCCACGACGGGTGATGGCCTGGTGGGAGCCCTTCAGCTGCTTTCTCTTCTGATCGATTCTGAAGAGCCGCTCTCTGTCTTGGCCCAACGCTCCATGACGCGCGTGCCGCAGATTCTCGTCAACCGCGTCTTCGAGCAGCGCAAAGCGCTCAAGCTGATGCCACGGGCTCTGGCGGAGATCGCCAAAGTCGAAGGAGAGCTCGGCGACAACGGACGTGTGCTTGTCCGCTGGAGCGGCACCGAGCCAAAGCTTCGTGTCATGCTCGAAGGCCCTGACGCCATGAAGATCGAGACCATGGCGAATCAGATCATGGACGAAGCTGCCAAAGACCTCTAGCCGCGGGTCGTCAGCCCCTAGGGCTGCAGGGAGACGCGCGCAGGCTCGACGACAAGAACCACTGCACCATTCGGAAGACCCGTGATGCGAACGGGCATGGTGCCACTCTCATCTACATCCGCCGTATCGACACTCGCAACCAAGTCCGCCGCGTCAATCCCGTCCACGATGCTTGGCGTTCCTTCGACGGTCACGCTCACCCGCGAAGGAGTCGTTTGCGCGTCCCCATCGGCGCGTACTTCAACTCCGGCAATCAGACGCTCGGCGCGGTCCTGCACGACGAGGAGAGTCACCGTCACCTCTTCATCTGCGTAACGCGTGTTCCTCGGCGGACGCATCAATCGCACCCGAATCTCATGCACACCTGCGCTCAGTCCGCTCAGCTCGACGGGCTCTGTTTGAATCGTCCGGAGTCGATCTACTTCCGCCTCCGGCCCGCTGACTTCGATCGACGAAGGCTCCACGCGAGGCGGCTCGCCCAAAACGAAGCCCTCAGGCGGTTCACGAACCACGCGCGGCTGAACTGGCAGCGCACGCTCGACACGCCGCGCCCACTCAAGGGGCACCGATGAAGGGGCCACCTGGGTGATCGTCAGACCCGCCGGAATGTCGAAGTCGTCATCCGCAAAGTAGTAGTAGCGCTGAGCGGTGTCCGTCAGGTTCATCACGACCGGTTCGATGTCACCGATGGAATTGATCTGGGAGTGTGAGCCACGAAGCGTGAGTCGAACCTGGTCCGGCGGCTGGCTGATCAGCATCATCCCATCCGTAGGCAAGCTCGCCGTAACATTCACATAGACAGAGCTGAGCTCATCTTCAGCGCCGCGCACAACGGAAAAGAGAGTGAGCGAGATCCCGAGCGCAACAGCCTTCAGCCAGATGTTACGTGAGAAGAACCCACGGACAGCTTTCCAGAGCAGTGTTGGGAAAGAACGTGGTTTCACGAGACCGAGTCCTCCGCCCGCGTTGCCGCGAGTTCTCCGCTGGGTTCCCGCTCTTCAGGTTGCTCCGGAAGAACACTGAGTCGTTCTTCCGGCTTCTTCTTCTTGGTGTCCTTCTTTGCCTCGGCCTTTCGGTAGAAGAGGCCAAAGAGCGCGTCACGAAGCGCTGAGCCATCTAAGCCACGAACGATATTACCGCCGAAGCAGAGGGATATGGCGCCCTTTTCTTCACTCACAACAACCACAACAGCATCGGTCTCTTCGCTGATCCCAAGAGCCGCTCGGTGACGTGCGCCGAGCGTACGATCACGCCCCGCTGTTCCTGCCAAAGGAAGGAAAGCGCCCGCTTGCCAGACCCGACCATCCCGAATGATGAGTGCACCGTCATGCATTGGGTTTTCAAAACTCGGAATGAATATCGTGTAGAGCAGCTCTTTGGTGACGTTCGCATCCAGCGTCGTTCCGCTTTCGATGAACTCGTTCAGCTCCGCCGAGCGTTCGAAAACAACCAGAGCGCCGATGCGCTTTTGCGCCAACTCCTGTGCCGCCTTGATCACTTCTTCGATCACGCCGGTTTCGCGCGCCGTACGCTGCCCTCTGAAGAACTGTTGGCTTCCCACCCTCATCAGAGCGCGACGAATGTCGGCCTGGAAGATGATCACAACCACCAAAACAACGTAGGTA
>JBLHKB010000106.1:0-15043 GCA_047619315.1 Polyangiales bacterium
CCCGTGCGGCGTCGGAAATAGGACGAAAAAAAACGAACACGACGCTAATCGTGTTCGATTGTTTCAGAACCCGCCGGCCGCAAGAGCGGACGGCGGCCCTTCGCCTGGAAGCCCTTAGAGGGGAATACCAGGACCTTCAATGACGGGCGGCACCAGGAAGAAGACCTGACGGCTGTCGAGCTCGGTGAATGCATCACCCAAGACCCGGACGGTCGCGTTGAACACCTGGGGATCGCCGGTGGGCATGACGGTGATGTTGGACTTCACGACGATGTCGAAACAAACGCGCTCGCCGCTGACGTCGCGGAACACATCCGGGAACGTATCACCATCGGTGTCTTCGCCCATTCGAGGGTCACAGCCACGAGCGAAATCGCCCGCTTCATTGGCCTCGATGCGTTCCACGAAGGACGCGAAGGTGTCCACAGCGTCGGACGCGTCGTCCTCAAAGACCGTGGAGATATCGAAGGCGACAGAGTTCGCCAGCGTCTGAATCTGCATCACAACACCAGCGCTCACGCCACCGGAGGAGGCCTGGGAGACAAGTGGCATTCCGCCTGCGTCCACAGCGTTTGTGGCTGTTGCGATGCTCTGCAGATGAGAGAGGGCGGTCGTGCCGGTGACTGCCACGCCAACGGCGCGCGCGTTTCCGGCGTTCAGCGCCATGACGGCGCGTGCGTAGTTGATGGGAGTGCCCGCGGTGTCGCGGTAGTCGTACGTGGTTCGTCCGTCGGGGCCATTGTGGAACAGGTTGTCCATAATGATGACCACGATCGGCACGGCGCCAGTGCGGAAGCATGGGTAGCCGAAGGTCCCAGCCGGGCAGCCCGCACGATTTGGATATGCGCCGGCGCCGCTCATTCCGATTCCCGTGATGGCCGAGAACGCAGCAGGAATGCCGCCCTCAGGTCCGTCGCCGCCGCCTCGGGCGCGAAGAGTCGCGACGGCTGCTTGCGATGCCGCTGGGTCCGCCGAGATGTCCTGGCGGTTTTCGTAGAGAATACCGTCGCCGTAGTCCCTGAACTCGCCGATGCCGAAGTTCGCCTGAGGGATGACCGCTCGGACCTGGTCGATGATGCCCGTGCCGGCCGTTGACAAGCTCGAGGTGATATTCGCGATCGCGCCGGACATGGAGCCCGTCGTGTCGATGAGAAAGTAAACGTCCGCCACCTGAATGTTCGTCGCGAAGTCGAGGGTGTCGCGCGCTGGTTCGGGCTCCCCTTCAAAAGGCATGAAGAAGACAAAGTCACCACGTGTTCGTGGGCTGCTGTCTGGGTCTAGGGCATCGCCGACACACTCCGCGCTGCCATCGCAGGCGCCGATTTCGACAAGGTCCGTGACTCCGTCACCATCCGAGTCGGCGTCCGCACGGTTCGTTCCGAGCTCGCGTTCCGCGGAGTCCGAAAGGCCATCGCCATCGCTGTCCGTATCACGGAAGTCCGGGGTGCCGTCTTCATCGGTGTCGACGGGAGCGGTGAAGATGTCTTCGTCGCCGGCTTCTTCTGCATCCGTCCAGCCGTCACCGTCGCTGTCGAGGTCGTGGCGGTCCGGGGTTCCGTCCATGTCCGTGTCCGGCGGGAACGCTTCGTTTCGGTCACCGATGCTGTCGTCGTCGCTGTCCACGTCGCGGTAGTCAGGGAGGCCGTCGCCATCAAAGTCGAGGGGCATCGATGGATCGTCGCCGACCTCCATCGAGTCACGCAGCGTGTCGTTGTCGTCGTCCAAGTCGGCGAAGTCGGGAGCCCCATCCCCATCGGCATCAGCGGTGCCTTCGGTTTCGTCTGGGATTCCGTTCCCGTCCGAGTCCAAATCGCGGAAGTCGTAAGTGCCGTCTCCGTCAGAGTCTGCAGGGGCTCTCGTGCCACCGCCTTCGCCGCGCTCCAAGGAGTCTGGAATGCCGTCGCCGTCGGAGTCCGAGTCCCGGAAGTCAGGCGTTCCGTCACCATCCGTGTCTGTTTCGCTGTCGCGATCTTCCCAGTCATCACCGATGCCGTCGCCGTCTGCGTCAGCCGCCGGTGGGTCATCAGCGTCGAGGTTGATGCCTCCGTCGTCACGCATGACCGAGCCACCGCTCGGGTCACATGCCAAAGCAAACATCAAACTAAGTTTCCAAAACAAGCGCATCAATACCTCCAGGGGTCTCCAGGGTAGCGACTTTGCGCGTTGTCTGGCCACTCATTCGCATTCATTTCCCGCGTCGAGTTCACGGATGTCGCTGGTGGCACAACTTCGCTCACCAAGCGATGCCTCTAGACCCCGCAGGACTCTGGTAGCGTGTGCCATGGCCAAACCGACGACAGCAAGGCTCCAGCGGCCGCCGGCGGAAGTTCTCTACGCGGACGAACTTAAACGCCTCGCAAAGTCGGACAAGGACCCGCGTCCCCCTGGCTGGAAGCTCTCACTCACCGCCGTACGACGTTTCGTTCTTGGTGATTCAGGGCTGAAAACGGAGGGGAAGTTCGTGGGCAACCCCAGTCTCGTCGATCGCTCGATGGTGACCCTCGCCACCGGCCGGGGCTTGATGCTCATCGGCGAGCCGGGGACGGCAAAGTCGCTCTTGAGCGAGCTTCTCGCCGCGGCCATCAGTGGCCATTCGACGCGCACCATCCAGGGCGGGGCGTCTGTCACGGAAGACCAGATCAAGTATTCTTGGAACTATGCGCTCTTGGTGGCCGAAGGGCCGTCACCGAGGTCCCTCGTTCCAGCCCCCATGTATACGGGCATGAAAGAGGGCGGGCTGGTCCGTTTTGAGGAGATCACGCGCTGCCCTCTGGAAGTACAGGACGCGCTCCTCTCTCTTTTGTCCGACCGTGTGATGTCGATTCCGGAGCTCGAAGGCTCGGATGGGATGCTCTTCGCGCGGGAAGGGTTCAACCTCATCGCGACGGCAAACACCCGCGATAAAGGCGTCAATGATATGAGCGCCGCGCTCAAGCGACGTCTCAATTTCGAGACGGTCCACCCCATCCAGAGCTTCGAGGTCGAAATGCGCCTCGTTCGAAGCCAGGTGGAGAAGCTCATGAAAAAGAGCGGGATTCCCGTGGCGGTCTCTCCAGACATGCTCGAAGTGCTCGTCACGACGTTCCGCGAGCTTCGAAGCGGGCGTGACGGTTCAGGCAACGCGCTGGAACGATTGTCGACGGTGATGTCCACGGCGGAGGCGGTGAGCGTCGCGCACTCTGTGGCGGTGCGCGGCTGGTACCTACGTGGCGAAGAAGGACGACCCGCGGACATCGTCGAGTGCCTCGAAGGCACGGCGGCGAAAGGCAACGCCGAGGACCTCAAGAAGATTCGTCGCTACCTCGAGCAGCGTGCCAAAAAGAAGAAGGGCGCACACTGGCAGGAGTTCTACGCGGCGCGCGACAAGCTTGGATGAGCGCCTCGCCTCACAAACCCAAGCCCTCGAAACCGAGGGTCATCGGCGTGCGGCATCACTCGCCGGCGTGCGCGCGTCTCGTCCAAGAGCGTATTCGCACACTGCGTCCGAGCGTTGTCCTCATCGAAGGCCCCGTGGAGATGAACCCGCGCATCGACGAGTTCTTCCTCGGGCATAGCCTGCCCATCGCCGTCTTCTCCTACTTCCAGGAGGAGTCTGTGCAGCGTGTTTCCTGGTCGCCGTTCTGCGAGTACTCTCCAGAGTGGGTCGCGATGACCGCCGCGCGTGAAGTCGGCGCCGAGATTCGCTTCATCGACTTGCCCACGTGGTCGCGCGCCCACGACGACGAGCGCGTCAACCGCTACTCCGATGAGGGCCTGCACTCGAGCAGCTACGTCCGGGCGCTTTGCGACGAGCTGCGCATCGATGGCATGGATGCGCTCTGGGATCACTTGTTTGAGCAGGAGATCCCGGCGGACGACCTCGAAGAGCGTCTCAGCGCCTATTTCGAGGGCCTACGTGGCGACCTCGATGAAGAGAACACCGCCAACAATCACGCGCGTGAAGCGTTCATGGCTTCGTTTATCGCTGAGGCGATGGCGAAAAAAGGCGACGGAGAAACCGTACTCGTAGTTTGCGGCGGATGGCACAAACCAGCCCTCGAGACGCTATGGAAAGACGCGGGCTCACCGGAGCTCCCAGCGGTCCCGGAAGAAGCCCGCGCGGATGCGTACCTGGTGCCCTACGCCTACGAACGAATGGATTCATTTGGCGGTTACCAGTCCGGCATGCCCTCGCCAGCTTGGTACGACACGCTCTGGAAGCACGGCGGAGAGACCAGCGTGGAGATGATGTTGCGAGACGTGACGACGTCGATTCGCGCTGAGAAGTTAGCCCTCAGCGCCGCGGACCTGATCGGCGCGATGAGCATGGTCGACGGTCTTATGCGCCTTCGCTCCCACCCGGTGGCGACGCGCGTGGACCTCCTCGACGGCATCGCCGCCGCGCTCCTAAAAGACCCTCAGTCTGCGCCATTCCCGTGGACATCCCGCGGGTCCATCGCCGAAGGGACCGATCCACGCGTCACCCTTATATTGCGCACGCTCCGCGGCGACGCCCGCGGTCGCCTTGATGCGGACACGCCCGCGCCGCCGCTTGTCGCGGATGCCGAAAACATGCTCAAGCGCATCGAAGCGCACGTCGGCGCCATTCAGTCCAAACGCACCATCACGTTGGATTTGACCAAGGAGCGCGATCGCGAAACAAGTCAGCTCTTGCATCGGTTCTCGGTGATCTCCGTTCCAGGCTTCGTCCGAAAGAAGGGCCCGGGCTGGGCCACGGAAGGTGCCCTCAAGGAAGTCTGGAGCGTTGAAGACCACCTTGATCGTCGCGGCGCCCTCATCGAAGCTTCGGTGTTCGGAGGCACCGTCGAGCTTGCAGTCCTCGCGAGTCTTCGCGCTCGAACCAACGAGCTCTTGGGCATTCTCTCGGCGCTCGGAGCCGCCGTGTTCTGCGGACTCCTCAGCCTGGCCAGCGAGCTCATCGCGGCGCTCGGCGTCGCCGCCCAAAATGAGCACAGACTTGCGCCCTTGGGCGATGCGCTTTCCAAGCTTCTGGCGCTCTACCGCCACGATGTTCTCTTCGGCGCGATGGGCGAAGAAGCGCTCTTAAGCGTCCTCGAAGCGCTCGTGCACCAGCTCATGTGGACCCTTGAATCTCACATGGCGCCTCTTTGTAAGGAGGAGCTCGCCTCCATTGTGGCCCTGCGAGACGCACATCGGCACGCCAAGCTCGGCTCCGGTGCTCCGGCGGTCATGCGACGTCGCATGAACGACGCCGAAGCGCCTCCGGCTTTGGTGGGAGCGGCCCTTGGTTTCTTGTGGAGCGAAGGCTGCATTCAAGATCGAAGGGAGACCACTCGTGTCATTCGAGGGGCCAATCTTCCGGACCGAATCGGACACTTTCTTCATGGGCTCTTTCTATTGGCGCGCGGCGAGGTCACGAGCGACGCCGATGTCGTCGCCACTCTCGACGAGATCGTCAGCGGCATGGAGGAAGAGAACTTCCTCGACACCATCACGCAGCTGCGTCTTGCGTTCTCTGTGTTCCCGACACGTGAACGAGCCAGCTTGGCGGAGCAGATCGTGGGCATCCGCGGCGGTACGAAGCGCGACGCCGCCATGATGACGCAGCGTCTAAGCGCGAGCGTCGAAACGCTCACGCGCGCACGTGCTCTCGAGACAAGAGTCGACGCCATCGAAAGCCTCTATGGCCTGGGCGGCGGCTCGTGAGTGACGACGGCGTGGACGATGCCAAGAAGCATGAGGCCCTCACGCGCTGGCGACTCGTGCTTGGCGATGCCGCCAATGAGTCGATGCCCAACTGTCTCGGCGGCCTCGATCTACGCCGCGATGAGGCACTTAGCTGGCTCTACGAACGCGAAGAAGGCGAGGGTGATGGGAAGAACGAGGGTCGCCACGGTGGAGACGGCGCGTCGCTTTTGAGCGTGCCCGACTGGCTCACAGCGATTCACGAGCTCTTTCCGCGCAACACCATAGAGCGCCTCGAGAAAGACGCCGTCGAGGTCTATGGCATCGACGAGGTGGTGACGAACCCGGAGGTCCTCGCACGCGTTGTCCCATCAGAAGCGCTCCTCGCAGCTGTGCTCAAGACTAAGCACCTGATGAACCCCGAGCTCTTGCAGCTCGCGCGACAGCTCGTGAGAAAGGTCGTCGAGAAACTCATCGAAGCGCTCCAGGTGGAGATCCGCAAGGCCTTCTCCGGAACCCTCGACCGCCGTCAGCACTCGCCGATGCGCATCGCGCGAAATCTCGACTTTCGTCGCACGCTTCACGAGAACCTTCGTCACTACGATGCCGAGACGCAAAAGATCATCGTCGAGAGGCCATCGTTCTACGCCCGCACGAAGCGGCACTCCGACAAATGGCAGGTCATTCTCCTCGTCGACCAAAGCGGCAGCATGGCGGAATCCGTCATTCACTCAGCGGTGACCGCCGCCTGCCTCAGCGGGATCCCCGGCGTCAAAACTCATCTCTGCATCTTCGACACCGCCGTCGTCGATCTGACGGACCAAATCACCGACGCCGTTGAGACCTTGATGAAAGTGCAGCTTGGCGGCGGCACGGACATCGCGAAAGCGGTGCGGTATGGCGCTCAGCTCGTCGAAGCCCCCTCGCGCACCATCTTTGTGATCATCAGTGACTTCTATGAAGGCGGGAGCGAGTGGCAGCTCATCGAAAGCGTGAAGGGGCTGGTGGACTCAGGCGTGCACGTCCTCGCTCTTGGTGCCCTCTGCGCCAACGCGTTCCCGGCTTGGAACCGGAAGACTGCGGGTCGACTTGAAAAAGTCGGCGCTCACGCAGGTGCGATGACGCCGGGAGAACTCGCGGGATTCATCGCGCAGAAGGTGCGCGGATGACCGCTCGCGCCGATCTCCTCGCCCTCGACGCGGACAAGCTCGCAGCTCTCGCCAACCGTGGCTTGGTCAAGCGCGCCCTGAAAGCATCCGCCAAAGGTGAGCTCCCCAAGGTCCACATCGAGGGCGACGTCGTCATTGCTACGGACGGCGATATTGTGACGGAGCTCCGCCCCGGCGTTCCCTTGGCGGACTGTCCGTGCAGCTGCCCGGCGACCAAGATCTGCCGCCACCGCGTAAGCGCTGTCATCGCCTACCAGGAGTTCGCCGGCGCTACCCGATCAGAAGCAGGACAAGCCGGCGAAGCGGAGGAGCCACCCTTCGTCGACTGGAGCCCCGGCACCTTCGAAGACGAAGTCCTTCGTCAGCGTCTCGGCGCGCGAACGTACAAACGGGCCGAACGCCAACGCTCCAAAGGCTACGTCACCACCATCCGCCGCCCCTCGAACGTCGACGATGTTCCCACGGCGTCTCTGCCAACATGCTCCGTACGTTTTCTGGTCCCAAGGGACCTCGCGTACGCACGCTGTGACTGCACGGCGACCACAGACTGCGAACACGTCGCCCTCGCGGTCTGGGCGTTCCGCAAGGGCGACGCGGCGCCCGCTCCCGAACAGAGTATCTCCATATCGCCTGAGCGCGAGGTAGACCAAGACCGCTTCGGTGGTGCACGTCAGCTCCTCGACCTCGTCCTCCTCGATGGCGTCGAGAGCGGTGGTGAATCTCTGCGGAGCGCCTTCGCCCAAGCCCGGCAGCTCCTCGCCAGCGGTGGAATGATCTGGCCCGCTGACGTTCTCGAAGAGCTCGAAGAGCTCGTGGCTCGCTACGACGAGTGGGACGATTCCTTCGGCATCGATCAAGTCTCGACGCTCTTCACCGAGCTTCATGCGCGATTGCTCGCTGCGGAAAAGACCGGCGCCCCCGTCAGCGCCTTGCTCGGCTTGGGCCAAGCGCCGGAAACCGAGATTGGACAGGGCCGCTTGGTCGGTCTGGGTGCACGAGTCGAAGCGCGCGGCGCTCGGCTCTCCGTAGAAGTTTTCTTTGCCGATCCACGTTCCACAGCGACGCTCGCGTGGCGCAAAGAATGGGACCGGAGCGTAGAAGAAGTCGATCCCTACGGCAAAGCCGCTGTCGTCGAGCGCAAGTCAAAGTACGTCGCCGGCCGCCGAGTCCTCGACGTGCCCCTCTCCAAGCTCGCGCGCTCTCAGATCATCGCCGAGCGCTCCAAACGCCGAGCGAACGGCGGCCTCCTCTTTACGCGAAGTCGCATCGCGCGGGCTTCGGTCTTGCCGCAATCGGGCAACTGGGGTGAAGTGCTCAGTCAGCCGCTCCTTGTCCGAGAGCTCGCCGCTGAACGTGTTCGCCGAGAATCCTTGGCCCCTCGCATGGTTCGCTCGCGCGTTCTTAATGAGTCATTTCGAGTCGTCGCCATCGGCGAAGTCCTGGACATCGCGGAGCGCCCTAGCATCGGCGCGATGCACGCTCTGGCGACGGACGAAGCGGGCGAAGAGCTCATCATTGAGATCGTCCAGCGAAGTGAAACACCATTCGCTTATGGAGCCGCTCAAGCCGCCCTCTCCGGCGACGTGCGCTTCGTGAGCGGCGTCCTTGAGCGACGCGCTCAAGGCTTCGTCCTTCGCCCCGCCGCCATCGCCACGGCGGACGGAATCGTCGTCCCTGACTTCGACGGCGCCCCCGAGACTGATGTCGAAGTGCCATCCAGCGAAGGCCAAGCGGCCCAAGGCCCCTTGCGTCACGTCTTAAGCCGCGCGCGACGAGAGCTTGACCGCGCTGCTCTACGAGGCCTGCGACGAAGCGCCCCGTCCTTGAAGTCACTTCGGGAGATCCAGCAGCTCCTGTCCGCGCACGGGTTGAAGACCAGCGCCAAACGACTCGGCGGACTCAACGCGCGGCTCGAAGCGTATGCCAGCTCCCAAGATGAAACTGGGCTCACGCGCGCTTGGCTCGACGCGAGCGTCCGAATCGACCTATCCCTCGAGCACCTCTAGCGTCGCCTCCGCCGAGCCAAGACGAACTCGAAGGGTGGCGCCCGCAGCGTCGTCGAGGTTCACCGCGCCGTTCTCAAGCTCCACTGGGACATCGTTGATGAACCACTCGAGATCGCCGAGGAGCGTTACACCATCTGCGTCGAGGGCTTCGGCGAAGAACCAGCCACCATCACCAAGCGGCGCGTGAACGATGCGAAGCGTCGCGAGCTCGGCGACTCGATACGGGACCATCGCGATCTGCCGACCGTCGACGTTCACCGGGAGAGAGAAGAGGCCCTCAAGCTCGGTGAAGAGGTCCAGTGTGTCGTGGCCATCTTCGGCGAGCACGAAATCATCATCACCAAGCTCGCGTCCTTCGATGGCTTCACCGGTGGAGTCGAGATAGCCGATGCGCAGCTGTGTCGAGCTTCCAAGGGCAACGCGCGGCTCGTCACCCGCCACACCTTTGCAGTCCTCGCAGAGCGAGCGGGCGACGGCGAGCGCGAAGGACGGGCCCTCGGCGACCTCCGCCGCCATGGGTGGGGTGACCCAAAGCGCTCGTGTTCTCACGATCTCACCATCGATGTAGACGTGAATTTCAGCGCCGCCTTCACGCACGGCCTGCGCCTCGATGACGCCACCTTCCAGCTCACGCCAGTCAAAGGCGTCGCCGGTGATCTCGATGCGGGTCTCATACGCCATGACAGGATGCGTCAGCTCGAAGCGCACCTCAGTCCCTAACGCGTAGCGCTGGTGTAGACCCGGCAGGAGCGAGTCGAAGTCATCGTCTATGCAGAGGTTCTCCGAAGTGTACTGAGGTGCACACGCTGTGAAGAGTGCGAGGGCAGCGACCATGAACAGTGATGTACGTTTCATGGAGAGGTGATTTGCAAGGGCAGTGCCAGCCCAAAACCACGGATTAATCCGCTGAAAGCGCGTGAGTGTGAGCGCCATGCTTCGCCTAGTGGCGCAGGAAAAGCACGCCGCCTGCCACTCCGCCAAGTCATGGGTAGGCTAGCGCGGCGAAACTATAGGTTGCGGGGCGACGCCTCCGACCCGAGGTTGCTCCCCTACCACCTGAAGCAGGAGCAATCATGACCAAGCATGTCCTCATCATCGCCAGCAATCACGGCGACCTCGCCGGTGAACCCAACGGCACCTATCTCCCCGAACTCACCCATGCCCTTCATGTCCTGAACGAGGAGGGAATCACCTGGGACCTCGCCTCGCCACAAGGAGGCAAGTTGCCCTTCTACGGAGAAGACGCCGACGAGATGACAAAGGAGATGCTCGCCGACGAGACCTTCGCTTCACGAATCTCGTCCACCGCGACGCTCTCGTCCGTGGACGTCACGAAGTACGACGGCGTCTTCTACCCCGGCGGCTACGGCTTGCTCTTCGACCTCGTCGACAACAAGGAGAGCCAACGAATCACCGCTGAATTCTACGAAGCAGGGAAGCCCGTCGCGGCGGTGTGTCATGGACCCGCTGCGCTAAGCAAGGTCACCCTCTCCGGCGGCAAGAACCTCATCGATGGCAAGCGAGTGACCGGGTTCACGCGCGAAGAAGAGGTCGCGATGAACACCCTCGAAAAGGTCCCCTTCCTCCTCGAGGAGTCGATGATGAACGAGGGCGCGACCTACGAGAAGAAGGCCGCGTGGAGCGTCTTCGTCGTCGAAGACGGTCACCTAATCACCGGCCAGAACCCTCCCTCCGCCGCCGCCGTCGGCAAAGCCCTCGCTCGCCACCTTGCGTAGGTGGTCGACGAGGGCGTGACGCACATCGCGGGCGAGCGCGTGCGCATGTCCCACTTCCCGCCGGCGCACTATCACGACCCCCGATATCCGGGCTCCGAGAAGCGCTATGTGGACCGACGGCCGAAGCTCAACAAAGGTGAGTGGCTTGTGCACGGGCACACGCACAACAAAGAGCGCCTGCGCGGAAAGTGCATCCACGTGGGCGTCGATGCGTGGAACCTGGGTCCTGTTCGGGGCGAGGACGTCGCGGCGCTGATTCGCGAGGCTCGCGACGCGTGACCGGAGGCGCTCGTCGCCGACCTACTTATCGCCGACCTACTTATCGTCGGCAGAGTTAGTCGCCAGATGAGAGAGAGCCGTTCCATCGAGGAACTCCGCCAAGCTTTCGAAAGACCTGATATCCACGTCGTAGAAGCCAATGTTTCCGGGCAGAACGAATCCGAGCTCCTTCCATCCCCACTCTCCAGCGAACTCGACTGTAATCGCTCGCGCAACGCTCGCCGCTCTCCGCATCTGGGCAGGTGTCAGTTCGAATTCGCAGGTCGTCTTCGCACGCTTCGCGATGAACTCGCGATCCCAGTGCCCTTCTGGACGGTGTGAGTTGTGCCAGAGGCTCACTGAGATCAGGTGCTCGCGCCAACGTTCTGCCAACGCGTAGAGCGACGATGCTTCGTCAGGGGTTATCCCTTCGATCATCATCTGCGCAGTGGCGTTCTCGAAATCCCACGCCTTCACGGCGAAACCGCAAGCGCTTAGGAGTGCGGAACTCGCCCCGTCGAGCTGAAGTTGATGTGGGGCAGAGACGTCGGACATCGTCCGTCCTAGGGGGTTTAGCAGCGGAGTTCTCAAATGGATACGTCCTGTGGCGCGACTGCGGAAAGACCCCAAAGGTCTTTGTAAATGGAGCGCCCACTTTTGTAGACCAGATTATTGCGCGTTCGGGGCGTTCGACAGATACGAAGGCTCGGGGAGGGCACGGGCGTCCCCAAGGCTTCGAGGCCGTCTCTTCCGATGCGGTGAGCGCCTCACCATCCCTACATCGCAACAGAACATAGTCGTCCGTGCATGTCCGTGCGCACAAAGCTCTCATGCGCGATGACGCGTAGGCCAGGTAGGAAGAGACCTCATGTGGCCCCTTGGGGGGGCCATATGAAGCAGGCCGAGCGCCTTGGGGACGCCCGTGCCCTTCCCGAGCCGTGCGTTTCACTGGTCGCGTCGCTTGCATGACGCAGCCAGAAGTCTGGAGGACGTCAGTCGATGAGCCGAAGCCCAGGCGGCATTGAATCCCCAAAGATGCGCCGCTCATCGGCTTCGTCCAGGTGCACGATCTCCAGAACCATCTTGCGCCACGACTCACTTGCGCCGGCGGCCTCAAGCTTCTCCGCTACGTGCTTTCGGATGTGCTCGTCGAGATCACGCTGGCGGTCACCGCTCACGCGCGAGAGCAGCGTGGCGGCGAAGGCCGCCTCTGGGGTGTCCTTGAAGTCGAAGGTGAGCGCTTTCTCAAGCCACTGGCTCGCGACGTGCGCGGGCACGACCTGGTGCGCGCTTCCGTAGAATGGAACGCGGGCGCCGATGCGGCCCACCGCCCACCAGCTCTGCGGGTTCTCATCGTGCTGGTCGAGACGCTCGACGAGCCAGCCGCCGACTTTGGCTTTGCGCTCCACATCCACACGTTCAAGGGCGCCGGCGAGTCGCACCATGTCGTCCACGCCGAGCATCTTTGGACCCGACGGACGCTTGCGTGGCTTCTTCGCGGGGGGCTCCAGATAGAACGAGATCATCTCCATGATCTTGTTTTGCTGCTTCTCCTCAAGGCCGCCGGCGAGGCGTCGCCACATGGTCCAGAACTCGGACCAGTTCTGCGCGTCCGGGACGAACTGCACGCCTTGGTCGAGGATCGACGACATCTGTTTTACGCGCCAGCTATCGAGGGGGTATCCAAAGCCGGGCCGCAGCGTGTAGCCCACGAGGTGAAGCCAGACGCGTTCGTGGTCCGCCGTGCGACGTCGCCGTTTACCGCCCGCGAGGAGCTCGCCGAAGAGCTCACGCAGGAGCGGCGTTTCCCAAGTGTCCCTGGTTCCAAGGATCTTTTCGAGCTCAGCGCGCGTCCTCTTTACCTCGGCGGGCTTCACGAGGGCCTTGCTCTTGCTCTTGCCGTAGATGCGTTTGACGCGCTCGGTGGCCTCGGCGAAACGAGGATGAAGCTGGCCGATCTTCTGTGCCGCGAGGGCCTTGTCACCGGCGCCTCGAAGCTGCTGCTCCATCTTCCAGCGCCGTGGAGACTCCACGTTCGTCTCGATGCAGCTCATCTGGAGCGTGCCGATCTCGGTGAGCACCGCACGAAGGGTCACGGGGACTTCGTCTTGGTCCTTGTCGCCGGTCGCCGTCAACACAGCGGCGATGGGCGGTAGGTCTGTGTAGCGATCCCCATCGTCCACCTGGACGAGGTCGCCCGGGGATACGTGTTCGACGTCGGCGGTGGAGGACACCAAGTGAAAGCGAACGGGTCGACCAAGTCGAAGGGAGAACGTCCGCTCCTTGAGCTCGACCTCTTCGCCTTCTTCGCTGCCGCGGGGCAGAACACAGACGCCGGACGGTTCGTCGTCTTTGCGGTCCACGACCAAGAAGTAGCTGCGGGCTGAGCCGCCGCCGATGCGGACGCCCATGCCGCGTCTCGCCAAGGCATACGCCACGGCGCCTTCGGCGACGGCGAGGTCCGGGGCTTTGTTTTCCAGGAGCGCGACGTCATCGCCGCGCCAGCCGGACAGAACGCTGCGCATGCGTCCCCGAAGGCTCGCCGAATGGAAGACGCCGCCGTTGAAGAGCACGGCGTCGGGGACAGCGACGCCGCCAAACCCTTCGCCGCGTTCGTCCGTCACGCCGAGGGCTTCGGCGGCGAGGCGTTCGTGGCGTCCGAGAAAAGCCGCGACATGTCGGGTGACGGCGGCGTCGGACACGTAGGGAAGGCCGAACTCTACGATGCCAGCGCGGTGCGTCTGAGGCCGGTCACTCAGCGCAACCTCGGGGAAGAAACCGTCGAGGGCGAGGGCTTCGACGGCGCTGCGTTCGATCTCGCTTCGCTGAGTCCCGCCGATGAGCTTCGAGCCGCTTCCGAGAACCGTCACGATCGCTTTGTCAGGGGCGTTCTCTCCGAGGAGCATCTCCTTGGCGTGACGACACTCGTGCACGAGCTGGGCAAATCGCGCTGCGCTGAGAGCCTTGCCCCGTCCGATGTCTTTTTCGGCGCCCTTGGCCAAAGCCAAGTCCATGTTGTCGCCGCCGAGCATCAAGTGTTCGCCGACGGCGATGCGTGTGATGCGAGGTCCGGACTCGCGCAGCTCCACCTTGAGCAAGGTCAAGTCCGTGGTGCCGCCGCCGACATCGACGACGAGGGCGAGGCGCGTCGTGCCAAGGCTGGCCTCGAGGTCGTCGCGCTTCGCATCGAGCCACCGATAGAAAGCCGCCTGGGGTTCTTCGACGAGGCGAACTCGGAAGCCTGCCTTCTTTGCCGCCTGAAGCGTGAGCGCGCGCGCACCTTCATCGAAGGAAGCGGGGACCGTGAGCACGACCTCTTGGGTAGAGAGCGGGTTGTTCGGGTGCTGGTGGTCCCAGGCCGCCCGAACATGGGCGAGGTAGCTCGCCGAGGCGTCGACGGGTGAGACCTTGGGGACCTCGTCGCTGGCGCCCCATGGAAGAATCGCGGCGGTGCGATCGACGGCGGGGTGTGAGAGCCAGCTCTTCGCGCTCGTCACCATGCGGCCCGGCGTGGCGGTGCCAAGAGTGTTGGCGAGGGTGCCGACGATGCCGAACTCGGCGCTGGTGCCGTCGTCTCCGCTCCATTCCGTTGTGCCCCAAGGGAGGGCTCGTGCGCCTTCGTCGAGGGTATCCGCGAGGGGATGGAAACGCGCTGAGGGCAATACCGAACGCTCGGCCACTTCGCCGGCGGAAACGAGCTGCTCCACACCAAATGTCTGAATCGCCGGCGCTTCGCCTGGCTTCAGACCTTTGGTGTCCGCGTAGGCGACGACGGTGTGCGTCGTGCCGAGGTCAATTCCAACAAGAAAGCGCGACTGAACTGCCATCGCCGCAAACCTTACACGAATCGGTGGCTCTGCCAGCGTTTGAACACCGTTGGACTTGCTCGGGTCCACTGTAGAGCGTGACGAACCACGGTGACGTTCACCAAGATCAAGGTTGTCGTCAGATTCCCCTTCTTCGGAGGCGTCGCGGGAACCCTGCTTTGGACCCAGCTCAAACCCCGCCCGGACGTGGCTCGGCCTCGTGGCTCGGTCATCGACTGCGCCCTGGAACAGGCATCGAGTGGTGCAAGCGAACTGGTTTCCTGCCACTCGATGGCAAGTGCTGACACATCGCTCTATTGTGAGGCGATGCGAAAGCTCGTTGCCTTAGCGTGTTTGATGGCCTGCTCAGACCCAGCGCCGATCCCTCAGGGCGAGTATACGGTCCGCGCCGTCTCTGAAAG
>JBLHKB010000107.1:0-14985 GCA_047619315.1 Polyangiales bacterium
GAGAGAGCCAACATTAAGACGACGGAGACGGGCGTCGAAACGGTTCGCCGAGCGATGACTCTCTACCGCGTCGAGAACCCACGCGAGTGCCCGGACATGCAGGACCTTCTGGACGGCCAGTACATCGACGGCAGAACCAGCACAACGGACGCCTGGGACATGGACTTTGAGCTGACCTGCGAAGGCCGAGACATGTACGTGACGAGCGCTGGCCCAGACGGACAGTTCGGAAACGACGACGACATCTAAGTCCATGACGCACGTCGCCCCAGATACCGCCCCGAGAGCACGCAATCTGCGCGTCCGTGGCGACGTGCGTCTGGCCTTCATGCGTAGTCGCTACGTGGGCCGTCGAGGGCGCAATAACGCTGGCATGACACTCATCGAGGTCATGCTCGTCATCGTCATCGGCGCGCTCTTGGTCGTTGGCGCCTCTACTGGCCTCGGTGCCATCGCGCGTTCGAACATGCGCGCGGCGGCGATGACCATCGGCGCGGCTTCGCGCTTCGCCTATCACCGCGCCGTAACCCACGGAAAAACCGTCCGCATCGTCCTCGACTTTGACGCGCACACCGTCGCCATCGAAGAGGCCCACGGCCAGGTGATTCTCGCGGACCCCGACGCGGATGACGACGTGGATGAAGAGGTCGATGACGACGGGTCGCGAGATCCTTGGGCCGCCGCCCAAGCAAGCCTCAACGACACCATGCAGGCGAACCTCGGTCGAGCCTCCTTCAGCACCATCGGCTCGGAGACGCGAGAAGACAGCGACGGAGACGGTGAGGACGAGGTCACCATCACACCTATCGATCGTTTTCTTCCACGCGCACTCGACGGCGTTCAACTCAACCTGCTCATCACTCCCCACGAACGCGAAGCGCGCGTTAGCGGCAAGGGCTACATCTACTACTTTCCCAGCGGGCGCACCGAAACCGCCATCGTTCAGCTCACCAACGAAGACGGAATCGTTTACTCCGTACAGATCGATGCGCTCACGGGAAGGCCTGAGATTTTCTCCTACGCCCGCGATGAGAGCGACCTTGAGGCTCTTGAGATTCGGGACCCGGGATGATGCGCCTCCAACGCAGCGCAGCGGCTCCACGGCTTACGGCTTTCACGCTCATCGAGGTCATGATCGCCATCGCCATTCTTGGCGTCGGTCTCTCCGCGATCTTTTCCAGCGAAGTTCAGTCCCTTTACACGGCTGCGTACGCGCGAAATTCAAACACGGCTTCACTCCTCGCCCGCTGTAAGATGGGCGAAATCGAGGAGCAGGTCATGAACGAGGGCCTCCCCGCCATCGATGATTCGGGCACCGACGGCTGCTGCGAAGACGCGGAAGTCGACGGGTTCACCTGCGAGTGGAGCATCGACCGTGTCGTGCTCCCCGAAGGCTTCCTCGAGGACGGCGACGGCGGCCAACTCGATGAGCTTGCCGGTGATGAAGGCGCCCAGACGGGTGCCCTCGACTCAGCCCTCGGCGGCGGCGGGCTCGGCGGCGGCGGATTCGCCGAAATGGCCATCAGCATCGCGTTCCCCGTCATGAAGCCCGCCATCGAAGAGCAAGTACGCCGCGCCACGGTCACCGTGAAGTGGGAGTTCGAGGGCGCGAGTCGTCCGGGCGGCTTCGATGTTGTGCAGTACCTCGTCGCCCCACAAGCCCCGCCCGATCCCAACGCTCCACCGATTCCTCCAGGCCCATGATGCGTCCCACCACATATCGAAGCGCTCCTCGAAGCCAGGGCATGACGCTCATCGAAGTGATGATCGCGGTGGCCATCATGGGAATGATCTCCGCGGTCGTTTGGGGTGGCTTCAGCCAGACCATCGCCACGCGAGCGCGCGTCACGGCCGGCCTCGACCGCAACCAAGAGGTGACCTCCGCCCTCGAACGCATGGCCCGCGAGCTCAGCCAAGCCTTCGTCAGCACCCACCTCAACCCCAATCAGTCGCTCCAGGTCGTCCAGACCATCTTCAACGGCATCGACCACGGCGACCGCGACCGCATCAACTTCACGTCCTTTTCGCACCAGCGCCTCTACCGCGACGCCCACGAGTCGGACCAAAACGAGCTCTCCTATTTCATCACCGACCACCCGACGGATCGTGACGTGCAGATCCTCGCTCGTCGCGAGGCCGTACGCATCGACGACCGTCCAGAACAGGGCGGACGCATCGAGATCCTGCTCAACGACATCGAGGAGTTCGACGTCGAATACCTCGACCACCTGACGGGTCAGTGGCTTCGCACATGGAGCACAGTTCAAGCCGCAGGCCAGCCCAACCGACTCCCGGCACAGATCAAGATTCGCATCGTCACGAATCACCCAAACACCGGCCGGCCCATGACGCTGGCCACGCGCATCGAACTTCCCATTCGCTACGCCCTCAACCACGCGACATACATTCGATGAGCGGTGGGCAACACGTGATGAAGCGGCGCCGGACCGTCCGCACCAGCGCGCTGCCCTCTCTGCGCCCTGTCCGCGAAGCACGTCTGACGCCTCAGCGCCAAGGAGCGTCGCGCAGCGCCGTCGCCCTCATCATGGCGGTGACCATGATCACCATGCTCTCCATCGTCGTCGCCGACATCCATGAAGCCACGAGCACGAGCTACGCCATCGCCATGAACCGCCGCGACAACCTTCGCGCCGAGTACATGGCCAAGAGCGGTCTCAACCTCACGCGCCTACTCGTCGCCCAGGAGCCGGCGATTCGACAGGTCGTCGCGCCGATGTACCAGTCCTTGCTCGGTCGCCCGCCCCCCATGCTTCCCATCTGGGCCATGGCCAACGACCTGCTCAAACCATTCTGTGACTACGAAGCCGTCGCGGCCATGAACACCGGCTTCGACTTCGGCAACGCGGATGGTCTGGGCGAGACGGACTCGATGTGCGAAATCGTCTCCTTCGCCGAGAACTCCAAGATCAACATCAACCTGCCCCTCAACTACTCTGGCGACGAAGCCCGGCGCAGTATCTCCATGCAGCTCTTCGCCATGATGGGCGGCTACCAGATTCAGAGCCCTTACGACCCTCTCTTTTCGGGCCTCGACCGGGACGGAAACAACACCTCCCGCCTCGACGTCGTCGGCGCCATTGTCGACTGGTGGGACTATGACCAAGACCGAACCGTCTTCGACCCGGGCCGCGCCGAGATCAGCAACTCCGGCACCGAAGACGACGTCTACACACGACTCGACGACCCCTACCGTGCGAAGAATGCGCCCTTCGACTCCCTCGAAGAAGCCCGCCTCGTCCGCGGCGTCGGCGATGACTTCTGGGCCACCTTCGTCGAGCCCAACCCCAACGACCCCACCGCGCGCATCGTCACCATCTACGGCAGCGGCGCCGTCAACCCCAACGAGTCGCCGCCGGAAGTTTTGCTCGCTCGCGTATGTTCATTCCTCACGGACCAGCCACTGTGCGCCAACCCCCTCGAAGCACAGAAGTTCGTCCAGCTTCTCAGCACTGTTCGATCGCTCATTCCGATTCCTTTCTTCACCCGCGTCGGCGACTTCCTCACCTTCCTCGAAGGCGGCGGCGGTCCTCGAGACCTCTACCCCATGCTCCTGGGCTACCTCGGCCCTGAGTCACCGCTCATTTTTACGCCCATCGTCATTCCCGCGGACGAGGATGATGAAAACAGTCCATGCATGGACTGGCGCGGACGCGTACGACTCAAGACCGTCGTCAACTTTCACGAGCTCTGGTCCCCTCCCCCGCCCAATACCGGCGGCATGCAGGGCCTTGGCATCTTCCACTACTACCGAGTTGAGTAACTGATCATGGCACGAGTTCTCGGACTAGATATTGAAGACCACATCGTCAGGGGCGTTCTTGTAAAGACGTCCTTCGGCCGCGTCGAACCGCTTCGCTACATCGAGGTTCCCGTGCGTCGTCTCGAGGCCGTTGCGGACCCGCATCTCGCCGGCTCACACGGTGTTCCTCCTGCGCATGCAGCCGGAGCGCTCGCCCTCGACCCCGAGGAGCCCGTGAGCCCCGGCTCACCACTTCCAGACGCGACGGAAGACGATCCAAACCCCGAAGAAGTCATCGACCTGCGCCGCGAAGCGATCGCGGAGCTATTAGCGATGATCCGGCCTCCACCAGACCAAATCTTTGTGGGCTTGGACGGCAAGGAAGCCTCGGTTCGCCCGCTGGAACTTCCCGCCGGCGCCGCCAAGAAAGGTCGCCTCGCCGAGGTTCTGCCCTTCGAACTCGACGACCTTGTCCCCTTCGACATGGACGACACCATCGTCGACTACCAGCCCATCTCCGGTGATGACAACGTAGTCCGCGTCATGGCTGCCGCGGTGCCACGGGTTCGTGTGGCCGCACGCATCGAAGAACTTCGACGCCTGGGCGTGGACCCACGCGGCATGCCCGTCGGCGCCGCCGCCCTCGACGGCTTGACGGCCTTGGTCCCGGAGCTCTCCAGCGGGGGTCCGCATCTCATCGTGGAGATCGAACGCGACAACACTGAGGTATGTGTCCTCCAAGACGGGGCATGTACGTTTGCGCGGAGTCACGCCTTCGGCATCGCGGAGCTCGGCGACGCCAGCCTGCAAACGCGAGCCATCGCGACTCTCCGTCGAACCCTCAGCGCCTACCGCGCTGGAGGTGGCCCAGCTCCCGTCACGTCGTACTTGGCCGGCGACGCGGTCACCTACGCAGCGCAGCTTTCACCGCTTCTTGCCCCCCTCGGCGAAGGTCTCGCCTTCGACCCACTGCCGATGCCCGCGGCCCCCGGCGCCGAAGAGTTCGGACGGGCTCGCTTCGCCCGCGCCGCTGCGCTCGCCGGGCGCGCCGTGCTCAAGGGCAAACGCATCGATCTTCGCCAAGGAGAGTTCGCTCAAAAGCGCGCCATGGGGGAGCTTCGACAGCACGCCCGAGTGATCAGCATCTGCGTCGCCGCCATCTTGCTCTCCTTCGTGTACGCCACGTACGCGCGCTACTCCGTACTGAGCAACGAAAACGAACAACTCGCCGCTCAACTAACGGACACCACCGAGAGTATTTTCGGCGAGGGGACATCCAACGTCGACCGAGCGAACAGCCTTCTTCTGAGCGGGGTACAAACCCAAGACCCTCTCCCCACGATGGACGCCTACGACGTCCTGAACGCGATCACCGCCGCGATCCCCGTCGACATTGAGCACAGAACTCGACGTCTCACTATCGAGATCGACGACGAAGCACGAGAAGGACGCTTTGACCTTCAGGGGAATGTCGCCAGCATCGCTGAACGCGACACCATCGCCGCCAACCTCGAGAGCCACGAGTGCTTCCGCGATCTCGAAAAGGGCCCCACCTCACCCGGCCAGAACAACGAGGGGCTCAACTACCGACTCGAAGTGAACATTCTGTGCCCCGGCGACGAACCACCCGAAGAAGAGAGCTCCCGCAGCCGACAAAGGAGGAACCGTGGCAATAACTGATCGCCTCCAAGGAGCCGTAGCGAACCTCAACGACCGAGAGCGAAAGCTCCTCGGCGCGATGGGCTTCATCTTCGTCGGACTCATTGTGTTTCTCCCGCTCTACCTCGTCAGCTCATCCATCTCAGAGATCTCGACGGAAAACGAAGGTATCTCGGCGGTCCTTCGCGACATCGCTCACGCCCGCCCGCAGCTGGCTCAGCGCGAGGCGGAGCGCGAGGCCTCCATGGCGCGATATCGCACCGCCGCTCCTCCGCTGGGTTCCTTCATGGAGGCTCGCGCTTCCGAGCAAGAGCTCAACTTGCGTGAAGTCAACGAACAGCCCGCAAAGATTGTTGGCGAGTTTCGCCGCCGCAACACACGAGCGACGCTGCCCAATGTCGGACTACGCCCGGTGGTCAAAATGCTCACGTCGATCGTGAACAGCCGTTACCCCGTCGCCCTCGAGCGCCTGGAGTTCGAGCACTTCCGAGCAGGCGACACATACAACGTTCAGGTCGGTATTGTGACCTACTCCCGCGAAGACGAAGAAGGCGACGAGAGCGATGACGATGGAGATCAGAGCATGAGTACACGCGGGAGGGCCGGTCCGCCGGCGCCACGATGAGCGCGCGAACGAGACTCGCTAAGATCGGGCAAAAGCTTGGACGCTACGTCGGCTATCCGATGTTCTTCCTCGTGTGCTTTGTGCTCTTCACCTACTGGACGTTCCCCTACGAGCGCGTGAAAGACTACATCATTCAGCAGGTCGAGATGCCACTCAACGCGCGTTCAGGACAACGGGAAGCGAGCGGCTATGAGCTGGAAATTGTCGACCTCGCCCCGTCCTGGTTCACAGGCGTGGAACTGACAGGGGTCAGCCTCAGCGAGATGAACGAAGACCCCGAGGGCGTTCCAGCCCAGGTCACTTTCGAACACATCCACGCCCGCGTCAGCCTGCTTTCGCTCCTCCTCGGCAACGTGGCCGCCACGTTTGACACACGCGTCGCCGGCGGCACGATCCAGGGCGAGTTCGAGCAGAATGGTAATGATATGGCCTTTGAAGTCGACATCGATGGCGTGCGTACCCGCCGAATCGGCTTCATGCGTGGGTTCACCGGAGGCCTCCCTCTCGTGGGCCAAATCAGTGGCCACATCGCCGCAAGTCTGCCTGAAGATCGCGCCGCCTCGTCCGGTGACATCGACCTGCACATCGAAGACATGGTCCTCGGGGACGGCGTCGCAAAGATTCGCATGGACACGAACGCATTCACGCGAGCGGGCCTGACGTTTCCCGAGACAAGTTTCGGCGACATCGACCTCGAACTCAACCTCGCTGAAGGAACCGCAACCGTCACCAGACTTGAGGGACGCGGCGAAGACATCGAGCTCGATGGCACCGGAACGGTCCGAATCAGGAACGCAGTGGCTACGTCCACGGTGGACGCCATGCTTCGTATTGGGATCACCGAGGAATACCAAAGCGAGAACGCAGGCCTCTTCACGGTGATGGAACAAGAGCCGCGCGTCCGCGCCGCCAAGACCCCCGAAGGCGACGCCCTTCAGTTTCACGTCGCCGGCAACATCGGTCCCCGTATGCGCTTCCAGGGAGCTGGCAGATCGCCGCGCCCCGGAACCGAATAACGATTCTCCACCCCAACACGTCGCCTTCAGCCGAGGGTTTCCTCGAACCCTAAAAGAATCGCCTCGGCAATTCTTCTTCCAGCGCGTCGTGATCAGGGCGCGGAGGCGACTGCGTCCGTCGATGCCGGGGCGAAGGACAACGCAGAGCACGGCGTGCTCTGTAGCAAATCGTCTACTCGAGCAGAGCTTCGTTGAGCGCAGTTACATACGCCTCGACGTCGTCGATCTCGACCACGGGATCCCCGCCCGTCGTGGAGCAGGAGCGAAGCTCTCCATCGCCGTAGTACCAGTAGCGCTCGGCATCGCCTTTTTTGGCGTAGTCCCGAAGCATCGTCAGATAGCGAACATCCCGCCCGGGAGGTTTTGCAACGCCGGCGGCCTCAAATGTGCCGTGGTCTTCCGTCGGCGGGGCCACCGAAAGAACCAAAAGTCGGTGGTACAAGCGCTCGCCACCAGGCACCTCGACGAGATCCCCGACCTCCTCAAGCTGTTCCGGTGGCATGTGGTGCCGAACCAACGCCGCTAAAGCCTCTAGCTCGTCGATAGGCCCAAGAGACGCCAAAAAAGCGTCGTCTCCGGCGGTATTGTCGACGTCGAGGGCTTCATAAAGTTTGTTTCGCCAAGGCGGAGCCATCACCCGTATGTGTACCACAAAGCCAAAGCCGCGTACTGCAAAGGGTTGACGCGGCGAGAACAAAGCGCAAAAGCAAGACCGGTGACGACGCGGATTTATAGCTACGCCGCTTGCAGCACGTGCAAGAAGGCTTTGCGCTGGCTCCAAGAAAATGACGTCGACGTCGAGGTGCTACCGATCGTCGAACGCCCCCCTTCGAAAACGACCCTGAAGAAGCTCTGGAAGCTCTCTGAGCTCCCGCTCAAAAAGTTCTTCAACACATCGGGCAAGAGCTACCGGGACGGCGGCTTTGGAGAGCGACTGAAAACCATGACAGACGACGAAGCCCTCGCTGCCCTCGCCGCGGACGGGAAGCTGATCAAACGCCCGCTTCTCGTCCACAGTGAAGGAGTCCTCGTTGGCTTCCGCGAGGACGCGTATGTGGGCCTCCTTGGAGCATCGGCATGAGCAGTCACGTTATGTCGCCAGACGACGACTCCGAAGTGGACGCTGAAAACGAGGAAGACGAACTCGACGAGGACAGCGAACTAGAGAACGAACTCGAAGCGGCGGAGGTCGTCGAGACGACTGAAATCGAGTTCTCGACGACGAAGAAAAAGACCAAAAAGTCCAAGGGCGCACTCGCGAAACGCGACGTGGGAATCTCTCGCGGAGATCCCCTCGCCGCGTACATGAAAGACGTTCAGCGCTATCGGCTCCTGACACGCGATGAAGAGCGCGAGCTCGCCATTCGTTACACCGAGCAAGGCGACCTCGACGCAGCACGTCACCTCGTGACATCGAATCTTCGGCTCGTCGTCAAAATCGCCTACGACTACCGGCAAGCCTACAAGAACCTTCTCGACCTTGTTCAAGAAGGCAACATCGGCCTCATGCAGGCCGTGAAGAAGTACGACCCTTACAAAGGCGTCAAGCTCAGCAGCTACGCGGCCTGGTGGATCCGTGCGTACATGCTTCGCTACATTCTCAACAACCACCGGCTCGTCAAACTCGGC
The DNA here is from genome assembly GCA_047619315.1 of Polyangiales bacterium. Taxonomy (GTDB): domain Bacteria; phylum Myxococcota_A; class Polyangia; order Polyangiales; family Houyiibacteriaceae; genus JBCCRV01. The sequence continues at coordinate 8,690 of JBLHKB010000107.1, forward strand.
ACCACACAGGCCCAGCGAAAGCTCTTCTTCAACCTGCAGAAGGAGAAGTCCAAGCTCGCGGCGATGGGAATTGACCCAACCCACGAGGCCATCGCCGAACGGTTGAGCGTTCCCGTCCGCGACGTGGTGTCGATGGACATGCGCCTAAGCAGTGGTGAAGCCAGCCTCAACGCCCCCGTCGGTTCTCCCGATGGGGGCCGCACGACCACGCGCATGGAGCTTCTCCCAAGCTCCGGCCAGAGCATCGAAGACCTCCTCGCAGAAGACGAAGTCGGCGATATTCTCAAGAAGCAAATCCGCATCTACGGCGCCGGACTTGAGGGCAAAGAAAAAGTCATTTTCGAACAGCGCCTCATGGCCGAAGATCCAAAGACGCTCCAAGAACTCGGTGACATTTTCGGAGTCAGCCGCGAGCGCGTCCGCCAAGTTGAGAAGCGTCTTCTTCAGCGAATGAAGGCCTACTTGCAGAGCGAAGCCGGCGACGTCGTAGACGTGTACGAGGCGTAGTGAGCGCATCCGCTCCGCATGGTGAACTGTGTGTTGTCGCCACGCCCATCGGGCACCTCGACGACATCACCCTTCGCGCACTCAACACCTTGCGCGGCGCAGATCTGATCCTCGCCGAAGACACGCGACGCACCCGAATACTTCTCGACCACCACGGGATTCGCAAACCGTTGCGGGCACACCACGCGCATTCTCCCCCGGAGCAGCTCGTCGCCATCGTCGAGCGCATTGCGGGCGGCGAACGCATCGCACTCGTCTCGGATGCCGGCACGCCGCTCGTGTCAGACCCCGGCGCTCAGTTGGTCTGCGCCGTTCGGGACGCGGGCCTTCATGTGACCACGGCACCCGGAGCGAGCGCTGTGCTCGCGGCGCTCAGTATCGCCGGCCTACGATCGGACCGTTTTCGCTTCGTGGGCTTTATGCCGCGACAGGGAAAACGCCGTCGAATGGCCATCGAAGGTGTCGTCTCCTCCACCGAAGCGTCCGTGGTCTTCGAATCCCCACGTCGTATCGCTGCGCTTCTACGAGATCTCTCGGAACACCTGGGCTCCCGTCGACTGGCCGTCTGCCGTGAGCTGACCAAGTTGCATGAAGAGGTCGTGCGCGGAACCGCCGCCGAACTCGCCGAGGTCTTCGCCGAGGGGGCGCGCGGCGAAATCACCCTTGTCGTCGAAGCCGTGGACGAGGGGACCAAAAGCCCCCTGGATGCTCCCTTTGACATCGACGATGCAGTGACGAACGGCCTCGCTGCGGGAATCCACCCTCGTGCATTAGCCAAAGAGATCGCCGCCGAAGCAGGGATCTCCGGCGGCGAAGCCTACGACCTCGTTTTGGCGGCAAAAAAGAGCACCTAGCAACCTTTCGCATCGTCCTGCTAGACTCCGCGCAATGGCGCGTTTTCTCTCTTCTGCGGCGATGCTTGGTGTCGCTGGGCTTCTCTCTTGCGGACAAGTCGACACCCCCCCCGATTTCAGTGCTTCGGTGTACTCCCTGATGGGCCCCGGCATTCCCGAGGACATGGACTGCCTCGAGATTTCGGTGCGCTCCGGAGGCGAGGTCAATTCGCGTCGCCTGACGGTGAATGGGCTCATGGACCGTGATGACAACGGGCGGACCGAGAGCATCATCGGCTCCGACGAGTTGCCAGAATACGGCACCCCGTTCGAGATTCGAATCGTCGCCCGCACCGCCATCGACGATGCCTGTGGGCAGGTCGCTGACCCGAAGAGCTACACGGGCTCAACCGGCTCCATCCGCCTGAGCGCTGGGGAACGGCGGGTCCTCAACATCGCCCTATACGAAGTCGGCGCGACGGAAACACTGGAGCGCGGGGTCCAACTTCCCCCACGTTTCCTCCACACATCCACAGCTCTCGACGATGGCCGGGTTCTCATCAGCGGTGGTTTCGACACTCTGGAGTCCACCACCTGCCCCGACGACATCGTCGCGGAGTCCTGCTACGAGGCCACCGCCAGCAGCGATGCCTATATCTTCGACACGCCAAGCGGCGAGTTCCTTCCCGTTCGCGGGGGCATGCTTGAGGCTCGAGGCGGTCACACCGCGACCCTGATGAACGACGGACGCGTTCTCGTCGCTGGCGGCGCCAGCACCGCACTCCTTGCGATCAGCGGAGGCGAGCGGCCCGTATTTCGCATCTTGCCTCTCAGTCGCGGCTTCCTTCGCGCCCACGCCAACTTTGAGTTCTTCACCCGTGGCTTTGAGAACCCATCCGATGACCCAGAACGGATGGGGTTTCCAGGCCGTGGCCTCTTCGAGGGCCCGGCCGCCGACCCTTCGCGGCCCGGAACGCTCAATCATGAACGCTTTCTCCATGCCGCCGCCACCGTCGACGATCTACGCGTCGTGCTTGCGGGCGGGACTGGAAATGGCGCCCCTACGACCACTTTTGAGGTCTTCGACCTGCTTCGTCCTGGCGGCGAAGGAGTCAACAGCGAGGACGGAGTGCTCCAAACAGGGCGGGAGATGCCCTCCGCCTTCGTACTCAACGATTCCGTGTGGATCTACGGAGGAGGCGGAGCCACTGATGACGCCGACTTGGCGGAAGTCTGGGACGGCGGAACGCCCGTCGGCGAGACGGCCCCAGCGACGGAACAGGGCTTTGAGCTAAGTGCTGATCCACACCCCGAACTCGCGCTTCTCCGGCCTCAAGCCGTGTCGAATGCCGCCGGCGACAAGGTCCTCGTGACAGGATGGTTTGGTCCGCAGTGCGATTCCTTGGCGGACGCGCCGGAGCTCCCCACCTACACAGGTTTGGACCTCTTTCGCTGCACCGAGCCTGTGGGGACCATCGCAGATACGCCTCCTCGCAACTTCTTCATCTCGGAGTCGGTGACGCCGTTTCAGCCCTCCTCCAACCAGAATCAAGCGTTCGCCTCCGCGGTACGCCTCGAAGAGCCTGACAGCGTGATCGTTCTCGGCGGCCTTAAACGAGACCTTGAGACACGTGCCGCAGCCGTCGGATATCTTTTCGAATCCGAGACCCCCCTTGGCAGCTCGTGTCTACGCGCTCAGCGGGCCCTCCACGCCTCAACGCTGCTACCAGGCAACCGTATCCTCACAACGGGTGGCATCCGTAAGGTCCTGGCAACCGGCACTTTCATTCTCACGGCGCCGGGCGCTGAGATGATGTCACTCACCGCTGATGGAGAGCTTCCTCCTATCAATTGCCTCTGAGATTGACCCTTCAGGGTCAAACTACGTAGTCTGCTGCCAATGCCGCTCTTCTCTTACTTCCGTGTGATCGGCGCGGCCCTCATCGGCCTCAGTCTCATCACGTCGTCGAAAGCGAACGCCCAAGACGAGAGCTTACGACTCTTCGCGGAGCCGTTCTCCTTCACCGACGTGGCAGACGCCGCCGACGACGACGACCCGTTCGATCTCAACCTGCACGTGGCATTTCGGCGGACTCAGACCACAGGGACACTGAGCCGTGAACCCGGTGTTGGGCCAGGAGATGGACGCTCCAGCGAAAACCTCATCGACATCGGTGACTTCACCCACACGCGCAATGAGCTCGAGCTGGGTCTCGACATCGGCCTCTACCGTGACGTCATGTTCTTCGCTCGGCTCCCTCTTGTGCTGAGTGACGCACGCAACGTGAGCTATGCCGGATCGGCGACGTCCGCGATCGACGCCCGCCTTCTCACGGAGATCCCGGGCGGAACGGCCGAGCCGCTCTTCGCGCTGCCCTTTGAATCACCAACCCGCTCCGGCGTAGACACCGTCTCCGCAGGGTTCGCCTTCAGCTTGATGAACCAGCATCGGCGTCGCGACCTACCGACATGGACCATGCTTCTCGAGGGCCGCTTTGGCATCGGGAGCTTGCTCAGCGCCTGTGATGACAACGACGCAGACACTCCGTGTGACAGCGGCGTCTCCACGGGCACTCACGCTGTTCGGTTTGAGTCGCGTCTCTCAAAGCGTTTCCGTTTTGCAGAGCTCTTCTCAGGTATCGGCTACGAGTTCGCTTGGGCCGGACGCGCCGAAGAACAGTTTTCGCCCAACGGGCGTCTGTCGGGTTACCAAAACCGCCGACCGCCCATGCGGGGCTCCTTCACCGCCGGCGCCGCGTTCATCCCCTGGGAGAACCGCGGGAGCTGGCAGCGCTTCAGCATCGATGTCCGTGCCCGTGCGACCTACGTCTCGGAGGGGCGAGACTATTCACCCCTCTACGATGCCTTCGGCACGTCCACGAGCCCCTATCTCACAATCCCCAGCCTCGAGGGAATCCCAGGACGGTCCGCACTTCGCGAGACACCCTTCAACGGACTCACGGATGTCCAAGACCACGGTGAGTTCGGCGGCACCCTGGCTCTTGAACTGCAGGCGGCACGCTACGTTCGCTTTCGCGTCGGCTTCGACTTCGACTACATCACCTCGCACTTCATCACCGTCACCGACGCGTGCAACCCAGGTGTCTCGCCCAGCGGCACGGACGATGTCCGAATCGGAGGCTGCAACCAGGGCATCATCAACAGCCACCATCGCCCTGTTCTCGACCTGCCCGGCAATCGCTTCAAGCAGTCCGGAAGCTTGCGAACTCGAATCTTCATCGAAGCGACAGCGCAGTTCTAGTCCTGGCGCCGCCTCGCTTTAGCTTAGCCAGATACGACGAGTCTTAATCCGACTCGCCGATATCAGTCTAGTCGTCCGAGCGCCGCAGCGCCGTTCGAACATCACGCCGCCTGACGGAACCTGGGTCCGGCGTCACGCCCCGCCGCAACGCTAGAGAGCGAACGCGCTCGTAGACAAGGAGCAACGCATCACGGCGCACCTGTGTCTCTTGGCTAAAACGAACGATCGCCTGAAGAGCATCGTGGCCGTCACCGGACTCTGTGGCTTCATGGTGGGCCCTCTGAAGCGCCTCGCCACGAGCATAGTCCTCGCGAGTCGAACGAATCGCCGCGTCCAGTTGAACGACCACTTCGTCCAGTATTTCCTGGCTCGGGGCTTCTTCCGGAGCGCCATTCGATAACACTGCGGCGGCGGCTCGCGCGGCGGCCTCCCCCACCGGACCCGCGGTTGGGGCATCCGCGCCCGCCACCAGCGCCTGCCCCGCATGCAGCCCGATCGATTCGGTTCCCTCTTCACGTTGGACAAGCACCTCGGCCATCCCTCCAGTCACGGCAAACCATGCGCGACCATCGGGAAAGACCAGCGCCCATGCATCTCCCGAACCGTTGAGGCGGAGCGTGCCGCTGGGTGTTCCCACTCGGAGAGGCGGCCGTGGCGAGCTCCCCGTTGGCGGCAGCACGACGTGAACGAGCCCCTGAGCAACGGCGATTTGTGCGGGCGCTTCATCCAGCAAGCGCACCTCCGCACCAGGTTCAACACTCACCCGCGCGCCTTCGCGGAGATCGAGCGCGACGGCACTTGTTCCGGCCAGAATCACAGCGCCAGAATCGAAAACCCGACCACGCTCTCCGCCTAGAGCGACGCGAGCGAGCGCGTCCCTCTGCGGCACAGCTTCGTGTGGGTTGGTTGTTCCCGCTTGATGACGACGCGGCTCCGGAAGCTCTTGCTCTTCGCGCCCCTGTTCCTCAGGCGCCTCGGCATCGTCCCCACAGCCTGCCAACCCAAGACACAGCCCCAAGAGGCAGCTGACCAAAAGAAGACGCCGCGGTCTCATCATTCGAACTCGGACGTCACTTCGTCCATCATCTCGTGCGGCGATGGCGCGCCGAGCAAGGTGTCCGTCGTGGACTCAAGCTGTTCCTTCGCTTGTCCCAGGTCCCGAGAGGTCGTTCGCAGGCGCTGCGCGAGGGAGCCCAGGAAGCTCCACAAGAGCTTCACCGCCACATCGTGGTCCTTGCGGACGAGGTCGAAGAAGTCCCGCCGGCGAATCGCGATGAGCTGCGTGGACTCCTTGGCCGTCACGCTCGCAGAACGTGGTGCCTTGTCGACGAGCGCCATCTCTCCAAAGTGTTGCCCAGGCCCAAGCTCGACCAGGGTCGTGTCTCCGGAATGCACTTTGACGCCGCCCGTGAGGACCACAAATAGCTCATCCCCTTCTTCACCTTCGGACATGACCTTCTCGCCCGCCGCGTAGGTACGAACCTGCGTGATGTTCAGGATGCGAACCAGCTCTTGGTACGTCACGAAGCGGAACAGTGGCATCTGGTGGAGAATCTCAAGCTTGAGATTCACCTCACGCGTGAGCTTATCAAGCCCAGCTTCGTCTTCCGGCGTCTTGACGATGACGGCGGTAATATTGTCCTTCCCGCCCCGTTCATTCGCCAGGTCGATGAGATGCTGCGCCAGGTCATCCT
>JBLHKB010000108.1:0-14962 GCA_047619315.1 Polyangiales bacterium
GGCGTTCTTGGTGAACAGGACGCGCTGACGATACGCAGCGAGATGAACGAAGGCGGCGTGCTCTTCGGCGATGGCGTTGAGCAGGACTATCTGCCGCTGCCCTTTGGCGAGCTAGCCACGATTCGCGTCGCAAGCCGGTGTCTTCGTTTGTTGGGAAAACCCGCCGCACCGAAAGTACCGAAACGCGGCCGGCGGATGGGCAAGGCGGCATAGATGTTCGGGTGTATTGTTGGATGGTTCGCGCGACGTGCTTCCAGAGGAGAAGAGATACGTTTCGCGCAGATGCCGGTCCGCGATCTAAGCGTGATGTGTGTCAACGTCGTCCAAGCGAACGACTGGGAGCGATTCACAACCAGCTCGTGCCTCCTCGGACGACCCGCAAATTCAGCAGAACAGCTCCTGCCATCGCTCATCGCGCTCCACCGCGCACTTCATGAGCACGACATCGACACGAGAGGTTCGTTGGATCGAGATGGACAGTCGTTCCAGTTCTACGACAGCGGACTTGGCGCTGTGGTTGATTCGTTGAAAAAGAGAATCGTCCAATCGCCCAACTAGAATGCGGGAACCCAACCGCCGAAGCGGTCCTCGAGCTCCCGCGCCACGGCGATGGTGATGTGGTCGCTCCCGTGAGCGCCCACCACTTGCACGCCGAGGGGCAGACCTTTGTCGTTGAGACCGAGAGGCACCTGCGTCACCGGCAGCTCCATCGTGTTGAGCACAGCGCAATACGAGCAGTAGAACGGGTGCAGGAGCGGCACGTCGTGACGCGGCGCGACGGTCGGGTATGAAGGGTAGAGCATCACGGCGGGCCCTTGTTCCACCGACAGCAGCGCGTTTAGCTCGGCGCGGAGCGTATGTCCGAGCGCCATCATCTTTTTGCCGTGCTTTGGTGCCACGTTCGCCAGTCGCTCTGCGATCGCGAGAAGGACGGCGGGCAGCGTGTGCGGCGAACGACGCGTGATGAGCTTGAGCACCTCGGGGAGAGCGCGGAAGGGTTCGCCGCCAGTGAGCAGCTCGTCGAACGGAGTGCCCCCGGCGCCGTGCATCATGGCGCCCCAGATCTCGAAGCCGTGCTTTAGCGCCGGAATACGTCGCTCTTCAACACGAGCGCCGCGACTCGCGAGATGGTCCGCGACTCGCTGTTGCGCATCGCGAAGCTCGCCGCTGACCGGGGTGCGGCCCCCATCGTCGGGCACATGGATCACGCGCAGCGAGCCGAGATCCACGGACGGCTCTTCGAGGGTCTGTTCGTAGGCGAAGGAGTCACGCTGCGTGGGGCCAGCGAGCACCTGAAGGAGTGGGTAGAGGTCCTCGGCGCGTCGCGCGAATGGCCCCGTCGTCAGGTACGCAAGCGCGTCCCCTTCGGCCACCGGATACTGGCCCGCGTTGGGCACGAGCCCGCTGCTCGGTTTGTGCCCAAAGATGCCGTTGAAGAACGCGGGCATGCGGATCGAGCCGCCGACGTCGGAACCGAGACCAAAAGGCGCGCCTCCCGCGGCGATGATGGCGCCTTCCCCGCCGCTGCTGCCGCCCACGATACGCGCCACGTCATAGGGGTTGTTCGTGCGACCGTAGACTTTGTTGTTCGACTCCATCCACATGCACAGCTCGGAGATGTTCGTGACGCCCAAAGGGATCCCGCCGGCGGCGCGGAGGCGACCCACCACGGGTGCGTCCTCTTCAGCCCTGATGTGAGCGCGCGCGACGTGACCCGAGCTGTTGGGCATGCCCGTCAGCGCAAAGCACTCTTTGATAGAACAGGGCACCCCGTGAAAGGGCGGAAGCCCATCAGCGCCCTCTCGAGCGAGCGTCTCGTCCGCGGCGTCGGCCTCTACACGGGCACGGTCGAAGCGTGTGGCGACGACGGCGTTGAGCGCCGGGTTCACCTCTTGGATGCGTTGGATGTGAGCGTTCACCAGCTCGCGTGATGAGAGCTCGCCTCGGCGCACCTGCTCGGCAAGCTTCGTGGCGCTTGTTGTAAGCGCGTCGTTCATGGACTCGCCTCGTCGATGACGAACCAAACGCGCGTGATGAGCTCTTCATCGTCCACCTCGTAGATCGCCATCGCATGAACGGTGTGGTCCCGCAGGCCCGTTACGACTTCTCGATCAAAGGCCGTGTTTCCGACGACGGCGCGGGAGGTCACCTCTGCGTGAAGCTTCGGGCAGCGCTCGAAAACACCCCCGTAGGTTGCGCGCAGCGCGTCTCGCCCTGGCTCACCGCGAAGCTCGCCGCTTTTCAAGTCGAAGAGGCGGACCTCCGGATGAAAGCAGGCGGCGAAGGCGCCTGCGTCGTGGGCGTTGTAGGCGTCGAGCTGGCGCTGGGCCGCGCGTGCTGCAGGCGTCTGAGGTGCTGGTTCGATCGACATCCCAAGAGATGTGATGGATGAGGGTCACTGATGCACAGACAATTTCCTGTCGAATCGCGACGCCAGACGCCAACTTGGGCCTGTCACAGCGCCAACGACACCAATTCTTTCTGCAACGAAGCGCTGACGCTTTGCGCCAAGATTTGACACGATGCGTCAATGCCTTAGAGTTGTCGCCACGTTGCGGATCTCCACCCAAAGATGAGTTTGCCCGGTCGCCATGGGCTCTACGACCCCGAGTTTGAGCACGATGCATGCGGAGTGGGGTTCGTAGCGAGCCTCAAGCGAGAGCGCTCTCATCAGATCATCGTCGACGCCGACCAGGTCCTGCGCAGCATGGCCCACCGCGGTGCGAGCGGCGCCGAGGCGAACTCCGGCGACGGCGCTGGCATTCTCACGGGCTTGCCTCACGAGCTTCTTGCACGCGTAGCCCTCGATGAGCTCGGCGTCACGTTGCCGCCACCGGGGCGCTACGCCGCGGGAAATGTCTTTCTGCCGAACGACCCGTCCGAGCGTGCGCACTGCAAGCGCACCTTTGAGCGAATCATCGCGGAGCAGGGCCAGACGTTTCTCGGCTGGCGCGTGGTGCCGACGGACCCCGAAGGCGCGGACCTCGGACCAACCGCCCGCAAGAGCATGCCCGCCATCGAGCAGCTCTTCGTTGGGGCCGGCGTTGCGGAGGGTTCCGATTTCGACGGAGCGGACTTTGAGCGCCAGCTCTACATCATCCGAAAGGCCGCGGGCACCGCGCTGCGGAATGACGCGCGCCTACGCCAATCGGAGCAGGTGTACGTCTGCACGCTCTCGCCACGGGTCATCGTCTACAAGGGAATGTTGACGGCGGAGCAGCTGCGCACGTTCTACCCGGACCTCTCCGATTGGTCCTTCAAGTCGCATCTCGCGATGGTTCACTCGCGCTTCAGCACGAACACTTTTCCCACGTGGGACCGAGCCCAGCCCCTCCGGTGCATGAGTCACAACGGCGAGATCAACACGCTTCGCGGCAACATCAACTCGATGCACGACCGCGAGCGGGTTCTCCACAGCGAACGCTTTGGCGATGAGCTCTCCAAATGCTTCCCCATTGCAGAGCCTTCTCAGTCTGACTCGGGCAACTTCGACAACGTCCTTGAGATGCTGTGGATGGGCGGCCGCTCTCTCCCCGCGGCGATGATGATGATGATCCCCGAAGCGTGGCAAAAGGACCCGTCGATGAGCGCCGAGAAGCGTGCGTTCTACGAGTACCACTCTTGCCTGATGGAGCCCTGGGATGGCCCGGCGTCCATCGCCTTTACCGACGGCCGCTTCATTGGCGCGGTTCTCGACCGCAACGGACTGCGGCCCAGTCGTTGGATTCTGACGCACGACGGAACCGTCGTGATGGCCAGCGAAGCGGGAGCACTCCCCGTCGCACACGAACGCGTGAAAGAAAAAGGTCGCCTGCGGCCCGGGCGCATGTTCCTCGTCGACTTCGAAGAAGGGCGCATGCTTCCCGACGCCGAGGTCAAAGAACACATCGCTGGCAAGAAGCCCTACGCGAAGTGGCTCGACGAAGGTCGGCTCACGCTGAAGCAGATCGTCGATGCGGCGCCGACGGCTTCCGCGCGCTTCGACCCGGAGACGCTTCTTCAGCGTATGCGCATGTTTGGCTACACGACGGAGACGCTGGAGATGATGCTCTTGCCGATGGTCTTGCAGAAGCGCGACCCCCTCGGCTCCATGGGCAACGACGCCGCGCTGGCGTGCCTTAGCGATCAACCGCGGCTGCTCTATGATTACTTCAAGCAGCTCTTCGCGCAGGTGACGAACCCGCCCATCGACTCGATCCGAGAAGAAGTGATCATGTCGCTGCGCTGCTATTGCGGCCCCGAGGGAAATCTCCTCGATGTGGGTCCAGAGCATTGCCGCCGGCTTCGCCTTCCGCACCCGATTCTCTCCAACGAAGAGATGCACGCGCTCATTCAAGTGAGTCGGCCCTTCGACAAGACCGCACCCAACCCCCGCAACTTTGAAACGCAGGTCATCGACTGCACGTGGCCGCGTTCTCGCGGTGCAGCGGGGCTCGACGTGTCCCTTCGGCGCATCGCCGCCGAGGCCGAGGCCGCCGTTGACGAGGGCTACTCACTCATCGTCTTGTCCGACCGAAACGCGGGACGTGATGCTGTTCCGATCAGCAGCTTGCTCGCCGTCGGCGCCGTTCACCAGCACCTGACGCGGGTCAGCAAGCGCACGCGCGTCGGGCTCATCGCCGAGAGCGGTGAAGCACGCGAAGTACACCATCACTGCTGTCTCGTCGGCTTTGGTGCCGACGCCGTGAATCCGTACTTGGCCTTTGAAGCGCTCTGGCAAGCCTCCGTCGACGAGCAGCTCTCCCAGACCAACGAGGAGCTTGTGGAGGCCTACAAGAAGGCCGTCGGCAAGGGCATGCTGAAGGTCATGGCGAAGATGGGGATCTCGACGCTCCAGTCGTACAAAGGCGCGCAGATCTTCGAGGCCGTGGGCCTCAGCAAAACGTTGATCGATCAGTGTTTCACGGGAACCATCAGCCGAATCAAGGGCATCGGTTTCTCGACTCTCGCGGATGACGCCGTGCGACGACACGAGCTCGGGTATTCGACGAACAGCCGGTCCCGTGCCGCGACGCCTCCAAAGACCCTACCGAACGACGGACAGTTTCATTGGCGGTCCGGCGGCGAGAAACGCATGTGGAACCCCAACGCCATCGCCTCGCTTCAGCGCGCCGCGCGCTTTGGGGACGAGAGCGCCTACTGGGAGTTCGCGTCAAACGTCGACGAGAGCGAGGAAGCGCGCTGCACGCTTCGCGGGCTGCTCCGCTTTCGCTCGACGACGCCGATCCCCCTCGCGGAGGTTGAATCTGCGGAACAGATCGTCCGGCGCTTTGCGACGGGAGCGATGAGCTTCGGGTCCATCAGCACCGAGACCCACGAGACCCTCGCTCGCGCGATGAACACCCTCGGTGGCAAGTCCAACACCGGCGAAGGCGGCGAAGATCCAGCGCGCTATTTGCCCATCGAGGGCAAAACCAATCCCCGACGAAGTGCGATCAAGCAGGTCGCTTCAGGACGCTTTGGCGTCACCATCGAATACCTGACCCACGCCGAAGAACTGCAGATCAAGATGGCCCAGGGCGCTAAGCCCGGCGAAGGTGGCGAACTTCCTGGACGAAAGGTCGACGCGGTCATCGCGCGCGTTCGCCACTCAACGCCAGGCATCGGGCTCATCTCGCCCCCTCCGCATCACGATATCTACTCCATCGAAGACCTCGCTCAGCTCGTGTTCGACCTGAAGTGCGCGAACCCAGAAGCGCGGATCAGCGTAAAGCTGGTGAGCGAAGCGGGCGTTGGAACCATCGCCGCCGGCGTCGCCAAAGCCCACGCCGAGCATATTCTGATCAGCGGTCACGACGGCGGCACCGGCGCCTCGCCATTGACGAGCGTCAAACACACCGGCCTCCCGTGGGAGCTTGGTATCGCCGAAGCCCATCAGACCTTGGTGCAAAGCGATCTGCGAAGTCGCGTCGTGATCCAAGCCGACGGACAGCTCAAGACCGGACGAGACGTGGTCATCGCCGCGCTTCTCGGCGCCGAAGAGTTTGGCTTCTCCACGGCGCCGCTGGTCACCCTCGGTTGCCTCATGATGCGCAAGTGTCATCTCAACACCTGTCCCGTCGGCATCGCGACGCAAGATCCCGTGCTCCGAGAGCGCTTCGACGGGCAGCCGGAGAACGTCATTACGTACCTGATGATGGTCGCCGAGCACACGCGTCGCCTCATGGCGGGCCTTGGGTTTCGGAGCATCGATGAGATGATCGGGCGCGTCGAAGTGCTCGAGATGGACCCGGACAAAGTAAACGCACGAACCGTCAACCTCGATCTCAGCGCCATGCTCGTACCCGCTCGTGCACTTCGCCCGGGCACCGAGGTTCGCCACATGCACGACCAAGACCACGGTCTTGACCAAGTGCTCGACAACCGCCTCGTCGAACTTGCGAGTCCGTGGTTCGCGAAGGAGGCCGACCGGATCGGTCCTCCCACGTTAGAGTCACACCTTCTGATCTGCACGCGGGATCGCGCCGTCGGCACGCTGCTCTCGCACCGCCTGGCGAAAGCTCAGGTCGCGCTGGCGCCAGAGACTCTGACGTTTCGGTTCCGTGGCGCAGCGGGCCAGAGCTTCGGCGCGTGGCTCGCGCGTGGAGTGCGCCTCGACCTTGAGGGCGAAGCCAACGACTCCGTGGGCAAAGGCCTCAGCGGCGGCAAGATCAGCGTACGGCCGGATCGCCAAAGCACTTTCGCGCCCCACGAGAACGTCATCGTCGGCAACGTAGCGCTCTACGGCGCGGTTCACGGCGAGGCCTATATCAGTGGGATCGCGGGGGAACGCTTCGCCGTTCGCAACAGCGGCGCGCACGCCGTCGTCGAAGGCGTCGGCGACCATGGCTGCGAGTACATGACCGGCGGCGCCGTCGCGGTGATCGGCGAGACAGGCCGAAACTTCGCCGCGGGCATGAGCGGCGGCGTGGCCTACGTCTGGGACCCGGAGAACGTCTTTTCGACCCGCTGCAACTTGGAGACTGTGAGCGTGTGCACGCCGGACGCGTCTCAGCGCGAGACGCTCCGAGAGATGCTCGAGACTCACCGAGCCGAGACCGGGAGCCCGCGTGCGACGGAGCTCCTCGATCGATGGGCCGCCGCCGCCGGCGAGTTCGTGCTTGTGTTGCCGAACGAGTACGCGCGTATTCTGTCCGCCCAACAGGCCGAGAAAGAGCTTCAAGCCCATGGGTAAGCCAACAGGGTTCCTGGAGTTTCCTCGGGTGCCCACACCCAGCGAGGACCCAAAGCGGCGCCTCAAGACCTATGGAGAGATCCTTCGTCCCGCCAGTGAAGAGCAGCTGACGCAACAGGCGGCGCGCTGCATGAACTGCGGCATTCCCTTTTGCCAGTCTGATCCTGGGTGTCCTCTCGACAACTTGATCCCCGAGTGGAACGATCTCGTCTACCGCGGGCTCTGGCGCGAAGCATCGGAGCGCCTGCACGCCACGAACAACTTTCCCGAGTTCACCGGGCGCGTCTGCCCGGCGCCGTGCGAAGGGGCCTGCGTGCTCGGCCTGCAAAACGAGCCCGTCACCATCGAGAACATCGAGCAGGCCATCGTCGATCGGGCCTTCGCCTCGGGCTGGGTTGTGGCGGAGCCGCCGCGTGTGGAGACCGGCAAGTCCGTCGCCATCGTGGGGTCAGGACCGGCAGGCTTGGCAGCCGCACAGCAGCTCCGGCGCGTGGGCCACGACGTGACGGTGTTTGAGCGAGCGGACCGCATCGGAGGCCTGCTTCATTACGGCATCCCGAACATGAAACTCGACAAGTCCCTCGTGGCGCGGCGCGTTGAACAGCTGCGCGCAGAAGGCGTGCTCTTTGAGACGAATACAAATGTAAGCGGCTCAGTGCTCGATGAGCTCTACGAACAACATGACGCCGTCCTCTTGGCGACGGGCGCGACGAAAGCTCGGGACCTGCCCATCGAGGGGCGCGAGCTCCCCGGCGTTCACTTTGCGATGGAGCTCCTCACCGAAAGCACAGCGGCGCTGCTGGAAGAGCGCACCGCGAAGCTGTCGGCGAAGGGCAAAAAAGTCCTCGTGATCGGCGGCGGTGACACCGGCACGGACTGCATCGCCACGGTTCTTCGCCAAGGCTGCGCGAGCCTGACCGCTTTTGAGCTTATGCCGCGCCCGCCGGAACAACGAAGCTCCGACAACGCCTGGCCCGAGTGGCCCCGCGTCTTCCGCACGGACTACGGTCACAAGGAAGCGGAGGCGGTGATGGGCGAGGACCCGCGTCGTTTCGCGGTGCTGACTAAGCGCTTCGTCGGCGATGGCAAGCTCGAGGCCGTGGAGACCGTGCACGTGCAGTTCGAAGACGGCGTGATGCGGGAGGTGCCCGGCAGCGCCGCGACGCTTGAGGTCGACCAGGTGTTCTTGGCGATGGGCTTCACAGGACCGGAACCCATCGAAGGCGTGGCCATGAAGGGCTCGCGATTCGGCGAAGGACGCGATGGGCTTTTCGTCGCCGGCGACTGCCGCCGCGGACAGTCTCTTGTGGTCTGGGCCATCGCAGAAGGTCGCAGCGTCGCGAAGGACATCGACGTGTACTTGATGGGCTCGTCGGACTTGCCCGCAGTGCTCTAACTTCTCTTGCATCGTCCGTAGGAATCCACGCTAGGTTCCCCGGATGCCCGCGCGACTGTGTTCTTGCCTCATCCTGCTGCACTCGTTTGGGTGTGGCGCCCAAAGAGCCGAGCCAATCTTCTCTTCGACGGACGAAGAGACGCCGCCGCGAACCGAAGCGCCACCATCGGCGGAGTCATTGACGCGCCCGCTGGAGGCCTACCCGAGCCCATGGAACCCAGCGGAGCCCGTAGAGATGGATGCGCTGACGAGCCGCACATTCTTTGTGACCAGCGAATCGACCTCCATCTGTCCAACCCGCGAGCAAGCGGAGTTGCGCGAGTGTGGCAACAGCGTTGAGTTCTTCCAAGAGGGCCTCGTGCTGTCCCGCGGCGAAGATGTGACCATCGTCGGGGACGCACCCTTTGACGGACATTGGCGCGCCATACGCTACCAACTCGATGGACCCATGCCCTCATGGATTCGTGCGGATGACGTCGGAGAGCAACCAGACCTGTCCGCCCAGCAGGAGTTCACGGCCCGCGATGACGTGGTCGCCGCTCGCTCCATCGACTCGATGAGCGCGCGTGCCTTAAGACGCCTTGAGTCTGGAACCCTGGTGCGCTTCACCGCCCGAAGGGACATTCGTCTGGCGGCCATTGGACCGATGGGCACGATGGATATGGAAGGAACCGTCATCGTCTACGTCCCGCTGGGCCGAAAGTACGTCGCCGTCGGGCTCCTCGAGTCGATAGACGAACTCGGCCCGGAGAGTTGGCCTTGGGCACGTCGCCATCGCTGCCTCGCCGACGGGGACTGCATTTCGCTTTCTTACCGTTGTGACGAGACCGGAGCTGACAGCCCAAGCTATTGCGACGAAGTCTCTATCCTCGCCTACGTGACGCCGATGTCTGCGCCGCCCCCTGAAGACCCCGAGAATGAATGGCCACGCGCAGCCCGTGATCATATGCCTTTCCTCGTCGGAGTGGCGCTCGTCGACCGGTTCGGAGTCCACGAGTTTCGCACGCCTGTCGCGATGGAGGGCTGGCACTGAGCGTGACCGTTTGGGGCTGAGATTGCTCTGCCCAATGCGGTATCGTTGCCCATGACTCAGGCACGTTTCGGGATCGCATTGTGGTTGCTCGTCGGCGTTGGATGCGGGGATGACGCAAGCGTCGAAGATGCAGCGGTCGTTCGAGACACATCGACGAGCGATGCATCTCAAGGTGAAGACGCGGGCCCGGCCTTACCAGATGCAGATATCACCGCCGACGCCACAGTGCGGGACGCGGGCTTCGACGTCATCGAAGTGGACGCTGGAGTTCGCGACCCGGGAACCGACGGCGATGGCGACTACGTGGGCTCTCCACCCTATGAGCGCGCCCCGGAACTCAGCGTTCCGGACGACGTTGAGCGAGGCAACGTGTACCGCTTCTCGATGGATTCGGCGGACTCGGAGATCTATCCCGGACTCACTGGGTCCTACACGCGAGACCTAGCGGTCTACGTTCCCAACGCGTACGTCAACGGACGCGCGGCGCCATTCATGGTGGTGCAAGACGGTGGCGGCTACGTCGACCGCGTCACCGCCGCCCTCGACACGATGAGCGCCGCCGGAGACTTGCCGCCCATCGTCGCCATCTTCATCAACTCCGGCGGAGGAGACGGCCGCGGAAGTCAGCGCGGTCTTGAGTACGACACGGTGTCCGACGTCTACGTCACCTTCATCGAGAGCGAAGTCCTGCCCCGCGTGCTCACTCATCCCGAGCTCGTGGCGGACTACGACGACTTTCAGCTCACCTCTGACCCCGAAGGTCGCGGCTCGATGGGGTGTAGCTCCGGCGGCGCCGCGGCTTTCACGATGGGCTGGTTTCGGCCAGACCTCTACCGACGCATTCTCACCTACTCCGGCACATTCGTGAACCAAGCGCCAGACGACACCTACCCCGCGAGCGCGTGGGAGTACCATGAGAGCCTCATCGCTGAAGCAGACCCGAAACCTCTTCGCGTGTTCCTTCAGGTCGGCGAAAACGACCTCAACCTAGACGGCCGCTTCGGCGACGACCAGCACGATTGGGTCGCGGCGAATCGAGCGATGGCCGCAGCTTTCGCCGCGCAGGACTACCACTACCGCTTCGTCTTCTCCGAAGGCGCCCGCCACTGCGATGGCGGGGTGATCGGACAGACTCTGCCCGAGACGCTCCGCTGGCTCTGGCAGGGGTATCCCATCAACTAAGCTCGACTCACCGAAGGCCTCAGGCCCAGGAGCTTCTCAGAGTGTTAGAGAGCTGAGAGCAACGAGCGGCTCATCGAGGAATACCGGAGGTGTGGCCGGCGCTAGGCCCTCCGCCATATGGCGACAACTGGCCCCATGATCAAACGTCGGCTGGCGACATCAGACCCACGTGACGTCAAAGAGGCTGGCCTTCCTAGCCCCAAAAAGGCGGCGAGTGGAGCTTCGGGGCCTGGCACCCGACTTGCATTTACCCGAGGTGATGAACGACGCGGTTCCAGATGGCCACAAAACCAAGCCCAAGCGTTCGCTGGATGTGTTCATCATCCCTTCTCCCTGCGAGGAGCCGTGGAATGACATGGAGGTGTTGGGTCACACGACGCGGTTCTGCGCTTTGTGTTCCCAGAACGTCTACGACATCTCCATGCTCACCCGGGAAGCCGCCGAGGAGCTGATCTTCGGAAGTGACGAACCCGTGTGCGGGCAAATCTTACGCCGGTCTGATGGGACCGTCATCACCAGCGACTGCGCGCCGGTGCGCTTTCGGCTGATGCGAAGAACAGGCGGCCACGCGCTGAGCATTGGCGCTCGCCTGGTGACGATGGGGCTGGTCCTCTTGGGCGGGCTTGGACTGGCGAACGCGGCCGGCTTCGATGTCTCCGCATGGATTCGGAGCACGGGCATTGGTAGGGCCTGTGATCTCGGCCATGGGACTACGGCTACAGGTGGGGCGATGGTGGCTCCCGGGACGATCACGGGCCTCCCACGCAGATGAAAACGCTCTTCGAATGAAAGCCCGCCCGTACTTCACCTATGCCGGTTTCACCCTCCTGACGCTGGGCGTGCTCATGTTTAGCAGCGCGGGCGCGATGTTCTTCTTCATCTTAGCGGCTGTGCTCGTCGCTAGCTTCGGTATGGACTGGGTTCGTCTTGCCAACCCGCCGCCCGCATTGGTGTTGGAACGAGCGCTACTCGGCGGATCCGTCATTGCGCTCGTCGTGTTCGGATCATTAGGCGACTGGCTCAACGTGGCGTTCGGCACCCTGGCGGTGGGCGCTCTCTTGTCCCTCGCGATCTGGCTCCTCGCGACACGCAAACGTCAAACTTTCGAAGGTACTTATTTGGGCCAAGATGGCGAGTGCGCCCTCTTCGAACGGAACGCAGAGCGCTGGGCGTTCGTTGGCAAGATCCCCCAATTGAATATCGGTGAGCGGTACGCGCTGCGTGCAAAGCTCAACGAACGGAGCGTGGAGGGCGAAGGCCCGTTTCGGGAGCGCACGCGTTTGAAAGGAACGGTCCTTGAGGTTGGGGCGAGCGTCGCCGAGTTGGACGATCGGCGCTCGAAGCGTGCCCTCCGTCATGCACGCGACATCGCGATATCATGCGTGACGGCGGTGGCGTCTCTTGGGTTCTGTAACTAACGAGCGCCCACGAGTCCCGAGCTCGGGCATTCGACATAGAGCATCTTCGGAAGCTCCGCCTCGCGTCCGAAGATTTCGTAGCCGCCCACGACCACGACGGTGTCGGCCAAATGACTCAAGGTTGGCTGTGACCTTGCGTGACGCATCATCGCGCCCGTCGCCCACGTGTCCGACGCGGGGTCGTCGACGTCGACGTGGACACCGGATGCGGCTGCCGCATCGTCGGAACTAGCGGAAACGGTGGCGACTCAAAGGGCCGCTTGGCCAGCTTGGCGCTCTTCGGCTTGCTCATCCTGCGACGGCGCCGGACCAACGGATAACGTTGTCGGGGGGGGTCTTCAAACGGGGACACACCTCGATTTGGGGAACGCAACGAGCAATCGACGCACAATCTTTACACGTCGATTCTGAACGCTTTTGGAAGCGACGTTGCCCACTTCGGCAGCGCCGATGCGATCTCCGAGGGTCCATTCAGCGAGATTCACTCGTAGCCGTCGGCTTTGGTCTACTCGCGCGGATTCCTAACATAAGGGGCATGGACGCTACGTTCTTTGGCCATGCATACCGGCGTCCCGGCAGCGCCACCATGCCCTCAAACAACTGACATCCATTTGAATACGGGTACTCCTTCACGCCTTCCGCTCTGCCCATCGGCGTGAGGCCCTCACCACTCCGCCCCACGTAGTCGACCGCGTTCCATGAGGGGCGGTTTTGTTCATGTGTGTCAGGCATATTGTGAGTGGACAGTGCCTTGGCACCAGGTGCAAGCATGCACGGGCCCTCGATTTCACCGGCCCAGCGTCGTACAATTAGAAACGACGTGCAGCTTCAAGTGATCAGCAAGAGCGAAACTCACCACGCGGGCGCTCTTGGCCCCGTTCTTCTCACCTATTGGCGCGCCGCGCCGTCCGTCGAAGTCATTCGGTCGCGGCGGCAGTGGTTTGCCGATGGACTCACGAAGTACGAGGCCTTTGGCCTCCTCATCGTGGTCGAAGGGAACACTGGCTTCACCCTGCCGAACTTGGCCTTCGCTCGAGAGTCACGAAGTCAGCTACAGCTCATCCGGGAACGCCCTGGATTTGGCGGCCTCGTCGTTGAGGGAACGGGCGTCGTGCGCTCTCTCGTCCGCACGTTTACACGGGGTCAGGGGCGCGCAACCAAAGGGGCACACCACAACAAGTCTTTTCTCTCCGCCGAAGGAGCATCCAACTGGATCGGCGCACGCCTTGCGCCTTGGGACGGTCCATCGGGGGCTGAAATCTTCAACGCTGCCAATGCACTTCGCGCGCTGCCATACGATACGCTGTAGCGTAAGTGCTCAAGTCACTCTTGGTTTCCGTCCTCGCCGCTTCACTTCCAAGGTCGAAGGCCCAGGAGTTTCTCGGAGTGCTCCGTGAGCGGTGAATCCATGAGCTTCGAGTCCGTGTCTTCGGCGAGGTTCTTCTTAACGATGTCGTAGACCGCCTCGCGCTCCTGGCTGGTGTCGACGATGGTGCACTTGTTCTTCGACTGAAAGAGCTCGACGGTGGGTAGCGTCTCCGCCTTAAACGTATCGAATCTCAGCTTCATGCTCTCGACGTTGTCGTCCTTGCGGCCTGAGAACTTTGCGCGCCCAAGAATGCGTTTTTCAAGAACATCATACGGGCATTCGAAATAGAGCATCTTCGGAAGCTCCGCCTCGCGTCCGAAGATTTCGTACCACGCGTCGAGGTTGTTCAGGCTGCGCGGGAAACCATCAAGCAGGAAATTGGTCCTCCCCGTGGTGCGCGTGACCGTCTCCATCGCGTTCTTGAGCAAGGTGACAACGATCTCGTTAGGAACGAGCTTCCCCGAGGCGATGTACTCGTTGATGGTGTCCGCGTTGGCTCCGCCCTCGTCACGCTCTGCGCGAAGGAGGACACCGGTGGACAGATGCGTCCAGCCGAGCTGGATCTCCGCCAGCTCGCACATGGTCCCTTTTCCAGCGCCCGGGCCGCCCAGAACAAAGACCACGTTGGGGCTAGGGCAGGGCAAGCGCGGGTCCGAGTGGTGGATGACGACCTTCGGCGCCGGCGCGACACCCTTCTTATAGACGTGCCACTCTCGGTCCATCGGCGGCATCTCGTCTTGGCAGGTTGCGTCATACGCCAGGTGTCCATCGAGGCGGCAGATTCGCCAGGACTGATACGTCTCGGAGTAAGAGATGGCAGGGCTGCGCTCGCACTTTCCATCCGCGCGATCCCACGCCATTCGGTCGTTCCAGTAGCCAAGACTCGAGACGCTGCCGGACTCCGACTTGGTGGGCGGCGCCGTCGACGGTACAAAGAGTCCATCGACTTCGGGAAGACCCGACCCGGAGACCTCGATGAAGAACGTGTTGGGCGTGGGGTCACTTGTATTGGTCATGGGGGCTGCCTAGCGTTTGAGTCGCCGCACGCTAACACGCACAAGTCCGCGTTGTCGCTGCGAGGGCGGCCATCGCCGGTGTGTTACGCTGAGACCTGTGAGTACACCCGCCGTGGCAAAGATCCCGGCACGAGGTTTCGTGCCTTTGCTTCTGTTGGCGCTCGTGTCCTGCGGTGGCGAAGAGGCTGAGACGCTCTTCATCGACCTGAAGACCGACTACGTCCCGGGCCAGGAGTTTTCACTCGTCCGCACAGAGGTCACCGAAGGGGGCGCCGAGGGTCTCGTTCGCCGTGAAGACTTTGCAACCTCCGAGGGGCAGGACTTCGTGCGTGGTGTGCGCGTCGCAGGCATCAACGTACCTTTCGGTGAACACG
>JBLHKB010000109.1:0-14910 GCA_047619315.1 Polyangiales bacterium
CAAAGCCAGGTCGCGCTCCGGCGCTCTGGTATGGCCCCGGCAAGCGAGACCGCATGGACCTCAAACTCGAGCGCCTCGCGACGCACCAGAGCCGCGTCGCGACGAAGGCCCGAGAGGCAGAAGCGTGGCCCGAGGCGCTCCCTTTTCCCGACGACACAGAGGTGCTCTTGCTCGGCGCGCTCTTTTCACCGCCCGACGACCCGCGTCTCCCGGACGGAGCGAATCCGAACGCCGATCATGGACGCTGGTACTACGCGTCGGACTTCGCCGCGCGCTTTGGCGACGCGCCCTGGTGTGTGTTGCATAAGCCGTGGTGGCTGAGCCCGGAGCACGCGCGTGAAGTGCGGAAGGTTGCGGCGATGGAGCTCGCTAAAGACCTCGGCCGGCCGCGCTTTGTGGGGAGCGCGGAAGGGGAGGTAGAGCGAGCGTTCGTGGTGCCGGACGAATGGTGGGCGGACGTCTAGTCCGCCGCTCCACGGAGTACCGCAGTGGCAATAACGCGGACAACGTCTGGATCAACTCCGGCAACAACATGCTCTTCGACCACTGCTCCTTCGCGTGGTCCTCCGACGGCAACTTGGACATCGCCAACTACGAAGGACAGCCCGGGCCGCCCGCGGAGATCCGGCTCTCGAACATCACCATCCAGTACACGATCTTCACCAACTCCTACGGCGGCAACAACAAGACATTCCTCGTCTCCCGAGGCCCCACGAACATCAGCTGGTTCCGAAACGCATGGCTCAGCACGGCGACGCGAAACCCCTCTGTGTCCACGCCCGTCGACGAAGCGCCGACTTGGGATTGCTACTACGAGCACGTGAACAACTTCCACTACGACTACTCCAACGGCCCGTCATACAACAACAACGACCCAAGCCCCGAAGCCGGCATCTACTACGTCAACGTCATGAGCAACTGGGCCAAGGAGAACAACAACAGCGAAGGCGTCTCGCCCACCATCGACAACACCGGCATCAGCTCACGTCGATGGCTGCGCGCCACCACCGAAGGCAACGGCATGGAGATCTACGTCGAGAACAACATCACCCCCTACCGCCCGAACGACACCTACGACGAGTGGGAGATCGGACAGAACGGCGGCGGCCAAGCCGACCGAGACCGACTTATCCCCGAAAACCTCAGAGCGGTCGCCGTCAACGACACCCCCATCCTCACCGATGAAGTCGCCCTCTAAAAGCCCACGGACATCTGGGACAACCTGCGAGAGCATGTCGGCGCATCGTTGCCAACGCGGGACTCCGAAGACGCCCGCGCCGTCGCCGACGTCGACTCCGGCGGCAGCACCGAGAACCGCTCCGAGAACGTCTTCCCCATCATCGAAGACGGCGACCCCTACGTGGACAGCGACACCGACGGCATGGAAGACAGCTGGGAGATGGCAGAGTTCGGCGAGCTCGGACGCGATGGAACGGCAGACGAAGACGGCGACGGGTTCACGGATCTAGAGGGGTTTTGGAATCAAGTCGGTGAGTGAGCCGGACGCAGACTAGCCTACGGCCATGGCCGACGACGAACCGACGATCACGCTGGAGGTCCACAAGATCGAGCGAGCGGACATGATCGCCGGGGATGAACAGCAACGGACCACAAACTCAGCTCCTGCAAGCCCATGAACATCTGGCTCAAGTACTCTCTCGTTTAGAGATGACTCCATCAGAACAGCGGCTAGCAATGTTACGCCGAGGGTTTCAGTGGAGCGCCGGCCATGGCACGCTCTGGCCTCGGCGCCGAACCCATACGACGAGTTGATCGACGCTTCTGAGCCGCGGCTCGTCATCATCACCACGCCTGCGTACATCAGCGACGAGCTGGTCGAAGAAGTGTGTTCGCGAATCACAGCGCTCCTCGAGCTCGGTGAGCGCGTCTCGATTTGCTACGATATGACCAATATGAGCATGGTCACCGGGACACAACGTCGCCGCATCATGCAGTTTCAGCGCGACGAACTCCACCGCTTCTCCAAGTACTTCATCGCAGAGGCTTACGTCATGCGAAGTTTCTTCGCTCGTGCGCTCATCGTCGCCGTGGAGTCCTTCGCGCGACCCTCGCACCCGACACGAACGTTTCACGACCTCGAGCCAGCGAAAGCGTGGCTTCGGCATCGCATCAACGAAGAGAAGTGAAGTGTCGACGCAGACTGTAGCCCGTTGGTCGCCTACGCCGTATGCGACGTGGAGCAGAGCCGTTCGCAAGTGCGAGGATTTTGTCGTTTTGCACTTACCCGCCAAATGACAAAGGCCGCTCCCAATTGAATCGACTATCGTCCGCGCCATGGATGAGCTGGCGAAGTGGGATGCGGTAGAGACCGCTGAGAAAATTCGCCGAGGTGAAGTCAGCGCAGGCGAAGTATGCGAGGCCGCCATCACGCGGGCGGAAGCCGCCTCGGAGCTCGGGGCCATCGTGACGCCGATGTTCGAGCGCGCGCGGAAAGGTGTCCGTACGCTGAACAAGTCCGCGCCTCTTGCGGGCGTCCCGACGGCGATTAAGGATCTCTTTGAGGTGAAGGGCTATTCCACGTCGTGGGGATCAAAAGGCGCCGTTCACATGTCAACGAAGAGCGACCCCATCGTGAAGCGCTTCGATGACGCGGGCTTCCTCGCCCTCGCCAAAAGCTCCACGCCGGAGTTTGGACTCACGGCGACGACGGAACCCTTACTTGGGCCCGTCTGTCGAAACCCTTGGAATCTTGAGCACTCCGCCGGCGGCTCATCCGGCGGCGCAGCGGCGCTTGTGGCGTCGGGAGTTGTGCCCATCGCTCACGCGAGCGATGGTGGTGGATCGATACGAATTCCTGCGTCGTGCTGCGGACTCGTTGGGCTCAAGCCGAGTCGTCGGCGTCTCGACATGCCCGGCTCGAACGTTCTACCCATCAACGTCGCTGTGCACGGATGTGTTTCTCGCACGGTCCGCGATACCACTGAGTTCTGGCGTTCCATGGGTTTCGATCTCGATGCTCCACCGGCGAAGACGCTTCGCATCGGCGTCTACACAAAGTCGGGGTTGACGACGGATGTCGACGAGGACAATCAACGGGTGGCACGAGAGGCGGCCAAGCTCTGCGAAGAGCTGGGACATCATGTGGAAGAGATCCCATGTCCGGCGGCGGGTTCGTTGAACGATGACTTCACGCTCTACTGGGCCATGATCGGTTGGCTTCAGGTGGTGGGAGGCAAGGTGCTTGTGCACCGAGACTTCGACACGAAAAACGTCGAGCCGTGGACGAAGGAGATGGGGCGCTTCTTTCGTAGTCAGCCGCTCCGAGCGTTTCACGCGGTACGACGGCTGCGGCGTTTCGAGCGCGACTACAACCAGCTCATGGAGCGATATGATGTGCTCATCTCGCCGACGCTCGCTGCGCCGCCGCCCAAGCTTGGACACCTGGCTCCGGACCTCCCGTGGAAAACGAAGCTCAAGCGCCTGACGGAGTACTGCCCGTTCACCTTTGTGCAGAACGTCACGGGGGCTCCCGCCATCTCTTTGCCACTGGGTCAGAGCGCTCAGGGGTTGCCCATCGGCGTACAGTTTGGCGGCCGCTTCGGCGGCGAAGGCACGCTCCTCGGGTTGGCTTCGAGCCTCGAGGTCGCGGCTCCTTGGGCGAGCCGTCGATACGGGGTGTGAAGCGTACCCTTGATACCGTTGATGCGGAGGTGCTGGTTTTGGTTGCTCGCCTCGCTTCGTGTGCCCTCGCCCAGTCGTCGGTGAGACCTTGGCCGTCTACCCTGAAAGGGGTACGATACCGCTCCAACTTGGCTCTGTGTAGACAGCCAGAAAGCGCTCATGCCTCCCTCGACTCGACCGCACGCGATGACCCGTCCACCTGAAGAGATCTCCGCCGTGCAGCATCGCTACGCGACTCGGATCAAAGCACGTCTTGGGGCGCCGAACATCGACGCGAAGTCCGCCCGCGACGGTATCCTGGATTGCTTCGTCGCGACCTACTTCGGTGGCCTCAAGCAAGGCATCGGCGGCTACCTCGGCATCGACGCGAACGAGGAGCACGTGGCGCGCATCGCACAGGCGCTCTTCAAGAAGAAGCTCGTGGCTCACGGGTCCAGCTTTGACGAGCCGACGGTGGATGCACTCGACCGGGTTCGCGCCGAGGTTGATCATGAGCTGCATTTTCACATGCTGCCAGCGGAGCTCAAGGGCGTGCACGACCAGGTGTGTTCGTTGATGCTCTCTAAAGCCGAAGGGACCCTCTCCCATGATGGTGCGAGGAACGCCGTGACGGGGCGCGCTTCCCAAGCTCCGGCCGCGCTTGGCCGCATTACTCCGCGTCCTATGAACCCGATCGCAGGGCGCCCAACGCCGACTCCGTCCAATCGCTCGAGCGTCTCGCTGGGTCTTCGAACGGCACTGTCTGCGTACCTTGAAGAGAGCGCACAGGCCGTTAGCGCCGGCGCGGATGGTGAAGAGCTTGCGAAGCGTCTGACACGCCTCGAGCGTCTCTTCGCCACGGTGCGCGACTTCGAGTAGGCGCTAGCAGCGCTCGGCGGCGCGGACGCGAAGGGCGGCCTGTCGAACTTCGCGCGTCGCCTCGTCAAGACCCGTGGCGGCTGCTCCACCACGAGGCGCCACAAACGCATCGGGTGATCCGAGCACGTCCCAGAGCTCTTCGCCCGCCTCGAGGAGCTCGCAATTGCGGCGCTGGAGCACTTCGATCATGGCGGGGAACGCTTCGACAACGCGCGTATTCGTGTCGTGGAGGAGCACAAGGCCGCCTTTGCCGCGCGAGTGGTGCTCGCGAATATCGAGGGAGCGTTCGAAGGCCTCGACGATATCGCTGGGGCGTCGGCTTGTGGTGTCGCCGGAGGTAATGTTCCAGAGCATGTGCGTGTAGCCGCGGCGCAGCAGTTCACGATTGACCTGGCGGTTTCGCGCACCGAAAGGCGCACGAAAGAGCGTTGGGCGACCGCCAAGGACGGACTCAAAGGTGGCCTCGGCGGCGTCGAGTTCTTCGCGGAGGTCCACGAGGGAGAGCGTCGTGAGGTCGCGATGCGTGTGCGTGTGCCCGCCCAAGGTGTGTCCGCGTCGGACGATGTCTTGGGCGATGGCGGCCTTCGCTAGGTCGACTCGACCGGAGCCGTCAAAACCGCGGGTCACGACGAAGAAGGTGGCGCTAATGCCCAGCGCGTCGAGGTGGTCCAGGAGAATCGGCGTTGTGTCGAGACGGGGCCCATCATCGAAGGTGAAGTGGAGCTCGCGGTGTTCGACCATACCGCGAGTAGTCCGTCCGCCAGCGAGGTGCGCTGCGAAAGCGTCGCGAGTCGGCTCTGGCTCGCTGATGTCGGGCTCGGGGGTCTCGTCGCGCTGAATCGAGCCGCGGCTCACGTGGACATCGCCCGTTCGGCGGCGGAGTCCGTACGCGTCGCTGGAGAAGACGAAGGGTGAAACGAGAAGAAAGGAAAGCACCAAGAGAGAGACGAGCGTTCGCATGAGCCACTCGTATTACAAGCGCTGTGCCAGCTTCGTTTTCGTGTCCGCAACAAGCGCGAGGGGTGTCTCCTTCCCGGCGCGTGTGTCTCGTGAGCCGCACTCTTGTGGGCGGCGGCGGTCGTCTATCGATGTGGCCGGGAGCGACCCTGAAGCGTCGGGCTTCGATGATGGGCAGGGGCTTGGTCTTCACGCTCGTGGTCGAGCCTACATACGATCTGTATTTTAGTGATATTCGAAAGTTGGTTCGGCACTGTAGATTTTTCCACGGCGACACGACTCATTAGTCCTCGAAGAACGTTATGTACATACGAATGATGTTCGCGCGCATGATCACAACCCTGGCCTTGGCTTGCGAAGCCGATCAGCCGACGTCGACTTTCAGATCTACGGGGCCAGCGTGACGGTATAGCCCAGCGCTTCGATGCGCTCGATGACGGCGCCGCTGGCGTCGTCTTGTTCGAAGCCCACGGTGGCTGACTTTTCATCGAAGCTGACCAAGGCGTCGCTGACACCGGGGACCTCGCGGATGGCTCCTTCGACCTTCTTGGCGCAGCCTCCGCAGGTCATGCCTTCGACGCTGAGGACCAAGCCTTTGGGGGCTTTGCGCAGTCGCCGGGTGAGGGACTCCATCGCGAAGAAGGCGATGGCGACACAGAGCACGATGGCGCTCACGGTGGCGAAGGGTGAGCTCCCGTGGACGTGAGCTGCCACGACGGATCCATCGAGGAGGAAGTCGAAGGCGCTGCCCAAGACCACGCTGCCGATGACGATGGTGCTGAGGTAAGCGGCGAGGATGCGCTTGCCGAAGGCGCCGTAGACCGCGCCGAGCGTCGCCACGTTCGTCGCGGGACCTGCGATGAGAAAGACCAGGGCGGCGCCGGGCGGAAAGCCTCCGGCGACGAGGGCGGCGGCGATGGGCACGGAGGCCGTGGCGCACACGTAGAGGGGCACGGAGATCGCGAGGACGGCGCCCATCGCGAGGAGGCCTCCAGCGGCGCTCAGAGACGCCAAGGACCCGGCTGGAACGAGCACGGTGATGGCGGCGGAAGCCAGCACGCCGAACACGAGCCAGCCCCAAATGGAGCGGAGCATGTCGACGGAGTGAGCGACGCCGGCTTTCGGGGTAGGTCGAGGTTTGGCTTCGACGGGAACCACTTTCGATTCTTGGCCAGAGCCCGCCAAGAGCCCGCCGACGATTCCCAGGAGCGCAGCGCTGACCACCTTGAAGAGCGCGAAGGGCCAGCCCAGCATGGAGGCGCTCACGAGGACCGAGTCGACGCCGGTCTGGGGCGTACTGATGAGAAACGCGACGCTCGCGCCATCGCTCGCGCCGTCGCGTTTGAGGCCGAGCCCCGCAGGGATGACGCCACATGAGCAGAGCGGCAGCGGGACGCCGAGGGCTACGGCTTTGAAGACGCCACCGCGGCCCTGGAGGTTCCGTTGGACAAAGCCAGGAGGCAGCAAGACGTGGAGCAGGCCGGCCACAGCGGAGCCAAGCAAGAGCCAAGGGGCCAGCTCCAGCGTCACGATCCACACGGCGTTTACGAACTCGCTCACGCTCTCTTTATGCGGACAAAACGAAAGAGATCAAGCCCCACGCTTTGCGGATCGACGGACTAGACGGAGCGCTCTATTCTCGAAGCTCGCCTTGAGTCGCTCAACGCGAGCAACGCAGCCAGGCCTCTTCGCACTGAATGCGAGCCGCGCGAATCTGCGTGCCTTCGGGCATCTGTTCCGCCCATCCGATGCCAAGGGTCCCTACGGTGGTGATGGCGATGCCAGGCCGACCGTCAGACCAGTCGCTCGAGTCGACCACGTAGCGATCGACAACGCTTCCCGTGCTCCCGTGGACAAACGCGAGCTCGACGCTGAACTGGCCTCCTGGGGAGCGCGCGCGATAGACAATGGCGAATCCTCCAGCATAGGTGGCCACGGAAGGGTCGGTGCCAGCATTGGGCACGGAGACGATCTGCTCGTTTCGTCTTGGGGCTGCCTCGAGATCGAGGATCCGGGATCGGACTTGGCTCTGCCCACCGACGTCGACGACGAAGGCAACGAGGCCACCGAGCCCATCTAGGGCGAGGGTAATGCCGGAGGTCACGTTGCTGTCCGTGCTCACCACGGTTGCTTCACCGACTGCCGCGCCCGATGGCATCAGCGACTGGGTGAATGCGTTCCCCTCTGCAATCCATGCCACCGCCATCACTCCTTCGCTCTCGGCGATGGCGATCTTCGATTCGCTCGCGGACACGTCGAGCGACATCAATTCGCCCAAGGACTCTCCGTCGAAGAAACGGTAGCGAATGTCCCATCCACGTTCAGCGTTCAACTGCGTCCACGCGAGCCACCAGCCGCCTTCGACTTGGATGATCTGAGGCCCGTCATGGCGACCGCTTTCACTCACCTGTATCGCTGCGCTGGGGGGATGTGCCACGAAAACGATGGACTCGTCTCCGGAGATTTCGACCCACGTGAGAACGGAGTCGGAGCTCGCAGGCTGTCGGACAATGTTGTCTTCGATGATGGAGCTAAACGCCGGCATGTCTGAGACGGCAGCAAGGTTGGCGATGTCGACTTGTTCTCCGGCTGCGCCGCCGCTCCATGCAAACACCAAGTCCACGTCGTTGTCGCGAGAGACCACGACACTGCGCGGTCGCGTGACGGGGTCGAGGGCCATCTGAAAGCCGCTCAGGTCACAGCCCCTCTCGGTGACATCACCCCCGACGTCCGTTGGAGCAGGTCCGGTGTCAACGACGGGGGCATCCAAGACGTTTCCGACGTCTCTTACTCCGGAGTCACGGGTTGGCGGCGCTGCCGGGGGCGGAGTACTGCAACCGGCGATCATGCCAAACACCCCGACGAGCGCGCCGGCCTGCATGTTCAAATACGGATATCTCAGAGAAGACACAGACAGCTCCATTGGTTCGCGTCGCAGGCGCAGGTAAACAGGTTTCCAGGACAGGGTACGCCTTCGCCGCCAGCGTAGGTACAGTCGATCTCGACGGAAATATCGCAGGACGACTCGTGCATTTCAAAATCAGCGGTCGACACCTCAGGGCACTCTATGGCGTTCACGGGGCACTCTTCGGCCACTACGTAGCCTTCTGGGCAAGCCCACGAATCGTCGAGGCACGTCGCAGCCACCGAGAGAGTTGAACACACCACCTCACGAATCAATTCGTGACAGATGGGCGCTTCGCCACCGCATGAGCTCTGCGGTGCATCACGGACCGCGCCGTCGTCCCTGTCGCCCCCACCGTCGGGAACGAGGACGTCACTCATTCGAGCATCGCTCATTCGAGCATCGCTCATTCCGGCATCCCTGACTCCTGCAGGGGGGATCACTTCATCCCCGCAGCCGAGAGTCAGCAGTCCGATCAAGAGTGCTGCGGTCTTACTCACTTGGAACACACATATATTGAACCTCGAAACCAGACACCACGGGTGAGGTGCTCAGGTCCGCCGACGCATACAGAATCACCGTGACGCGCAGATGGATGTTGTTGTTCTGTAGGCCGGCAGCCACGAGGAGGTCGCCGATGTCCACAGGTGAAGTTGCCGGAGGCACATCGATGATGGCCGGCGTCGCCGTCATGAGCCCTAAGGAGTCAGACGCGGTGCGTATTTCAAACTCGATCCGCGTACCGGCGGGTATCGTGGCGGTCCAAGAGAGGGATTGCCAATCCGGACGGTCCGGCG
Source organism: Polyangiales bacterium (assembly GCA_047619315.1). Classification (GTDB taxonomy): domain Bacteria; phylum Myxococcota_A; class Polyangia; order Polyangiales; family Houyiibacteriaceae; genus JBCCRV01. The sequence goes on from JBLHKB010000109.1 coordinate 9,160, forward strand.
GGATCGCGCAGCGCTCGTTGGCATCATAGTCTTGCGTGTACGACCCGGAAGGCAGCAGCCCGCCGTCCGTCGCCGGTCCGCAGCGCCAGGTTCGGTCCGGATGTAGGTCGCAAGTTCCGCCGCAACAGTCTTCGGGTATCGCGCACTCGTCGCCATCGACGACACACTCCGAAAGACCGAGTGAGCAGCGCTGATGAGTCCGCGCGACACCGACGTGAACACATGAATTGCTTTGGCATTGGCAGTCATTGTTGCACTGCTCGCCATTGGCGACGGCGTCGCCCGCTGAGCAGCCCGTCGAACGTACGACCCGACATCGGTTGTCTCCGCTCGGGTCCGCGGTGCAGTCGCCGGAACAGCAGTATTCGTCGCCGCGGCAGTCTTCGCCAAAGGGTCTCGACGGGGTGGGCCCAGCGACGAAGCAGCCGCCCAAAGGAATGCATCGGTCGACGCCCGTGCCGTCATCTCCACAACGAAGCCCGCAACACTCGGCGCCCAGATCGCAGAGCGCGTAGCGAGGCAAACATTCGTCCACTACGTTCTTACAAGACCCGGCATCGCAGGATGTTCCACAGCATTGGTTGTCGGCCACGCACGGCTCTCCGTCAGCGCGGCAGAACGAAGTTCGTCCGCACTCGCCGCCGTCGCAGACGGTTGAACAACAGTCCTCTCGAGCCACGCAGCTTTCGCCGACGGCCAAGCACACGGGTCCGACGCCGGCTCCTGATTGGCACTTCCCGTTGGAGAGGCAGTTGCCGGAGCAGCATTCGATGTCCGCGATGCACGCGGTGGCGGTGGGGAGACAGCTGGTGGTGCTCGCATAGTCACAAGCCCCGGCGTTGCAGAGGCTCGAGCAGCAGTCTCCATCCGAGACACAGGCATCGCTGTATGAAACGCAGCTCGCGCTTGAATCGCAGACCCCGTCCGCGCAGGCGCCTGAACAACAGTCAGCGGTCTGCGTGCAGCTCCCACCATCACTGAGGCATGCCCCGCCGACGCTGCCGCAGATGTTGAAGCCAAGCCCCGGACCGGCGTCACAGACGCCGGTGCAGCAATCGGCGTCTGCGAGGCAAGAGAGGCCAAAGCTGGTGCACATGCTCGGATCACGGATGGCCGGTACATCGACGCAGATGCGGCTGGTTTCCACGATGACGCCGTCTGCGTAAACATGGGCGTCGAACTCGAAACTCTGAACTACCGGCGTCGCCGTCACGAAGCCGTTGGACAAGGTCAACGTGAACTCAAGGGCGGCGCCTGCGTTGCATCCTTGGCACTGGTCTCCCGCAGGTCCAAGAATGCAATCGCCAGCAGGGCAGACAGATGGCGCGGTGTCTTGAACGAAGCCTCGTTCGTCGACGGCGCTCGCAGGATCGTCATCGACACCGACCTCGCTCGCCGCAGCATCTGCCGGCAACGTCGCCATGATCGTGACGACGGTTTCCTCGCCGCGCTCAAGCACCGCGTAGGCGTCGCATCCCGGTGGTGGGACGAGGGGTCCGTTCATTTCTGAGGAGATGCAGATGCCTCCATCGTCGGGGCAGTACTCAACGCCGCTGGAGTTGTCGGGCGTCAGATCCCCGTCGTCTGGGTAGTCCGTCGAGACAAAGCATGCGGGGTTGCACGATGTGCAGGCTTCAGCCCCGGTGATGAGAGCACCGAGAGAGCCTTGAAAGTAGCTCTCCACCTCCTCGCACCCCGACCAGTCTCCGCCGCGGCAATACCGGGTGCCGATGTGGCAGAGCCGAGCGGCCCCGATGCCCTCCGCGTCTGGATAGCACGTGTCTGTTTGACCAGGCGTGCACTCAGAAGCTCCGTTTGATGGCTCGACGACGCCGATGCAGGACGCCAGCGCCAACGAGGCGGCGGCGAGCACGACTGGGAGAAGCTGGTTATTTGGGCTCGAACGTAAGGTCACCCATAACAGTGGGGAGGAGCCAGTCATTGGTCGCAGAAGATTCGTTCATGAGTGTAAAATGTTGCTGAGCGAGAAATTTCCCAAGTTGACGTTAGTTGTTGAGCGCTCCGCCACAGATCCAGTTCTCGATGGCTGCGAGCTGCGCTGGCCCAAGTGACGGCGCGCGTAGAGGCATCGAGTTGCCCCGGCACGTTCCCACTCCAAGCAGCTTCGACATCAAATAGCTGTCCGCGGGGTCTCCGGGGACGACGAGCACTCTGCCACCACAGCTCGCTGACACGTTGACGAGGGATCCATAGGGGTCCGCTTCGAGCTCAAGGTCACCTGCCGCTCGGCGTTGCGTGTGACAAAGGGATCCAGCGCACGTCTCATTGAAGATCGGCCTGACATCTCGCGCAAAAGAGACGTCCTCACCGCAAGATCCACAGGCGCCGTCGCGGCACACTTGGCCGTCCGCGCAGCTCACCCCACAGCCCCCGCAATTCGCGCCATCGTTGGCGACGTCGGCACAAGCACCATCACATAGGGTTGTACCTGCGTCGCAGACACAGCTGGAGGCGACGCACTCTGATCTCTGGGGGCATTGGTTTTCGCAGGCGCCGCAGTTGAAGGGGTCGGAGGTGGTGTCGCCGCAGGTACACATGCCTGCTTCGCACCCGGTGCCCGCGCACTCGTTGCCACACGATCCGCAGTGAGCGGCGCTTGCTTCAGTGTCCACGCATGACCCTCCACAGTCCGTGGTTTCGTCGGGACAGCCCCCCGCGAGGCAGGCTGAGTCGAAGCAAACGGTACCCGCGCCGCACGCCATGCCGCATCCGCCGCAGTGTTCTGCATCGCTCGTGACGCTGAGGCAGCGTCCATCGCAACGAACGAGGGGAGGAGAGCACTCTGTGGAGCACGCCCCATCAACGCAGGGTTGACCTGCGCCGCAGGTGACGCCGCAGGCGCCGCAGTTGTTCGCGTTTGCCTGAAGGCTCAAACACCGGCCGTCGCACTCCGCTTGGCCCGTCGGACAGTCGCCCTGGCGACTTATGATGGCTCCCACCGGAACGACGTCGGCACCTCGAGCGCTGGTCCGCTCGACGACGGGTGCGCCACAAGCGAGCCAGTTGCGCAGGATCTCCTGCCCTTCATCACTGTCGAGGGAAGGCAGACCCGCATACGAGCCCCCGAGGACTGCTGCTCCTTGCACGCCAGGTGGCATGCTCCCGCTCCGCTGAGTTCGTAAGATCGCTCGGCGCCAACGAAAGGTCCTGAGCTGGTCCGCGCGTAGGCGCTCCGTGTCCTCGTCGCTTGTCGCGAGACGGAGGTCGAAATCGAGCCCACGTGGCGTACCGAAACGGTCTGTCGCCGATGCGCTTGAGGTGTGACAGAAGCTGCCGTCGCCGCATGACTGGTTGATGAGCGCTTGGCCCCCATATGCCGGCTCGCCTGCGACGTCTGAAAGGTACACCTGGCGCGCAGCGGATTCGTCGCAAGGTCCAACCGCTGGATAGCAGCCGGCGAGAGCGATCAACCATAGGCAGAGGACAGCGGTGGGATGACTCACGCGCATTCCCCTGCCATGCAGCGCTGACTCATGATGCAGCGGTTCCCACAGCTTCCGCAGTGGACTTGGCTCGTCTGGATGTCGACGCAGAGGCCCATGCACAGCGCTTGACCCGTTGGGCATGCTGCGCACGCGCTGTCGATGCATGGCCGACCGAGTGGACACACCTCTCCACAGGCGCCGCAGTGATTAGGGTCCGTACTCGTGTCTGTGCACACGCTGGAACAGATCTCACCCCCACATGCGATGCAGAGGCCGTCGGCACAGGCCACGCCCGTGCCGCAAGGAGCATCACACCCGCCGCAGTGAGCTTGGCTCGTCGTCACGTCGACGCACGAGCCGCCGCACATGGTTCTTGGGGATTCACAAGAGCCCGCATCCGGCACGGAGGCGGTGTCTGGCGCGGGTCCTGAGTCCACGATGGCCGCGTCGGGGCTCGTCGGGACATCCGGCACCCGCGCGTCCAAAACGAAGCCGTCGATGCCGGTGTCCCCGGTCGTGACACCATCATCGCCGCTGGCGGCATCACGCGGCACAGGAGGGCCAGCAGGAAAACCACTCTCGCAGGAGGGGCCACATGCCGCGCAGAGCAAGAAACACAAGCTGAGGGACTCGAATCTCAGGGTCCTATCTCGTCTCGCCAAGGTCATTCCTCGCACCGACTGGCTTTGACTCCACCGCTCTTCTTGCGGGCCCTTGCAGTTCGCATCAGCGGTACAGTGGTGATTTGACCGGGCTTGGTCGCGAGAAACTGACGATCAGTGGTGAATTTGCCAAATTCGCGCACATTCCTGCGACCTTTTCACTCTGTGAGCCCACAGTGTTTGGGGCTCTCTGCCCAATGAGCTTTGTCTTCTCTGCAGCAGCAGTATTTCATGAACCCGTCGGGAAATATTCGAATGACTTACCTAACCACCCATAGCCGTGGGCCTCTCTTCGTCCTGACGCTTTGCGCGCTCGTTGCCTGTGGCTCAGACGACGAAATGTGCGATCCGAGCGCTCCTGATGCCTGTGAGGGCGCCCAGATTTGCGCGGCCCTTCCCAGCGGGGCATCGATGTGCGTCGATGACTTTCTTCTCCAGGGCATCATCAGCGACGCGCTCACCGGCGCCCCGATCGAAGGGGCTCGGATCATCGCACGTGACGCGAATGGCGCACCACGCTCGGAGGTCGCTCGAAGCGCCGCCGATGGTAGCTACTCATTGCCCGTTGCCGTGGAGCGTACAGAGGGGGGCATCCCAACCAACGAGTCAGGCACGACGGCGTTGCGCGTCGATGCTTCTGGATACCAAGCGTTCCCAACAGCGCCTCGCGTCGCCTTGCCCATCGATCTCGCCTCTCGGACGCTTCAAGAGGGAGAGGGCTATGTTGTGCGCGACGCCACGACGGATGTCGCGCTGATACCTTTGGAAACGGGTGGTGAGACCATCGCCGGCCGTGTCGACCATCCAAGCCCCGGCGGGATCCTCGTCGTTGGCAGCCAAGGTGGAACCGCTGTCTCCACGTCCGTGACCGATCAGAATGGTGACTTTCTCCTCTTCAATGTGCCGAGCGGCACGACGGGGCTTACGGGCTATCACGCGGGAATCAGCGTGGTGCCCCAGGATGTGAATGCACCCGCGGATGGCATCGTGCTCGCGACGGAGGCGGGCGCCTTGGCCACGGTCTCCGGCTCCATCAGCATCGTCAACGCACCCGGGGGCGTGGAGACTTCGGTGATTCTTGTCCCGGCGGAGACCTTTGATGCGACGGCGATTCGTGGTGAAGCCGTGAACGGGCTACGCGCGGCTCCCGTGACGGGCTCGTTTCAGATCGAGTCTGTCCCGCCGGGTCGCTACGCGGTGTTGGCCGCCTTTGAGAATGACCTCTTGGTGCGTGACCCCGACGAGGGAATCTCCGGGACGGAGATCGTATTCGTCGACGTGGCGTCGGCGGACATCACCATCGACATATCTTTCAAGGTGACGGAGGCCCTCGTTGTGGTTTCGCCAGGTGCCGAAGGCCTGGAGACCATCAGCGCGTCACCAACCCTTACGTGGGCTGACGATTCGTCGGAGGATGGGTACGAGCTGCGCGTCTACAACGCGTTCGGCGACTTGGTGTTTGAAGACCTCGATGTCCCCCGCGTGACGGGCGAGGACAACGTCGAATACCCACTCGAGCAGTCTCTTGAGCCAGGGATGGTCTACCAGTTCCGCGCCTACAGCTGGCGCGAGCGAGGTGGCGGGCGCACCTACATATCGAGCACCGAAGACCTCCTCGGCGTGTTCATGTTTGAGTGATCGCA
>JBLHKB010000110.1:0-14887 GCA_047619315.1 Polyangiales bacterium
GTTGGCTCTTTGAACGAAGGTCGATACGGCTAGTGCCTGGGCGGCTCCTTCTTGCTGCCAGGGGAGACGCGATGCAAATGGAGGCCGGGGTCAAAAGTCTGATGGCGCAAGCTGAGCGGGCTGCCCAAAAACGTGGGCAGCAAGCGTCTACGGCTCACCTCTTACTCGTGATGCTTCAAGGGCAGAGCGAAGTTTCTGGCCTTCTTCGTGACGAAGGGATTCGAGAGACGGATCTCCTCAACGCTTTGCGCGTGGTCGACGAAGAAGCCCTCAACACCCTGGACCGGGCGATGGAGCGGTCCCGTCAGCTCGCGGCGGGCTTTGGGCATTCAGTGCCCACGCCTTGGCATCTTCTATTAGCGATCACTCGGGACTCGCGCTCAGCCGGGCATCGAAGCTTGGCGAAGATGGGCCTCGGCGCGGCGCGCATCCATGATCAGGTTTTGCAGCAGCTAAACGGGGATCCAAACCCAGAGCGCGCCCCAAGGATGGTTCGAAGCGAGGCGAAGCGCGTTTTGAGCGCCAAGGACGCAACCCGTCGTCCAAAGCTGCGTGCTGGACCTTCGGTGACGCAGCCGATGGCACCCAAGCGCGCGATCTCACCGATCCGGCGCGTGAAGCCAAAACCTGTTCGCGAAGCGCAGCCCCGTACAAAAAACAGATCGGCTGGGAAGACCAGTCGGCCCGTCGCGCGTCGAGGCGTCAACGCTCAAACCAACCAGCAGTGGACGACGGCGTATCCGATCATCATCGATCCGATGACGGGGCAGGCGGCGAATGATGTCGAGGTGTTTGAAGAATTTTGCCTGGATGCGGAGCGTTTTCCCACGCTCCATAAGTTTGGGCGTGATCTAACGGCACTGGCCCGCGCCGGCGGCATTGACCCTGTGATCGGGCGCGACGCCGAGATTCAAACCCTCCTCGATGTTCTCGCGCGTCGCCGTTCCAACAACCCCATTCTCGTGGGTCCACCCGGCGTGGGGAAGACCGCGATCGTTGAAGGCATGGCGCGCTATTTGGCGACGAGCGAAGGCCCCCTCGCGGATCGTATTGTCATCGAGCTTTCCGCTGGGTCGCTCATTAGCGGTACCGGAGTGCGCGGGGCCCTCGCGCAGAGAGTTGCCGCTCTTCGTAAAGAGCTGGCGCTCGCGGAAGGGCGTGTGCTTCTTTTCATCGATGAGATTCACGCCATCGTCGGTGACGGCGGCGCGGATGATCTTGCGCATGAGCTCAAAGCGGGCCTCGCCCGCGGCGAACTTTCGTGCATCGGAGCGACGACGGACCGCGAGTACCGACGCTACTTTGAAAAAGACCCAGCGCTGGTGCGCCGCTTTTCGCCGATTCGCGTCGGTGAACCAAGTGAAGACGATGCCATCACGATTCTCAAAGGCGTGTCACCACGCTATGCCGAGCACCATGGCGTGAGCATCGACGACGAAGCGATCGAAGCTGCTGTTAAGCTGTCCGTTCGTTTTCTCCCCGAGAGCCACCTTCCCGACAAGGCGATCAGCGTTCTCGACCTCGCTGGCGCACGTGTTCGTCGACGTGGAAAGAGTGTCGTCGATCGTGAAGCCGTGGCCTCGGTCATCGCCGAGCGCGCAAAAGTGCCGCTGGAGCGCTTGATGATGCGCGACGGTGAGCGCCTCCTACGACTGGAGTCACTGCTCGGTGAACGGGTGGTGGGACACACGGCGCCAATCTCGTCGATCTCAGATGCGCTGCGTAAGTCCGCGGCAGGCGTCCGCGGCAAGCGGCCCCTGGGAACGTTTCTCTTCTTAGGGCCCACCGGCGTCGGTAAGACTGAGATGGCGAAGGCCATGAGTGACGTCTTTTTCCCAGGCACAGGCATGACTCGCTTGGACATGAGTGAGTTCTCCGAGAAGCACTCGGTGGCTCGGCTCTTCGGCGCTCCTCCTGGCTACATCGGTCATGATGATGGAGGTCAGCTGACGGACGCGATTCGACGCTCGCCTTATCAACTGATCCTTCTCGATGAGATCGAAAAGGCACACCCTGACGTTTTGCTTTCCCTCCTGCCGCTTCTCGACGAGGGCCGCCTCACTGATTCCAAGGGACTCACGGTGGACGGAAGCAATGCGATCATCGTGATGACTTCGAACCTTGGCGCTGCCGCGAGCGGGCGACGCAGCATTGGCTTCGGTGATGAAGGAGGCGATGGCCGCACCGGTAAGGCGCTCGCAGCTGTACGCGCTGCGTTGCCGCCGGAGCTCTTCAACCGAATCGACGAGCCCCTCTTCTTTGCTCCTCTCAGCCTCGACGAGGTCTCGGAGATCGCTTCGCGGCTTTTGGCCAAGGTCGCCGCCTCCATGAAAGAGCAGGGCGTTACCCTTCGTATTGGTGAGGGCGTCATCGGCGCTCTTATCGACGCGGGAGGCTACGACGCAGCGCTGGGCGCACGTCCGATGAAACGAGTGATCGGTCGAGAGATCGAGTCACTCTTGGCTACGGGTCTCCTTCGTGGTGACTTTTCCGCTAAAGATGAAGTTCTGCTGCACGCGAGTGAAGGAAGAATCACCTTCCAAGCCGTCTGACTTGCGTTTTCTCCGCAAAAGTCCCAAACCAAGCTAGTTATGACCGCCGCACCCGCGACAGCGTCCGACGATTCGAAGAATCTGGGCACTGAGAACTTGCCGCGCGCATTCGGCCGCTATCTGTTGTTCGACATGATCGGCTCCGGCGGCATGGCGAACATCTATTTGGCGCGCATGGGCAACAGCCTTGGGGGCTATCGCCTCTGCGTCATCAAAGAAATCCGCGACACGTTCGATCACGATCCGGCGTTCATGGAGATGCTCACCGCAGAGGCGAAACTCGCAGGTCGCCTCAACCACGCGAACATCGTCCAGGTCTTCGATTTGGGTCGCGAAGGTGGTCGGCTGTTTTTGGCGATGGACTACGTTGAGGGTTTCGATCTTCACCAGCTTTTGCGCCGCTTGAGCAAAGGGCGGATCCCACTTCCGGCGGAGTTCGCGTTCTCCGTGGTGATCGAGACTCTCCGCGCCCTCGACTACGCCCACCGCGCACGCGACGATGAGGGATCACCCCTCGGGATCGTTCACCGCGATGTGTCGCCGTCGAACGTGTTGATCTCGTTCGAAGGCGAAGTGAAGCTCTGCGACTTTGGCATCGCGCGAGCCTCGACGGAGACCGCGGATGAAGAGACCATCGCGGCGACCCGTGTCGCTGGGAAGGCCGCCTACATGGCGCCTGAACATGCACGCGGTGATGACCTTGATGCGCGCGCCGATGTTTTTTCGGCGGGCATTCTGCTGTGGGAGCTCTGTGCTGGACGTCGCCTCTATAAGGGCAAGGGGCTTGAGGTGCTTGAGATGGCAAAGGCCGCGGACATTCCGGCATTGCCAGAGCGCGGCATTCCAAACCAGGCGGCACTCCAAGAGATCCTCAGCAAGGCCCTCTCGCCAGACCGAAACGATCGCTTTACGACGGCGAACGACTTCCTTGAGGCGCTTGAGGACTTTGCGATCGAACAGAGCCTTCGGGCGTCGCCGCTGCGTTTTGGCTCGTTCCTCTCCGATCACTTTGCCGACGAGATCGTGGGTGTCCGACGTGAGCGAGAGCTCGCCGCGGATCAGATCGAAATGGACGAAGCGGGGTCCTTCGGTCCCGCATCCGCACCGCCGGGGAGCATCACGCATGAACCCGTGAGCGTACCAAGACAGCCCGACATCAGCCCGTCTCTTGCCGCCGAGCCAGCTCCGCTGGCGCCGCCCATCGATTCATCGGCTTCGATGGTCTCGGACGCGCCTGTGATGAGTGCGCCCGTTGACGAGGTGTCGTTGCCCTCCGCGCCGAAGGTGCCAGCGCCGCCTGCACAGCCAGTTCCCTCAGCTCCCCCAAGGTCGTCGTCGGTACTGCAGCCACCCCCAAGGGGTTTGCTGGCGCCACCCGCTCAGGCTCCTGAAGAAGGCGGTGACACAATGTTCTACGCCGGACTTGGCGTCGCTTCGCTTGTGGTCGCCGCCGTCGCGTATCTCCTCGTCTCGAACGTGCTCTAGGCACCTCGAGGTCCTCATTCCAAGAGGGTGAGCAGACGTTTTGCTTTCGCGGCGCCCAGGCCAGCACGCTTCGCGGTGCCAACGATGAGTCGCCCGACCAGGTCGTAAGCACCTCGTGGGTTTCTTTCGAGGGCCTCGCGGTGTGCCTCGATCGCTTGAATGTCGCCGCGCATGACGGGGCCTGTCAGGGCCTCTGGCGTTCCGATCTTTTCAATGTTGTAGGCGACGCTGTGGAGCAGACCGGCGAGTGCGCGCGCCGCGTTCTTTCGGGGAACCCCGATGGAGACGAAGACATCGATGGCGACATCACTGATCGCAGCGGCACCGTTTGCCGTGAGTGCAGCGGCGGCGTGGTAGGCGTCGCCATGCACCGCGGGCAACACATGGCCCCCCATGGCTTTGACCAAACGACGGGCGACCTTCTTTGCACGCGCGTCGCCGGAGATCGCGAAACCATAGCCCGTATTGGGTGGAGGTGCGCTGGCGCGCGCGAATGAAACGAGGGGGTGAAGCGCTCCAAGTCCAGCGCGTGGGAGCCCGCCGAAGGCGCCCACACCTAGGCGCCCTGCGCAGTGGAGTAAGACCGCGTCATTACTCCGTGCGAGGCGAGCGGCGACACTGGCGATGTGCGCGTCTGGTACCGCGAGAAGGAGGACGTCGACGTCTGACACGGTCTTCGTGCTCCCTCTGACGAGGCGAACGGAGATGTCGTCGCTCTCCGCGAGGTAACGCTTTAGGCCACGGCCTACGCGACCACGGCCCACGATGACAACGCGAAGGCTCATCGGTACAACCCATGAGTTTGGATGTACGTAGCGACGTCGAGGGCGAGTCGCCCCTCGGTGGGCTCACCGTTCTTCAGGCGAGTTCGAAGCTCGGTGGAGCTCAGGGCTGGAAGGTTCAGCGCGTCCGGTACGTCGGCATGAGCGTGGCCACTGCGGCCGACCACGAGTGGAGGAGCCAATGCGACGATCTCGTCCCATCGGTGCCATCGGTGTGCTCCGGAGAGGATGTCCGAGCCGATGAGGAGTCGAAACGCAGCCTTGGGGTGACGCTTCTGGAGCGCCTCAAGTGTGTAGAGTGTGCGGCCGTCACCCACCTCCTTTTCGATGTCGCAAACTTCGGCAAAGGGGAAGCTCTCCATGGCGAGTCGGCACATGGCCAGGCGGTGCTCAAAAGCCACTGACTTCTTTCCGAACGGGTGGGCGAAGGCGGGAATGACGAGCACTCGGTCGACGGCGCCGATGGCCTTCGCCCAAGCGGCAACTAAGGCGTGCGCGACGTGAGGCGGGTCGAAGCTACCGCCAAAAACCGCAAGGGTCTCGCTCATGGCTATCCGCTGACCGTCATGCGTGAGGACACTCCCTGGAGAACGTGACGCTCGACCTCTTCGCCGCTCTCGACGTCGATAGCGGAGAGCGTCAGACTGTCGTCTTCTTCGCCCCCAGCGAGAATCGCGACGCGCCCGTGTTCCAGTGGCCCCGGCGTTAAGAAGTAGCGCGGGCCGAAGCGTTTGAAGAGCCACTCCGTAGCGTTGCCGTAGACGATGACCGTCGCGTTCGCGATGTCTTCTTCGTCGAGGACCTTCTTGTCGCGAACGGCGAGAATGATCCGCCCCGCGAGCATCTCCACGGCACGTGTTGGCAACGGCGGCAGTGTGCGTAGACGACTCAGTGTCCGGATCGCGCGCTCGCTCTCGAGGAGATCGGCGATTTCTTCCGGCGTCCCATTCTCGGCGACACTCACCACGCGGTCGAGGAAGGAGCGACCATCGCCGCCGAGCTCAAGACTCCAGCGCGCGGCATTCTCTTCGAGGGTGGTTGCTTCACCTAAGTAGACCACTTGGTCTACGCCGAGACTCAGCAAACGCTCCGCCGCGTGGCGCAAACGATCGGTGTCTTCGTCACTCGGACCGATCCACCCGATGCTGCCGTCCTTTGCCATTTCGCCAGGCCCTAGGCCCGGTCGGCTCCGATGCGACGACGTGCCTCGAAGTGTGCATCAGAGGTGGCAAAGCGCACCAGGTCGAGAGCCTCTGGCACACTGCGAAGAGAGTCGACGCGTTCGTCCGCGCTCTGGCCGCGCCCGCTGATTCCAGCAAGGCGTAGCAGAGAGAGGATCGCCATGGGCACATTCCCGGTGGCGAGGAGGCCGGTGCGGTCACCGAGCTGCGCGGCGGCAAGTCCGATGCGGGCGGCGTCGAAGCCGCGGGTCCCGCCCATTTCGACGGCCGCTGGACCGAGATCATCCCGGACCCGGCGCGGCAGTGCACGGCTCATACGCTTCGTGGCCTGCTCGAGCTCTTTTTCGTCGATATCGTTGGGCTGATGGTTTGGGTCGTAGAGGCGTACAAGAGCCGCCAGGTACAATCCAAGCTGTTGGGGGGGCGAGCGCATAGCGACCCCAAGCTCGACGGACGCCACTTTTGCTGCTCGCGCGAAAAGGAACGCGCGCTCTTCGGCGGACGCGTGAAGCGCAATCTCGCGACCCACCACGATGGTCAACGGCTCGGAGGAAACGGGCACGCACACCTTGGGTGCTGCATCAGAGATCAGGATCTGTACATCGTCGTGACCAAACCAGCGAGCGACGCGCTGGGCTTCGAGATGAACAGGGTCGTCGTTTCGGTCGATACGTTCGGTCCGCCACGCTTTCGCATCGAAGGGCAAGAGCTTGTCGAGGGTTGGCCCGACCTGACGGAAGACTTCAAACGTAGCGGGCGTCAGGAGCGTCGGCGCGAGAAGCTCATGCAACTCAAGGTCCGTCGCTGCTGCTCCGCCCCCGGGAACACCGCCGTTTGCGTCGAGGCGGCCCGTGAGGGTGATCTCTGAGACACCCGACGCAAGAGCCGTCGATGCCACCACACGTCCCGCGTCATCGGCACCACGCCACTTTAGAACTTCGGCAAGGCCCGTCCAAGCCCCTGGCGAACTCGGTGTCTCCTCGATCTGACGCCGAAAGTCGCCGCTCGCGCGGTTGAGGTGCATCGACAACGCCGACTCTGCATTTTGACGTTCGTAGAGGTCAGCGAGGGCTCGCAGGATCTCCAGGTCATTGGGGCGCAGCTTTCGTTCCTGATCCAGGGTCTGTTCGGCAGGACGGAGCTCCCCGTTCTCCTCATGTGCGCGGCTGAGGCGGACCATGTGGCCGGTCTTGGCGTCTGGATCGATCTCGCGTTTGTGGAGTTCACTCGTGGCGTCGATCGCCTGAGGCCACATCTTATTCTTGTAATAGAAGGAGCTGAGTCGCTCGAGGGCCTCGAGGTCATCGGGCTCGAGCTTTAGAACGCGGCGGTAGGCAGCCTCAGCACGTTTTGCATCGGGCAGATGCCGGTCGTAGATGGTGCCGAGCTCAAAAAAGACCCAGCGAAGATGATCACGCGTTTGACGAACGCGCGCGAAGCGGACAAGCGCTTCGGCGGCGCCGGTCCAGTCTTCGTCCTCCAGGCAAAGGTGAGCCAGTCTCTCGAGGGCATCCCCGTGACTCGGATCGATAGCCAGCGCCGCGAGGAGCGCCTCTTTCGCGCCTGCTCGGTCGCCCAGTGTTGTTTTGAGGCGTGCTTGGGTTTCGTGCAGCGAAAGCAATGTGCCGTCATCCGCACCCGCGGAGACGCGGTTTTCGGCGAGCGCAGCCAGCTTTCGCGTTTCGTTGTTCTCTTGGTAGTGCGTTCGGAGCTGATCGAAGACCTCTCCGTGCGTCACGTCGATCTCGGCGGCGGCTTCAAGAGCGGCGATCGCCGCTGCCGTGTCGCCGGCAACGCTCAGGTTTCGCGCTGCGCAGACATGGAGGTGAAGTTCGTGTCGTGAATCGCGCGCGAGGGATGCGGCTCGGCGATACGCGTCACCGGCGGCTGCGGGATCTCCGGCGGTCTCCAGAAGATTCGCGCGGACCTCGCTCAGAATCACGTGACCGCCCCCTTCGGGCGCGACGAGCTCCTCGGCGACCTCTGCTGCGGACGACGTCTGCAGGAGAGCGTCTAGCTCCGTGAGGAGCATGGGACCGCGTTCGCTTTCGGGCCGTCCGTGCGCCGCGCATCGAACAGCGGCTGCGCGAATCTCGAAGTCGGCCTTGCCCGCCAGTAAGTGCCGCGCGATCCAGCGGCGGTCCTCGCCCACGAGCACCTCTCCGAGGATTCGTGATGCGGCGTGCCGCAGAACGTCGTCCGCGGCGTCGCCGAGCGCGTTTGTGTCGCCGAGGAGGAGCTCGGAAGCCGCTCTTGCCGATGCGGCAATATCGTCGGGATTGGTCAGGTGTTCAACGAATGCGCGTTGGATTCCAGCGAGCTCGTCGTCCCGGCTCTGATCCATGAAGTAGCGTTCGATCGCGCGCAGTGTTGGGAGGTGGCCCGGTGCGTCGTCGAGGATGGACTGTAGCGTTAGGTAGGCTGAGCGCGGATCGTCGCGTTCAAAGAGATCGATGGCAGCCAAGGCCTCAAGGGCGGCGAGGGCTCCGGGTGTACCCGCAGTCGCACGAACGGTGGCGAAGCGCCGCTCAGCGACACGTGCGTATCCCGCGGACGCAAGATCGGCGCGGTCGAGAAAGTGCGCTGCGAGGGGGTCCCCTTCTGTATCGAGTCCTCGATAGAGGATGGCAGCTTGTGCAGGATCGCCGCTCGCTTCGTGCAACATTCCCGCGCGCAAAGTCGCCATGCGCTTCGCGACGGGCCCGCCTTCGTTGAGCTGAGCGCTGAGCGCTTTCGCCCGGTCACGTGCGTCGATATCGCTGGCGGCGAGGAGCTCTTCGCGTGCGATCGGGTCGTCGGGGAATAGGTCGAGAGCCCGAGCCCAGCCTCGGCCGCTTGAAGTGCGCAGCGCCGCAGTGGCGTGAGCAACAGCCCCACGTCGTGCGTTGGTGTCGCCGTCTCCAACCTCTTCGAGGAAGATCGCGAGCTCTTCGCCTTCGAGGCCTGAGCCAAGGTCCCCTGCAAGCATCCAGGAAGCGGGTCCCGGGGTTGGCGTAAGATCAAAACTGCGTCGAGCGGCGGCGTGAGCTTCTTCCACGCTTCCGGCTTCAAGGAGAATGCGCGCGGCTGTGCTGGCCGCGTGTGCAGCCCTCGGCCGATCGGCTGCTTCGGACTCTTCGAGCCAAGCGGCTGCGGCGCGCTCGGGGTTCGAGAGCCGGAGCATTCGTGCCAGGGGGCGTGTGACGACGGCAAGGCCCGGGGCCGCTTCCCTGGCTTCGGCGAGGACAGCTCCCGGATCATCGCTTCGTTCGGCGAGGGCGAGGAGAGCTCCCACGCGTCGGGCGCCAGTAGCACGGTCCGCATAGCGCCTTAGCTGCTGCTGGGTGCTTTCAATGTCGCCGGACTCTGCGCACAGATCGAGCAAGAGGGTATCCGCGGTTAGCGGCGCGACTCCTTCTTCGAGGGCATGTTGAAGCTGCGCGCGTTCGTTGCTTCGACGCTCTTCCGCGACGTCGCCGTTACGTACGTGCATCGCTGCCGCTTCAATGGCGCCACGACCGCCTGTGGCGACGAGTGCGGCTTGGGCGAGACGACTTGTGTCGCCTGACTTTCGAGCGATCACCTCACGCACAACCTGCACGGTTCCGAGCTTGCTGTCGGCGAGAGTTGCATCGCGCAGTGCTTGTTCCGCGCCCTCAAGATCTCCGCGTTCAGCGAGAACCTCCGCAAGATCGACAAGCGCGAGTGCACGAGAATTACCGCCGGTGCAGGCTGCGAGGGCCTCCAAACTTGCTTCACGTATATCGGCACTGCCTGCGGCCTGGGCTGCTTGGGCACGCAGTCGATGAGTGGTGGCCCGGGTGCCGTCTGACAAGCCCGTCGTCGCCCAGGCGGCGTCGCCCCCTGCGAGCGCCAGCAGCGCTGCACCACGACGAGCGAGTTCGCGAAGAACCGGGCTCTTCGCCTGAACGCTCGTCATCACAAGAGCGTCGCGGCGGGCCTGGGCGTTCGGCGCAGTCCGCGCACGGCCTAGGAGTGATGGGATGTCGTCACCGTTGTAAAGTTGTGCCGCCTCGGTGGGCGAGTTTCGTCGCTCCAGAGAGCGACCTGCGATGCCTCGGAGAACGGAGCGGAGGTCGGAGTCTTCCAGCTCGCCGCCAGCCAATCCGAGCGCTTCAGCGCTTCCCTCTTTGTCGCCGTCCGCGCTTCGTGCGAGCGCAAGTAGGATCGCAGCCGTCGGGCTCTTGGTCGCGTCGTACGCCATGCTGGCAGCCTCGGCGGCGCCAGGGTAGTCGTGAGTCTGGGCGAGGCGAACTTCGGCAAGCAGCATGGCTGCAGCGCCACGGTCAATGTCGGAGAGGGGAAGTGCGATCTCCTTTTGCAAGAGCGCTTCGGCCTCTCCCCAGTCGCCCTGACTAAAGGCATCGCGTCGCATGCTTCGGAGCGCGAGCAGGTTGAGGGGGTCCGCTTCGTGCGCCGCGCGGGTCAGGGTGCGTGCTTCACCGGCTTCGCCGAGCTGCATTTCCATTTCGGACGCGGCGAGGAGGAGTCCGGCTTTCCCCTTGTCATCACTGCGAAGAGCAAGCTCGCGAAGCAGCTTCGCTCGTGCTCGCTGTGTCCCAATAGCGTGTCCTACGAGGGGGTAGTCTTCACGTCGTGGTTTGCGTCGCGTGACCGTTCGCTGTGCGGTCTTCGCGCCGCCGTCTTCGTCTCCGTGTGCCTGGCGCACCGCTGGCTGCGCGTCCGGACTCGCCGCGGAATGGTCGTCATCCGTCGCGTTTGTTGGAGGACGTTGGCTTTGGGTGTTCGCGACCGGTGCTGAGTCCTGAACGTCCGCCCCATCAACTACGACGTCGCCTGAGCGGCCGTCGGGGAAGTTGGATTCCGTAAGCTGCTCTTCGCCATCGCCACCGATTCGAGCTGGCTCTTCGGGGATGGACGACGGCGTTCGTTTGCCCTCTACGCTCACCGAGGGAATCACCGCCACAACGGACGGCACTTCTTTCGCCTGAACGACAACAGGTGGAACAGCCCGGATGGGCCTCGCTTTTGTGGGCGCACTATTTCGTGCGACTGGCGGCACGGGGAGCGGGGGATAGGAAACAACCGGAACCGAGGGCTGTTCAGCCTCGACGGGTGGAATAGACTCTGAGGCTGCTTCATCGACATCCGACGGGGCATACGAAGGCGTATGTGCCTCGTCGTCGTTTGAGTCTCTGGGGGCGAAGACCTGGTCGAAGTCGTCGATGCCATCGTCTGCAGCTGAGGCTGCGTCCGTCGATAAAAGTGACTCGAGTTCCGGCTGGAGCTCTAAGAGTTCGTCTTGCTCGTTCTCTTGCTCGTCTGGAGCGTCGGCCTCGTCGCTAGCATCTGTTACGAGGTCGAAGAGCAGACTGTCGACGTCGACGTCGATGTCCTCGGGAGGCACAGAGAGAGGCCGCACGGACGCGGGCCTTGAAGGGCGGTCTGAAACTCGTCCCGGCGGCGGATCACTCTGGACGTCTGCAGCCACGGAGTTTTCGAGCTCCGGCGGGAAGAGCCCATCCAGATCCAAGTCCATGACCTTGTTCGGTTCGCCGAGCGCCGCGAGCAGTTCCTGGGGAACCGAGGCGATCTTCGTCGATGCGTCGTCGTCTTCTTCAAAGATCGGGAACTGTGACGCGAGGTCTTTGACGCCCATGGGGGGAGGGGAGGTCGGACGATTGGACTGTCGCTTACGCTCCTTTTCGGGCTTGAATGGTGGAGGCACCTGCGAAGTGCTCGCGTCAAAGCTGTCGGCCCACGCGTCGAGGGCAGAATCAAGGTCGAGGTCGTCTTCTTCGCTCACTTGAGCCCCAGTTTCTTACGAAGTTCAATGAACACCGGGGATAGCCAGGTGTGCACAATATCAAGCGCATCCGCAGACCGGAGCAGGCTCTCAGTGCTGGGTTCCGAATCGAGCGTCGCCACGAGAGCGACCCGAAGGTTTTGGCTAAGCAGCAGTCCGGTTCGGTTCATCGAACGTTGCGCGCCGACGAGGAACTGCTCCACATCGGTTTCTCCACTTGCCTGAGCTTTTGCAACGGCAGCTGCGATGTTCTTGCGACCGCGGCGCGACAGCGCTCCTTCGGCAGCGCGAGTCCATTCGCTGACACCCGGGCGGCCTTCGCCCGATGGGAGAGGTCGCCCAGCCGCGGCACAGGCTGCCAAGAGCATGGTGGCACTCTTCACGGAGCCATGGGAGGCATAGGAACGAAGGTGTGCATAGGCTGCGTAGGCTTGGCGTCCGACGTCGAAGATGTGCGAGGCGCTCATGGAGCCTTGAACCTTTGTCCCGACGACCCAGTCGGTTCGGTCTCGCTTCCCGGGAATGGCGGTGATGCGAAGGGGGCTTGAACCACCTCGGTAGACTTCACCCATGGGGATTCCGTAAGAGGAACATGCGTTTTCCAGCACCTCGCGAACGCGGTCGTGTTTGGATACCGCGTCTTTACGGGTCACGCCGAGGGTTCCTAGGTCGAGGCCGTCCATCGCGGCGAGGGTCTCTTCCGCGGCAGAGGCGAGCTCGGCGCAGCCGCTGGAAGGAGCCACGCGCAGACTCAAGATTTCTTCCGGGGTCAGTTCGCGCTTGGGCATCGGCCGCTGCACTTCAGTGGTCGATTGCTCCTGCGTTTCGTCGAGCCCGAGAGCTTCGATGACTTCGATGACCGCTTCGAGCATGACCCGGTCGTCGAGCCACTCCGCGGCGCGTTGGAGCTTGTGAAGCTCGGCAAGATCGACGGTCGAGGTCTTGAGCGCTTCGCGTACGCTTTCGGCGAATTGCCCAGCGTGCGCATGTCTCATTTCGCCGGGCGGCAAGAGCGCAGCGACGGCCTCGGCGGACTCCATGTTTGTCGGCTCGATGGACAACGCTTGCCGGTAGGAGAGCAAGGCGCCGCCTTCATCGCGAAGGTCCTCACGTTGAACGGCGGCGGCGCGCCGTAGGATATGGGCGCGTTCGCTGCCTTGGTATAGATCCGCTGCGTTGAGAAGGGTGCGAACGGCTTCTTCGGATTGGCCGGCTCGTAGCGCGACGTCCGCCATCCGCACGTACAGAGCGTTGTCCGCCAGACCGAGCTCTTCGATACGTCGAAGCTCCGTGAGGGCCGCCGTGCTGTCGCCCTTTTTACGCTCAAGGAAATCAGCGGCTCCTAGGAGGGCGATTCGTCGTTGCTTATTGGGTACGTCGGCGGAGGCGAGGGCCCGCAGTGAATCGACGGCGTCATCCCACTGTTCCAGCGCCACATTGATTTCGATGGCCAAGGCGATACCGCCGACGTGGCCTTCGTTCAGCATCGAGAGGTTTTCGAGGCACATGAGAGCGTCTTCGAGGTCGCCGTGGGAACGATGCAGGCGCGCTTGTTCGTAGAACAAACGCTCCAACTCATCGCTATCATCGATCGTGGAAATACGACTGGCCACGATCAACGACAGGCCGTGTGTGTCATCCGCTTCGGCCAATAAATCATGGAGTCGGTGGTAGGCTTTGGCACGACCCGGCTCCGACTCGAATAGCTTATTCAGGCGCTCACGGGCACCGTCGTCGTCGCCAAGGTAGTCCATTCGGACCGCTGCGCTTTCTTCGACTAGTTCGCAGTAGAACGGCCCGTCACTGAGCGCGTCGGCGAGGTGATCGCAAGCTTCGGCGACCTTCGGCCAATTGGAGGCATCGCGCGCTGCGACACGCATGGCTTCCCAAGAAACCAGGTCTTCAGGCTGCGCGTCGATGGCTCTTTGGAGAAGGCTGACGGCGTCGTTCCGCCTCGCTGCTGTGGCGGCACGACCTGCGCCGGCCAGGAGTGATGCGGCAGTCGCCTTGGATGCTAAAGGAATGCGGCCGATGAGCGCCTCGGAGCGTGGGTCCGCGTCGTCGCTGGCTTCGAGCGTCTCGTCGACGGCGATGGCGGCGAACTCGCTTTCGCTTCCGGCTAGCTCTTGAGCGATCATGAATGCGTCGGCGCTCGCGTCTGTGCCAGACGCCATCATCGAGCGTAATCCATGAAGGGTGAACGCATCGCGTGTCGCGCCGCTGGTCGCATTCGCCAAGTTCAGCCATGCGTCTGCACGATCGGCGGCGGGAGCGTTTAGGAGTGAAACAAGCACAGCGTAGGGGTCGCTCGCGTCCAAGGCGCGAAGCTCTTCGCTAAGCTCTTGGACCGCGTCCGGTGCGATCTCACCGGTCGCCGCCGTGATGCCTGCGTCTTGCAGAAGCGGCACGGCATCGAGGGGTGCGCTTTTGGCGAGGAGCCGTAGCGCACGAAGACGAAGAGTGGGATCGATGGCCGCTTCGCCTTGGATGGCGAGAGCAAAGGCGGCGTCAGCGGCAAGCTCCGGGTTATCGAGGCACGCTTCAAGAGGTGCTTCGCTCAGTTCGCTCTTCGACGAACGCACGGCGTAGTGTTCGCCGAGGGCGAGGGTCGCGTGGCCGGCGCCTTGGCCCTGAACTTCAAGCGCGGATAACGCCTCGAGAGCGCGAAGAACAAGCTGGTTGTCATCGTTCTGAGCCCCAAGTCGTGCGAGCGCCCAAAGTGGAGACTCATTGGTTGGGTCCAGGTCCGCCGCTTGTTCATAGGTATCCGCAGCCAGCTTGCTATCACCAGCGGCTTCCGCGGCGGCTCCCGCGTTGAGAAGCGAAACGCCGGCGGCGGAATCGCCCTGACGTGCTTCGGCGGCGCTGCGAAGGAGTGCGACAACATCATCGGCCTTGCCCTGAGCACGAAGGATCTCTTCGAGGAGCGCGACGGCGTAGCGGTGGCCCGGGAAACGCTTGAGGGCCGCTCGGGCGTTTTGCTCGGCTCGAGCATCGTCACCCGCTAGGCGAGCGGCTCGCGCCGCGCTGGCGAATGCTGCGGCCGCGTCATCATCGGGTCCAGCGTTTGTCGCGGGCGCCGCGGGGGCGCTCGCGCGGAGGGCAAAGTCGCCCAGGCGG
>JBLHKB010000111.1:0-14803 GCA_047619315.1 Polyangiales bacterium
GCGTCGGACCAAGTACGAATGACCGACATGCATTCCTGGAACGTCTCGCACGAAGTGTCCGGGTCGATGAGGGCGATATGCAGGACGTTCCAGCGACCACGCGCGACGTCGTAGTGAACGTCGATCTCAAACTTCCGGACGCCTTGTTCTTCAAGCTGAACATCCAAGGGGTCAAACTCGTAGTCGAAGGGGCTCGGGATCATGTCGCCATACACACTTCGTGGGCGCCGATGATAGCTGTTGTGCGTGCCTTCCATCTGGAGATGGTTGAGGCGGAGCACGTCGTCCATCGGATGGGAGACATCACCTTCAAGGCGTGTGAAGCCACCGTCGAAGCCCACGTCGTTGCCAGCGTCAAAGATGTCCCCGGCGTCAAAGACGTCTTCGCTTTGGCCATCACTTCCAACATCGAGGGCGCTAGTGTCCGCGGCGGCGTCCGCGCCGCTGTCTGCGCCGGAAGAGTCATCTCCACATCCGCTCATGAGCGCTCCACATGCGAGGGAGAGGCTAAGGGTCAGGTGCAAAGGCGCTATCTTCGTGCTCATCGGTCTCTTTCGTTGAGAGGACTTTGCAACGTCTCCTCGCCGTCGTGGGCGACTCGCCTCCAAAGGCGTGTCTTTCCGTTTCCTCTTGCAAGAGGCGTCCCCTCCCGCATTCTCTACGCGAATGAGTGCCGAAACAATCCTCGAAACGCGGCAAGGCGCGGTTCTGACGCTAACTCTGAACCGTCCTCAGGCGCGAAACGCCATGAGCTTGGCGATGATCGAAGAGCTGGAAGCCGCGCTAGACGCTGCCAAAGCAGATGCTGACGTTCGAGTGTTGGTCCTTCGTGGTGCGGGCGGGCACTTCTGTGCCGGTGGTGACATCAAAGACATGGCGAAGGCGCGACACGCCACGATAGATGGTCCCCATGACCCCGTCGAACAGCTAAACGCTCGCTTTGGGACCCTCTCTCTTGCCTGCGCCCGCATGCCACTTCCGGTGATCGCCGTGGTCGAAGGCGCGGTCATGGGTGGAGGCTTTGGGCTCGCGTGCACAGCCGATGTGACCATCGCCATCGACACCGCCGACTTTCGATTGCCGGAGACGTCCCTGGGCGTGCTCCCGGCGCAGATCGCTCCTTTTCTCGTCGAGCGCCTTGGCTATTCCGAAGCCAAGCGCCTCGCTCTGAGTGGCGCGCGCATCGACGCTCAGTCCGCGTTGGCCGTCGGGCTCGTGCACGAGGTTTGTAGCGCTGAAGAGATCAACGACGTCCTACAGAAGCAAGTCGAGGCGTTCCTGCGGTGCGCACCCGGTGCCACGGCGGCGACAAAGAAGCTGCTCGTCGAGCGCTACGCGACCGTTGATGAAGCGGCCATCGAAGCCGCCGCTAAGGCATTTGCCGCTGCGGTACGAAGTGAAGAAGCCGTCGAAGGAATGACGGCCTTTATGCAAAAACGAGCCCCCAAGTGGAGTTGAAGATGACAGACAAAGCGATCCTCACCTGTGCGCTCAACGGCGTACTCACCAACCCCAAAACGCATCCCGTGCCGGTGACTCCAGCTCAGATGGCCGCGAGCGCGAAGGAAGCCTTCGATGCTGGGGCCTCCATCATGCACATCCACTTTCGGCGCCAGGAAGACGGCCAAGGGCACTTTCCGTCTTGGGATCCAGACGTCGCCGGCGCCTGCACGGATGCGATTCGCGCGGCGTGTCCCGGCGTCATCATCAACCAGACCACGGGCGTGGTCGGTCGAAACGTCGACGCACCCATCGCGTGCATGGACCGCATCAAGCCTGAGATCGCCGCCTGCAACGCCGGCAGCCTCAACTACCTCAAGCTCCGCAGCAACGGCGAGTGGGCGTGGGCCCCGATGCTCTTCGACAACAACGTCGACAAGGTCAAAGACATGCTCGACGCCATGAAGCGCAACGACGCGCTTCCGGAGTTCGAGTGCTTCGACGTGGGCATCGTGCGCAGCGTTGATCTCTACGTTCGAAGCGGCATGAGCGAGACGGCACAATACAACTTCGTGATGGGCGTCGCCTCCGGCATGCCCGTCGACGCAAAGCTCTTGGAGCTGCTCGTTGGCTATCGCCGCGAAGGTTCACCTTGGCAGTGCACCCTCATCGGCCGCCAGGAGATCTGGGCCGTCCACCAGCGCACCGCTGAGCTTGGCGGCATGTTGCGCACGGGCGTAGAAGACACCTTCTACTTGCCTAGCGGGGAGCGCACGACGGGCAACGGACAGCTCATCGAGGCCTTGGCGCAGTGCGCAGAGAACGCCGGACGCAGCGTGGCGACACCGGCGGAAGCGCGAGAGCTCTTGGGCTTGTCGGCGTAGTAGCCCCTCCCAGCGAGACACCTTCGTTCCACTACTGATAGCCTCCACCCATGGCGTTTCGCGACGACGAACTAGCGACCAAATCGCGTGTCGACGTGTTGAAGTTGGAACTCGAAGAGCTGCGCGCTGAAAATACGGCGCTCAAAGAAGCGAAGACATCGCCCAGGACGAAGAAGTCTTCGGTTCCCTCGTGGATGTGGGTTGCGCTAGTGGCGGCGCTTGGGATCGCGGCGATCGGAGCGTGGCGTGTCAGCACCCATGGTGACGAGCTCAGCGCCCTCCTGGTGGCGTTGGGCATCGTCACCGCGATGATGACCCCGATGTTCTTTCTGATGCGTTCCATCTTGGTCGTGGTCCGACCTGGTCGCATCGCCGTGCTCTCGGGCCGCGATCGCGTGGCGGCGGATGGGAAAACATATGGGTTTCGAATCGTCACCAGCGGCAGAACGATTCGCATACCCATCCTAGAGCACTACGACGAGTTGAACGGCGGCCCCTTCGGGGTCGAAACCACGCTGCATAATGTGTACACAAAAAGCGCTGACCAAACGAACGTGCAGATACGCGCCGAGCTCTCCGTCACCCGTGACGAGCCCTACCTCGTGAAAGCCGTGGAGCGCTTCGTTGGCCGGGATGAAAACGAGATCGCCACGGTGGGTCGTGAAACGCTGGAGGGCGCCGCGCGTGGCATCATCGCGCACCTCACGCTTCATGAGCTGCGCGAAGACCGAATGAAGATCGAAGAGACGCTGATGAAAGAGGTGCAGTCCGACCTCGATAGGCTCGGCCTCACGTTGGAGTCCTTTTATATCTTGGAAGTGACGAAGCTCTAGTTTTTCGATCGATCTACGACAGTGACTCAACCGTGGAAATTCCGCTGAGTACTGCGCCGTCTTTCTAATAACTGTGTGTACTCCCCCAGCGGACGCGCAGCGCAGCGTCGAGCGCCTGGTAGTACACGCGGCGCCCTTGCTCTACGCTTTCGCAGGTGACTCCTTTGGATCAGCGTTCAACGATGGGCCGCTTCTGCGCGTTTGTGATTCTTCTTCTGACCGGCCTTGGTTGCGGCGCGAACATGGAAGCGGCGGTGCGTGGCGCGGCCAGCGCGCACCTCGCACTTCAAGATCAGGAGGCCGGGTGTGACGAGTGGGAGCTTTACCAGCTCACTCCGAACGATATCGGTGAGGACCGACGGAGTCTGCTCGACGAAAGGCTCAGCAAAGCCGAGCAGCGTCGTCTCGCCGAACGAGGCGTCCTCTTCGTGGCCACATGTCCGGCTTGGCTTTGCGACCCCATCGCGTTTGTGGCTTGCGTCGATGGTCCCGAGAGCTGCCTCGGGCTGATCGACAACTTCCTGCCGATCACCTGCAGCCCAGCCTTCTACTAGGCCCTTTTGCAAAGGAGCGCGCCCTCGCAACCAGCGTTTGCCACCCTTTATGAAGCATGCCGAATCGCCTTAGGCCCGCGCGCCCACGCCCCGAATCGGACGTGTATTTCAGATCTCAGAACCAGGGACAGCGGGAGGAGCTGGCATCTCCAAACCAAACACCCGCAGCGCGTTCGTTTGGTAGATCTTGAGCAGAACTTCTTCCGGCAACCCGATGCCGTCGATGGTCCAGTCCCCCTGAATCGGCGAGGGATGAGCGAAGTCCTCATCGAGGGTCTCGAGGTAGCGCCAGTGCGCTTCGTAGAACACGGGGACGCGGTCGAGGCCGTCGAGGGTTCGTCCGGTGGAACCTAGAATCAGGCCGCCGGGGACGGCCTGAAAGTCCGTGCCGAAGAGGATGCGGTCTTGGTACTCCACGAAGAAGTCGTGCATACGCGCGGACTCGTGACGGCCGATCTCCGGAATGCGCGCGCCGGTCTCGACGTAGTAGTTCGGGTATTGGCTGAGCATCGAGCCCACAAAGTCCGGGTCCTCGGGCGCGTTTCCAAAGTGCGCGCCGATAAAGGTCGTCCCAGGATGACGCGCGACAAGGTTCTCAAACTGCTGCAGTAGCTCTCGCCAAGAAGGCCACTCACCGCCGTCGGGACGAGGTCCATGGAAGCTCCAGCTGGGGTGCGCGCTGAGCTCCTCAAAGCGCTCGTTGTCTTCCGTTGGTGGCTCGAAGAACGCCTTGGGGTCGCCGATGTGGATCAACACGGGGAGACCGAGGATGCCCGCGTACTCAAAGGCGTCGTCGAGAATGGGGTCGTCGATGGCGAGGAGGTCGTCGCCGCGCAGATAGCCAAGGCCAAGCGCTTTGAAGATCTTGAGTCCGATAGCGCCTTGGGCTTTGCAGGCATCGAGGGTCTCGCGCGGGTTCCAGTCGGGCTCTCCGGCGTTCTCCCAATCAACAAAACAGTAGGAGTACATGCCACCGGCGGCGCGACCGGCTTCGACGGAACGTGCGAGGCCTCGCGAAGGCGAACCACCGGAGGCGTTGATGGCGAGGCGGGTTCCATGCTGACCCAGAAGTTGCATGGCGGAGCGCATCATGGACGGCGGGATGTGCACATGAACGTCGACCTTGTCGATGTCCGCAAAGCTGGGCGCTTCGGGCTGTGCGGGCGCTTCCGGAGGGTCTTCCACCACCGGCATAAACTCGCCGCGCTCGCTGGGGCCCGGGCCCGTATTCATGGAGTACACATAGGCGCCGCCCAACCCCAGGGCGAGCAGCACAAGACCTATGATCACAGGCGTGTCCGAGGGCTTGTTCATGCGGCAAACCCTATCAGAGCTTTGTTGCTCAGTTGTGGCTGACGCGCCGCGTTAGCGTGAACTGGCGCGCTTAATGCTTAGTCAACGGACAGACACAACACATGTGCAGGCGCGTTGAATCGCGGCTCACATGTCGAAACAGGGGGAATCACCACAATGCTCTACGCTCACAAATGCGCCGACTCCGAAGACGATCTTCTCACTAATATGGCGGGCCTCAACGCCGCGGCCTTGCCCTTTCCGGGCAAAAGCGTCGTAAGCGATGATGACCCCGAAGAGTGGCGCGGCTACGACGTCGCAAACACGCGCATCGATATGCTGCTTCGCGGTTGGGGCCACCCTCTCGACTGAATAGCGCTGCAGTCCCTGACGTTGCTTGGGTTGCTCCTCAACAAAGGGGGCATGCTTCGCGACGTCACGACGCGATCGTGCGAGACGCCTTGGCACGCTTGCACGCTTAGAAGCAGCAACGCACTGCGTCGAAGGATGAGTTGCTGAGTGAGCATCGCTAGGCCTTCGGTCTCTGCTGTCCCATGACCCGTGGTTGCGTGACGGCCTAGACCTTGCGAGCCCGCGAGAGCAACACTACGTCGCACAAGTGTTGTTCCACCTCCCGCACCCCACGCCGTTCATCGCCGGTCGGCTCTTGGCCCGCTACGTTCGTTTCATTGCCGAGGTGAAACTCGACACGGGTGAGACGGTGCGCGCCCACTGCGTGAACCCGGGCCGCATGGAAGGCCAGGTGGAGATCGGCCGGCGTGTTTGGCTTTCGCCCTCGCAAAACCCAAAACGAAAATTAGCCTACACGCTAGAGCTCATCGAAGACGTGGACGAGAAGGGCCGCGTCATCTTGACCGGCGCCAACACCCAAGCGCCGAATCGAATCATCGGCGAAGCACTTCGGGCGAAAGCGCTGCCGGGCTTCAAGCGCTACCAAACGCTCCGTGCCGAGGTCAAAGACGGCGAGAGCCGCCTCGACTTCCTCTTGGGCGGAAGCACGCCTCACTTCGTCGAAGTAAAGAACGCTCACCTCGTCTATCCCGATCGCCGCGCATACTTTCCCGACTCGAAAAGTGAGCGCGCGCTTCGCCACGTCGAACATCTGAACGCCATCGTGCAGCGGGGAGATCGCGCCAGCGTGATCCTTGTGGTGCAGCGAGGGGATTCACTTCGGAGCGTACGGCCTTCCCGCCTTCATCACCCCGAGTTCGCGGATGCCTGTCGAACAGCATTCGAAGCAGGCGTCGGGTTCCGTGCCTTCCAGGTAGAGCCCACCACGACCGGCTACGAGGTGACGGCGGCTCTCCCCGTCGATCTAGGCCTCTACGACCCAGCGCCTCAGGTGCCCTGGCGAGAGAAGGGTCTTCTCCACAGCGGGTGGAAGGCCAACCCGAAACCCAAATAGGCTCCAAATCAGCCGCACGGGGCATTTTGTAGGTCTTTCCCGTCGTTCCGGACTGGCAAAGCGCGGCCTCGGGAACAAAGTCCGTCTGGTTGGTGTCCCGACTTGGTGTGGCGCTTTGTGGCCACGCTCTTTTTCGACGCGTTAGAGTGCCGCCCCATGCACTCCTCGGAGGTTCTCTTGATTCGTCGCTCCGCCCCTTTTGGCGGCCTTCTTGTCCTCGCGCTTTCGCTCAGCGCTCTTGTTTCGCCCGCCCTCGCCCAGACGGCACAGACGGACAACCCTTTCGACGCCGAACAGCGCCGTCTGGCCCAAGAGGTCACACGCGCTCGTGGCGTGACGGGGATTCTGCCGCTCCTTGAGTTCTGGCAGGGTTGGGACGAGGCGACGCCGGCACAGAGCTCCGCGCGCCTTGATGAGCTCAGTCGCAATCGTCGCATCGCGCCAGCGACGCGCGCATACGTCGACTCGCTTCGTGCCCGAGCCAGCCTGCGTCGTGGCGAGTTCGATGAAGCCCACCAGATCTGGGACGGGCTCGGCTACATCACCGAGTGGAACGTCGTTGGCCCCTTCGACAATGAAGGGAAGCGCGGCTTCGAGCGCGAGTTTGACCCCGAAGAGCAGCGCACATCGCCCTTCGAGCTTGGCGCCACCTACGCTGGCAAAGAGCGCGAAGTTCGATGGCGCCTCATGCCGGACATTTCGCACATTGGCTACACCAGCCTCAGCGCTGTCTTCAGGCCCGCCCGTCATGTGTGCAGCTACGCCACGACGAACGTTCAGAGCGAGCGAGCTCAAGACCTCGCCCTCTGGGCAGGAGCTGGAGGCGCGATCAAGGTGTTCTGGAACGGCGCCCTCGTTCATGAAGACGATGCCTACCGTGGCGCTGGACGTGACCGACATGCCGTGAGCGTCCGAGCGAACGCCGGCGCCAACCGCTTGCTCGTCAAGAGCTGCGTCGCCGAGGGAAGCTGGGGTTTCTACTTTCGCGTGACGGATGTCCGCGGCGGTCCAGCGAACGTCGAAGCGTCGCCCTCCGCCATGTCGGACGTCGTCGCTTCGAGTGGTCGAGCGCGCTCGGCCCCCGCCACGGCGCTCCCATTCTTCGAATCCGCGGCTGAGGGAGGGAGCCCGTCCTCGCTCTACAACCTCGCC
This sequence comes from Polyangiales bacterium, assembly GCA_047619315.1. GTDB lineage: Bacteria > Myxococcota_A > Polyangia > Polyangiales > Houyiibacteriaceae > JBCCRV01. The sequence goes on from JBLHKB010000111.1 coordinate 7,583, forward strand.
CGTTACCTTGAGTTCACGGATTCCGAAGATCCCGCTGAAGGACGCGTCCGTCAGCTTGCTGCACGCGCCGCCGAGGCCGAACCCAGCATCGCGCATCTCGAGTTTGCCATTCGCACCGCGGCTCAGCGCGCCGACGTGAATCGCTTCATGCAGCGCGCCATCGCTCAAGCGCCGAACGACCCCAACGTCATGCTCCTCGACGCGCAGGTGAAGCGCGCGGGGCTCTTCCCGGACTCGGCACTCCCCGTCCTCGATCGCATCGATGCCCTCGAAAACACCGGCGTCCTCGGCATGCAGGCGCGCCTGTTGCGTGCGGACATCTTCGCGAACATGGACTTGCCCATGGCCGCACGACGTATCCTCGAGGAGGTCGGCGCGCGCGCTTTAGGCGCCCCTGGCTTTGCCCGAGCACGCGCCGAAGCCGCCAGCGCCGCTGGTGACCAAGACGCCGCCATCGCCCTTCGTGGCGAAGCGATCCGCTTGAGTTTCACCGACCGCGCCAGCCGCCGCGTACTCGTCGCGGATGCCGTTCGGCGCCGTGACCAAGTCGCGGCCCGTACCCAGCTCGAAGCCATCGCGGCTATCGCGCCCTACCGCCAGCGCTCCTACCGATACACGGCGAGCCTCTACGAAGCGCTTGGAGACACCTCCAAAGCCCGCGCTTCCTACCAAGCTGCGCTCGAGGTCGCCCCGGAAGACGTGCAGACCATCGTCGCTCACGGCGAGTTCATGCTTCGACAGCAAGAACGCGACGGTGCCATCCACGCCTTCAGCCTGGCTCTCGAGCTTCGGCCTCAGGATGCCGCTACGCGCGAGCTCCTCGAGCAGGTTCAGCCCCAAGAGCGCACGGACGAAGCCTTCGCCGCCGACACTGAAACGCTCCTTGAGCGACGCGTCGAAGGAGAGGGCTACCCCACGACGGTCTTGCAAGACCTCACCGTGAACACCGTCTTTGAGAACGGCCTGGGTTCGACTTTTCGACAGCTCGCCGTCCAGCTCCACACCGACGAAGGTGCTCGCCAGTATCGCAGCTACTCCATGCAGTTCGATCCGGGCAGCCAGCGTCTCGACATTCGACTTGCTCGTGTTCACCGCGCCAATGGCGAGGTCCTCGAAGCCACCCAGAGCTTTGAGCAGCAGCTCGGCGAACCTTGGTACCGAATTTACTACGACACCCGCGCGCGTGTTCTCGTGTTCTCAGACCTTGAGCCGGGCGATGTCGTTGAGCTTCGCTGGCGCATCGACGACACGGCGCATCAGAACGTCTTCGCGGACTACTATGGTGACCTGACCTTCCTTCAAGGCTTCGCGCCCATTCGAAACAAGGAATATGTCCTCATCACGCCGGAGAGCCGTGAGTTCTTCTTCAACGAGCCGAACCTTCCAGGGCTTGAGCACGAGCGCACGGTCGACGACGGCACACGCACGGATCGCTATGTCGCGACGAACATCCCCGCGATTCATAGCGAGCCAAGCATGCCGGGGATGACTCAGGTCGCCCCCTATCTGCACGTGTCCACCTACGCGACGTGGGAAGACGTTGGCGCTTGGTATTGGGGGCTGATTCAAGACCAGCTCAACCTCGACGATGAGCTTCGCTCCACGGTTGCACGCCTCACGCGCGGAATGCGCACGGACCGCGAGAAGGTCATCGCCATTCACGACTGGGTCGTCGCGAACACACGCTACGTCGGCCTCGAGTTCGGCATCCACGGCTACAAGCCCTACCGCGTCACGCAGATCGCTCGTCGCGGTTTCGGCGACTGCAAAGACAAAGCTTCGCTCATGTTCGCTATGTTCCGCGAAGCGGGCGTTGACGCCCACATCGTGCTCACGCGTACGCGTCGAAACGGTCGTATCAACGACCTGCCGGCGAGCCTCTCGGTCTTCGACCACGCCATCGCCTACGTGCCTTCCCTCGATCTCTACATCGATGGCACGGCGGAACACAACGGCATCACGGAGCTGCCCGGTATGGACCAGGGTGTCACTGTGCTCCATGTCTGGCCCGAAGGCGCAAACCTTCGCCGCACACCGGTTCTCCCGGCTGGGCAGAACCGGCGTGAGCGCACGCTCGAGATTCAGCTCGCTGCGAACGGCAGCGCGGAGATTCGCGCGAGCGAAACCGTGACCGGCGCTCAAGCACCTCGCTACCGAGCGATGTACCAAGCGACGGGAACGCAGGAAGAGCGTCTCGAGCGCTCGCTGCGAAACCTCTTCCCAGGTCTTCAGGTCGAAACCTATGCCTTTGAGAACCTCCAGACGCTGGAGGCGCCGGCGGAGTACCGCTACACGGCGGAGGTTCCCCAGATGGCGCAGAGCGACGGCAACGGACTTCGCCTCGGCCCCTCGGTGCTCAGTGACCTCACCCGAGGTATGGCCCAAACGGCCACGCGTCGTCATCCCTTGGACCTTGGTGAGCCAGCCTCTTACCTCGAACGTCGCACCATCCGTGTGCCTCGCGGCATGCGCGCTATTGCGGCGCCGACCACGGCTGTCGCGGAGAGCCCCTTCGGTCGCTTGGCGCTGACCGTGGAGAACAGCGGTGACACTGTGGAGATCCGTACGGAGTTTGAACTCCGGCGTGACCAGATACCGCCGAGTGAATACGCGGACTTCCGCGCATGGGTGATCGAAGCCGACCAACTCCTCCGTCAGCAAGTGGTGGTGGGACAATGAAGATGATGATGCGAATCCAGCTTGTTCTCGCTCTTGTGCTCGTCGCCTGTGGACCACGTGCGAGCACGCTCCCCCAGAACTTGAGTATCGAAGCGCTCCGGGCGCGCGCGGACGAAAATCCGCGTGACGCCGAGATTCAGCGCACCCTCGCCATCGGTGAGCTCTTTCAGGGCGATGGTGATCCACTCCGAGCCCACGACGTCCTCGAGCGAGCGCTCTCGCTTCGCCCCGATGACGCCGCGCTTCACCTCATGTCTGGCATCGAGCAGTACTTCCACGGCGCGCCGGAAGCAGCCGTCGAACATATGCTCCGTGCCATTGAGCTCGCTGCCGAGCAGGGCGACCATGTCGTCGCGGAGGTGGCGGCAGGAGGCCTTCGCGAGCTGAGCGAGGAAGCTCCGAACTTCCCGGCCGTGGCGGAAGCGCGTCTGCGAGCGGTCTTGCCGAATCTTCCAGCCTCGGCTCGTCACCCGGCAGCGAACCTCCTCGTCGAGCTCGCTTATCGACGCGGCGACGCCGCAGCGGTGCAAGAGCTTGCCGCCACCGCCGGCTGCCTGCGCGAATGGCGCGTGGCTGGACCGATTGGGCCTCGAGACCTCCTTGGGTTTGACGACGAGCACGCCATCGGTGGCGTCGGCGCTATGCCGGAGAGCGTCGACTTGGGCATTGGCCGCGGAACCCGGCCGGTGCGCGCCATGGAGACGCGCGGCTGTTCGGTTCATCTCGGCGAAGGCCCCGTGAACGAAGGCGGCGTGACGTACGCGGAGTCCTTCGTCGACGTGGCCGGCGGCGACTACACGTTGCGCCTCGAGACGCCGAACTCGGTGGAGCTGCGCATCGACGGCGAACAAATCGTGCGCCTCGACCATCGACGTCAGCCTCTTGAGCGCTCCACGTTTCACACGGTTCAGCTCTCTCCAGGTCGCCACGAGATCAGCGTCAAAATGGCCACGCGCCACCCAAACCCCATCTTGAGCGTCTCGATCCTGCCGGGCTCTGCCTCCACGGAGCTGCCGGTCGGCCGCAACCTCGCTTGCTACCAGCGCGCCACCATGGCTCTTGGACGAGGTCAGACCGTTCGCGCTCGAACCGCACTTCGCTCGGATGACTGCGAGGACGCGCCCGTCATCTTAGCGCTTCGCTCCGCCGTGGCTCTCTCGGACCCCTACCTACCTGGCGACATGGGTCGGGACAAGGCTCGCCGTTTCCTCCGACAGGTCGAAGCGCGGGATCCCCAGGCGTGGTTTGCGCGGCTGCAGCTTGCGCGACTCGACGCCGCCGAAGGGCGTGACGCCGAAGCCATCGCAGCGCTCCGCGCGTACATCGACGCGTGGCCCGCGGTACCCGGTTTCCGCATGGCGCTCATCGAGCTTCTCCTAAATCGCGGCTGGGACACGGACGCGGAGCAACAGATCGAAGCCGCCCTCGCGCAGATGCCCGGCAACTGCGCCCCCATCGAAGCCGCGCTCAATCACGCACGCCGTCGTGACCGCATCGAGCGCATCGACCGCTACGCCGACCAGCTCATGGCGTGCAATGCGCGAAGCTCAGCACGCTTTGCGCTCCTCGTTTCGGCCCGTCGCTGGGATGACGCGGAAAGCGAACTTGAGCGTCTTCTGACCCTTGAGCCTCCTCAAGCACGCAGTCGCTATCTGGCGAGTCGTCTCGACATCGCCGAAGGCCGCGCGCAGGGCGCGGAGATCGACGCGGTCCTTGCGGCATTGAGCGAAGCTCGCCCACGCTCCGTCACCATCGCGCTCGGACGCGCTGACCGTCGTCTCGCGGAAGGTGACATCGAAGGCGCCCAAGAAGCTCTCGACGTGGCTTTGCGCGCAGAGCCCGCGGCCAACGCGGAGCTTCATCGTATTCGCGCAGCTCTCGGCGGCCGTGATGAACTCGCGCCCTTCCGCGTCGACGGCGCCGCGGCCATCGCCGAGTTCGAAGCGAACGACGCCAACGAATACGACCAGCCCCAGCTGCTCTTGTTGGACTACACGGCAGTGCGTGTGTTTGAAGACGCCTCCCAGCTCGTTCTAACGCATCAGATCTACAAAGCCCTAAGCGAAGAGTCCGTGGACGAGCTCGGCCAATTCTCGCCTCCAGAGGGAGGCTATATTCTCACGCTCCACACCATCAAGGCAGATGGAACCCGCCTTGAACCAGACCTCATCGACGGAACTAACGAGATCAATCTGCCAACGGTCGCCGTTGGTGACTACGTTGAAATGGAGACCGTGCGAGTCGTCGATCCGCCCATCGGAATCCCCGGCGGAATTCTCGGCGATCGCTTCTATTTCGCGAACGTTGAGACACCTTTTCATCGCAGCGAGCTCGTCGTCGCCACGCCTCCTGGAATCGAGATCAGCGTCGATCCGCGCGGCGACGCGCCTCGCACGCAGCGGTCCACCATGAACGTCAACGGAACCGAACTGGCCGTCGCCCGCTGGCGCGTCGACTCTTCACAGCCTCTCACCTTTGAGCCTGGATCCGTGGACTCACGGGAGTACATTCCTTCGATCAACTGGGGCGTCAACGCACGTTGGCCCGCCTTCTTCGAGGGGCTGCGTGATGTTCTCGTCGACCGTGATCCCATCGACCCGGTGGCCGTTTCCCTTGCGGAGAGCATCATCGAAGGCGCCGATGGCGAGCGAGAGCAGGCGGAGCGACTCTTCTCTTGGGTCCTCGCGAACGTCGAAAACAACAACGACGTTTTCGGCGTCGCGCCGCGCATGCTGACCAGCCGCGCCGGCAATCGCTCGCGCGTCCTCTACTACTTGCTCGGTCTCGTGAATATTGATGCCGAGCTCGTGCTCATTCGAGGCTGGAACAACGATCAGACGGTGTCCGAGCTCGCCGACGAAGACACCTACCCCAACCTCTTCGTTCGCTACGCCGACACGTTGCTGATGACCGGCGCCCGAGGCATCCCCTTCGGCTACGCCAGCCCCATGGTCCGAGGACAAGAGGGCGTGGTGCTGGTTCCCTTTGAAGCCTCGGACGAGGTCCGCGAGATCCGCGTTCCGCCGGCACCCGAAGGAAGCGACCGTCATGTCATCGAGCTCATCGCAGACCTCAGCGAAGGAGGCGGGGCAAGCGTCAGTGTCACCGAGACGCTTCGTGGAAGTGACGCCATCACCTGGCGGGAGAACCTCGAGAATATCCCGGCCGCGGCTCTAAATGAACGCTTCGAGCAAGCCTACGTGTCATCGATCTTGCCCGGCGCGAGCTTGCGCTCGCTGCGTGTCACAGGACGAGGAGACACAAGCGTTCCCTTGGTTCTCCACTACGAGCTGACCATGCCAAACCTAACTCGGCAGCAGGGAAGCGAAGAGATCTTCCCGGCGCTCTTCCCAGCGCAGCTCGGCGCAAACTTCGCGTCCCAGGCGGCGCGGACGACGACTCAGCTGGTGGGCCCGCCGGTGGACCTCGAGGTCTCGCTGACTCTACGTCATGCGGGACGAGCCACGCCCATCGACGCGGTTCAGATCGTCGGGCCCGGCGGAGCTCGCTTTGAGATGAGTGTTGTCGCGGACGAAGGCACGACGACGATCACACGAAAGCTCTTGGTCCCCATGATGCGTGTGGAGCCAAGCGACTATCCAGCGTTTGCAGCGTGGGCACGTGAGGTCGATGGGGCCGAAGCGCGCGAACTCAGGCTCCCTTAGAAGACTCGGGGCCGCGGAGGTGGGCTGTAGGTCACCTCCCAGTGCCTTCGTACACATGGGGTCACCCCACTGGCTTCGGGGCTCAGCCTCGAGCTCTGGAGCAGAGATATAATTGTACGTGCGCGCAGGAGACCGAAGCCGACGCCGAACCAGGATCAATCTTCATATGGGCCGACATGCGAATCGAAGTCTGGCATGGTCGGCCTATGCCCATCAGCGCGAACTTCGACTCCGGAAATATTGAGGTCCTCAAAGAAGCGAATGGTCGCGTTGAACTCGCCATTCGAAAAGACGTCGGCGAAGACCACTATCAATGGTTTCATTTTCGCGTGAGCGATGTCGTCGCCTGCGAGATCGCGATCACCAACGCCAAGAACGCTTCGTACGAAGGCGGCTGGCCGGACTACCGTACCTGCGCGTCCTACGACCGCGAAAACTGGTTCCGAGTGCCCACGCGCTATGAAAACGGCGAGCTCATCATCGAGCATGCGCCTGCCCACGGCACGATCTGGTACGCCTACTTCGCGCCCTACGACTACGAGCGCCATCAGCGCCTCATCGGCCACGCCCAGCTGCAGTCTGGGGTGTCGACGCGCGTCATCGGCGAAAGCATCGACGGACGGCCCATGGATTTGGTGGAGTTTGGCGAGGGACCAGTGCCGATCTGGACCATTGCGCGCCAGCACCCAGGCGAGTCGATGGCAGAGTGGTTTATCGAAGGCATGCTGGAACGTTTCTTCGACGGCTCCGAAGCCCTCGCGCGCCGACTCCGCGCCGAAGCGCACTTCTATGTGGTGCCCAACATGAACCCGGATGGCTCCGTCCGTGGACACCTCCGAAATAATGCCGCCGGGGCGAACCTGAACCGCGAATGGGA
>JBLHKB010000112.1:0-14747 GCA_047619315.1 Polyangiales bacterium
CTAGGCCGTGAGGGTTTACGTTCGCAACCTGGACGCTTAGGGCCCAGACCCTAGATGACGCCGTCGTTCGACGGAAGCTCGAAGGCATAGTCCGCGTCCCGCGCCTCTTGCTGGAGCTCGAGGGAGACCAAACGGTCGGTCACTGGCACGAGCTCATCCCTCGGCGTCAGGATGTACGCCGCACTCAAGGCCTGGAAGAGGGCGTACACCGCGACGCCTGCCGGAGCATCCATGGCCACGGCTCGTGCCGCGTCGCGTCGCTCGGAAAATGCCAATCTCGCCCATCAGCTATCTCCCTCTGTCCCGTAGACTGGCGTCCGCCGGCGGACGGCGGCGTTGCGCCGGTCAGGCGGACTCGTTTGTCGGCGTTTCACCACCGGACGACTCGCCAGCTCACTTCCTGCGGTGCAGGTTCAAGTGGCACGGGCAGCGACAGCGATGTGCGCCGAGTAAGGGCGCAGCGATGGCTACGCGCCGACCTGAAGACACGCTCCTGCATGCGCTGGTGAGTGAGCACTGGCCGCGTTTCAAGGAGCGCGCCGAAGCCCAAGGCGGCTTGCCGAAGTTCGTGGAGGAAGAGTTCGATGCGTATCTGCGATGCGGGATTCACGCACGCGAGCCTGCTCCGCGGTCGGAGAGAACGCGTACGGCATGCCCACCCCGACGACGACATCAGGCCTCTAGGTACAGCCGTCGGAGAGAACGCGTACGGCATGCCCACCCCGACGACGACATCAGGCCTCTAGGTACAGCCGCTGCGTGCGGCGCGGAGCTCGGCGGAGATCTCACCGCAGCGTTCCAGATCTCGCTAAGCGTGCGCTCCAAGGCGCGCTCATCACCATCAATGGCGACGGTGGACATACCCGCGATTTCGTTTTTGTCGGCGATGCCGTCCGCGCTTTTCTGGCGGGCCTAGACCATCGCCAAAGCACACGTCCTGTAAACGTCGGGGCAGGTCATGCTGTGAGACCATTCAACACCTCGCGGAGACCCTCGTTGAACTGAGTGGCGGTCTCAGCCGGATCACAAACGGATCCGCCCGGACTGGCGACATCGTTCACTCCTGCGCGCAGGTCGGCGCGCTGGCGAGTGTCCTTGGGGTTCGCGCGGAGACGTCACTTCAGGCTGGGCTCAAGGCGCTTCTGGCCTCCTAAACCTGGTCGTTCTGAACATCTGCACGAGGTCCGTGATCTGCAGTGTGAACCTGCGCAGACGGGCTCTGCCGCTCAGTGCACGCTCCGCGTATCGAACACACGACTTTCTATGCTCTATACGGGCTGGCACGAGTCGTGCTTTGCTCGTGCCCGAAGGATGAATACTATGACCAAGAAACTACTACTGGCTTTCGCTCTCTTCTCTCTGTCCGCCGCCGGCTGCGGAAAATCTGTTTGCGAACAGGCGGCCGACCAGCAGGAAGAATGCGGAATTGAGGTGCCAGACGGAACCGTGGAGCTTTGCGAAGCGTTCTTGACGGACGAGAACGAAGCCGAGGCTCAAGCATGCATCGACTGCGTCGACATGGCGGCGGACTCCTGCACCGCCAATGCGGCCGGCGGTCCTTGCGAGGCCACCTGCAACTAATTCCCTAGAGCAGAAGACTGGGACGAGCCGCCAAGGCCTCATCCGTACTCAGATGGCGCAGTCGTCTGGGTTACACGTGTCCACGGACACGGGGCCCGAGGGGCAGGTGCCACAGGCGTTGGCTTCTACGGGATCCCCATAGCAAGCGTCCACGAGGTCCACCGCGCACTCGCTGATCGTGGCGGACGTGTCGCCGCCGGGTTAGGGCTCGCTATGCGACTAGCCTGTCCTGGCGTCGTGTTACGGCGCGTCCGCTGCGGACGTACAGCTGTTCGGCCCGGCGGCGGGCCGCAAGACCACCCAGCTCGTCCGCCCAGCTCGTCCGCCCAGCTCGTCCGCCCGGCTCGTCCGCCCAGCTCGTCCGCCCAGCTCGTCCGCCCGGCTCGTCCGCCCGGCTCGTCCGCCCAGCTCGTCCGCCCAGCTCGTCCGCCCACTCCGCCTCGTGCAGGGCGCCGGTCCGGGCGCACTCGCCGAAGTCGGTGGCGTCAACATCCACGCCGCCGTGGCGGTGGACGGTCGCGACCGCCAGCGTCTTGAGCGCCTGTGCCGTTACATTGATCGCCCGCCGCTCTCCCTTGAGAGACTGGAGACACCCGGTCGGCCGAGTGCGTATACGACTCAAGAGCGCGTGGAAAGATGGCACCCACTCAGTCCTCCAGGGGCCGCTCGACTTCATCAGCCGTCTGTGAGCACTCATCCCACCACCGCGCTTTCACATGCTGCGCTATCACGACGTGCTCGCCGGCCACGCTCGAGACCGCGCGGACGTCGTGCCGCAAGAATCGGCGAAGGACGAACGTTCACTCGAACCGAGCAACGACGCGCAGCAGCTCTTGTTCGAGCCCGCGCCTCCACTTCAGCCGCCTCCGCCGCCCTCACGTCATCCGTGGGCATGGCTACTCCGGCGCGTCTTCGCCATCGACATCATGACGTGTCCCAAGTGCCAGAGGGCGATGTGGGTCGTCTTCGTCGCCACCGAAGCGAACGTCATCCGTGCGGTCCTTGGCATCGCCTCGCGGGCCCCGTCGCCGCCGCCCGCTTTGCGACAGCTTGAAACCGATTTCGCGGCTGCTTGAGTGGTGCCTGTGCACCCTTGCGCTCGCTGGAGCATGATGAAGCCGCTTGAGGCGCTAATCAGGTGTAGATTCTCCACTTCACGAACGATTGGTTTCACTTGCGAGTACGAGCCTTTGAAGTCGTGCGTCTTGCGAAGCCGTCGACGGACTTCTTTCGGTCCGAGACCGCTTAGGGCGAGCAACTTGATCTGCGCCGTCCACTCGGCGACCTTCGAACGCTGATACTTCGGCACCTGCCTCGGCATCGCCTTCTGGACCGCGTCGCGAAGCACCTCGGGTGACGGCAGCGTGTTGGTGCTGCCCATCTGCGTATTTCGCGGGATGTGGACCCACGAATCGGCGTGTTCTGGCCCAAGGGTTCACCGTCGATGAAGACCGCTGCCCACGGAATCGAATTGATGACGAGGGTCCCGTCTTCCACCTCCTCCATTTCTGGCCTTGGTGGTGCACTACCGAGTAGGGTTTCAGTCGCGGTCACGCCTTCGTCATTTGTATCGTCGAGAGTCTCGGCTTCCGCGGGGGCTCCCCCAGCGACTGGGGCCGGCTGCTCCGCTGGCTCCTCGGTTGGCGGCAACACCGCTGCGGGAACCTCGCCGGGCACTTCGGTCCCACCCTGTTGGATGGCCATGACATCGGCGGTAATACAAAGCTTGTTGCCAAACCTATGGCGATGAGGACACCCGCCAGCGCCAGCGCCAGCGGAGTTCGCCCGCGTGCTGCTGGTGCCGCTTCTATATGCGGCGGGGTCCTATCACGGGCACGCTGCCTTCATGTCTTTCGTCGAGAGGCGGCGTTTCCATTGCGGGCCGCGGCGGTGGCGGCCTTGGCGGCGATGCACGTCGGGGTGGCGGCCTTGGCGGCGATGCGCTTCGGGGCGGCGGCGGCGTGACGACCGCAGGGGCCTGGTGGACCAATGGCGGCACCTTCAATCAAAGTGACTCGCGCAAACGTTTTGGAAGTAACCAAGGATCCAGGGAACTAGTCCCTGGTGAAGAAACTTGCTCGCGACGCGCCGTCCGATCAAAATGTGTTCGCCTTCGTAGACCGCCCCCATGCCTCCCTCACCGAGTTTGCGGTCGACGCGGTAGCGGTTCTGGAGGGTGGTCCCGATGCGCGCGCCGTCCACAACAGGGCGGCGATATCACGCTTGTTGCGAGTCCGCCGGGCCCGGCCCTAGAACGCGCCGATCACATCAACGCGCCTCGATCAAGTGTCGCTGCTCCATCAGGGCATCACCGAGGTAGCTCATGAACGCCGCGATACGACCTGCGTTCCGTAGATCTTCGTGGGTCAGCAACCAGATAGAGAGTCCGAAATCGAAAGGCTCATTCACACGGCACAGACGTGGGTCCGCGTCCGAGACCCGCGCCAAAGCTCAGAACAACGGGGCGAATCTCGCCGGTGTCGCGTCCCTTGGTGAGACGAAACGCGAGGAGGTTCATGCCGGACTCGAGGTAAGGGACGAGGCGGTCGCGGCCGAGCTCGCTCACGTCGTACTCGTTCTCTTGGAGCCACTCGGTGGCGACGAGGGCGATGTCGTCTGCGGCTTGGTCGACGGCGATGATGACGAAGTCATAAGGGCCTACGGAGCCTTGGTTGACCACCGTGACTGGCGGCGCGCCGGCGTCGCTGGAGGCGCCGGCATCGAGTGAAGGGCCGCTGTCGGCGCCGGCGAAACGCGGGCCCTGGCCGAAGTCCCCTTGGTCGCACTCACCTTCCACCTCGACGTTGAGCTGGTAGCTCGGGTTCGTGGCGCTCTGGATTTGCTGAAATGCAGAGTTCGAGGACACGGAGATGTCTGGGTTGCCGTTGACGGGGAGCATCCAGGCAAAGCTCTCGGAGGGACCCGAGTACAGAATCTGAATCATCGCCGTCGTCGTCCCATCCGCGTTGTGGGAGAAGATGATCCGCTCGGCGGCCTGATTGACGGGCTGGGACTGATTGCAGAAGAACCCGCCACACGCCTTGGCGGTGGAGGCGAAGCTGCCGCCGGCCATTAGCGCGACAGCGAGTGACAAAAGAAGCGGCTTGATCACAGTGTTCACTAAAGCAAATCGTGTGCCACTGATTTGTGGCTAAAAGTCGACTAAAATCAACAACTGATGTGCACTAAGTGTTGTGCAACGTGGCACATGACGGCTCAAGGCGTGCGTTGTTGTCCCGAAAATATAAAAGGCCCTCCGCTGTTGCGAAGGGCCTCTTGAAGCCGTCTTGAACGACTGAGGGAGCTACCAGCTGCCGAGGTACTCGATGATGGCGTCCTTGTCCGCGTCGCTGAGTCCACGGCCATAGCGATGTCCTAGATCACTGTTCTCTAACGAGAGCAGCTTCTCTTACGGTGATTCGTTCGCCACGGTTGCGCAGCGCGGATCGGTTCCGAGATTTCCAGTCTCGAGTCCTAGGCCGTGAGGGTTTACGTCCGCAACCTGGACGTTTAGGGCCCAGACCCTAGGCTCCAAGGATGAGCATGTTCGCAGGTCTCCGGCGTGAACGCGTCGAGGCGTCCCCGCAGTTCGACGGCAAGACCTTTCGCAATCCGCCTCGAAGCGTTAGGGGCGTCGTCGCTGACCCCAACCCGCTCCCGGTGATGCGCGAGTACTTCTTCGGCGGCGGTGAGCGCGAGCCCAAAGCCACGCTCCCCATCGTACGGCCCCACGACGCCTGGAGCGTCGCGCCAAGCCAGAAGCTCCGCGCGACATGGCTCGGTCACTCGACGGTGCTCCTGGAAATCGACGGCTTCCGCGTCCTCACGGATCCCGTCTTTGGTCTGCGCGCCTCGCCGGTCTCCTTCGCGGGTCCGAAGCGTTTTCACCCCGCGCCGGCGACCATCCACGAGCTCCCGGAGCTCGACGCCGTGCTCCTCTCCCACGATCACTACGACCATATGTGCGCGCCGACGATCCGCGCCCTCGCGGGCATGCACATGCCCATCATCACGTCCCTCGGCGTCGGCGCGCGTCTCGAATCCATGGGTGTCGCCAAGGACCGCATCCACGAGCTCGACTGGGGCGAGCAAGTCGATATCCGCGGCCTCCGCTTCACGGCCACGCCCTGCCAGCACTTCTCCGGACGCACCGCCTTCGACCGAAACAGAACGCTCTGGTCCTCGTGGGTGATCGCCGGCGACGACACCAAGGTCTTCTTCTCCGGAGACACCGGCCTCACGGATCAGTTTCAAGATATCGGCAGCGCCCACGGTCCCTTCGATCTCGTCATGCTCGAGATCGGCGCGTTCCACGAAGCCTGGGGCGACATGCACCTAGGCCCGGAGAATGCGCTCAAGGCGTTCTCCATGCTCGGCGGCGGTACGCTTCTGCCGGTGCACTGGGGCACCTTCAACTTGGCGCTCCACGACTGGCACGAACCCGCCGAGACGCTCCTGCAGCTCGCCAAAGGGGAGGGCGCCCGAGTCCTGACCCCCAAGTTGGGTGAAGTCTTCGTGCCGAGCGAAGTCGAAGGCCCAGCGCCTTGGTGGCGCAACCTCACTTCGTAGTTCTCGGGGGGCCGGTGCTATAAGGGGTGCATGACGCCCGATGACCTCGAAGAAGTCTGGTTCGATCTCGATCGCGAGCACCTCGCCGCCATCACGCGGCGAGGGCCCGAGCCCGTCTTCGCCAGCATCAGCGGCGCGCATCTCTACGGCTTCGCCTCGCCGGACAGTGACGTCGATCTTCGCGGCGCGTTTCTCTTACCCGCCAACGACGTCCTCGGTCTTCACCCATCTCCCGAGACCATCACCATCGATGAGCTCGGTTCGGATGAAGACGGAACCATCGACCTCGACTGGGTTGCCCACGACGTGCGCAAGTTCGCGCGCTTGATGACCAACCACAACGGCTACGTCCTCGAGCAACTCTTCTCGCCCCTTGTTGTGCTCACGACGCCGGCGCACGAAGAGCTGATGGAGCTCGGCAAAGGCTGCATCACGCGCCCAACGGTCCGTCATTATAAGGGCTTCGCCCGCGGCCGCCGAAAGCGCCTCGCGGAGCCCAAGGCCACCGTCAAACATCTGCTCTATGCCTACCGCGTCTACCTCACGGGCATTCATCTGATGCGCACCGGCGACGTGGTCTCGCACATCCGCGTGCTCAATGAGCACTTCAAGCTGCCGCAGATCGGAGAGCTTGTCGCCCGCAAACGCGAGGGCGCCGAGAAGATGCCGCTGAAGCCGAAAGAGATGAGCGCCCACGAAGCCTACCTCGACGCTTTGGAGTCCGAGCTTCAGGCCGCCCACGACACCAGCGCCTTGCCGCTTGAGCCGACGTCGACGGACGCGCTCGGGGACTTCGTGGTTCGTCTTCGGCTTGAGGCATAAGCGGGTTCACGAAGAGCGATGAGCTTCGACCTCAAAGACGCCACCATCTTCCTCACCCTCGCGGGTAGCCAAGCCCACGGCACGGCGCGCGAAGGCTCCGACGTGGATCTCCGCGGCGTCTGCATTGCGCCTCTTGAAGAGCGCGTGTCTCTCTTTCGAAGCTTCGAGCAGCACGACGGAGGTTTGCCCACGTCGCTTGAGGACGATGTGCTCCCGCGCCTTCGTCAGCATCCCACCGCGCGCCGCGCTTTCAAAGCCGAGGGCCTCGACGAAAAAATCGAGTGCGTCATCTTCGACGTCGCCAAATTTCTTCGCCTCCTCGCCAACGCAAACCCCAGCGCGCTAGAGATCCTCTTCGCCGACGAGGATGACTGGGCGCTACAGACGCCGGCGTGGCGTACGCTCCACGCCCAGCGTCACATCTTCCTCACCAAGCGAGTGCAGCAGACGTTTCAGGGCTACGCGATGGCGCAGCTCAAGAAGATCCGAACGCACCGCGCCTGGCTCCTCGACCCGCCAAAGCAGAAGCCCGAGCGCAGCGACTTCGCATTGCCCATCGCCGGCGGGACCCTCAACCGCGACGACCAAAACCGCATCGAGCAGAGCATCGCGGACAAGGTGCGGAGCTACGGCGTAGACGACATCGAGATGCCCAAGGCGAGCCGCATCGCCGCCGGCGAGCGACTCGAATCGTTCTACGCGGATGTCCTGAGCGCCGAGGCGGATGGCCAAGTCGAAGAACGAATGCGCGCCGTCGCGACGCACGCGCTCTCACTCCCACCGGAGGTCGCCAAAGCTCTCAACGCCGAAAAGAAGTACCGCGCCGCCATGAAACACTGGGAGTCCTACCAAGGCTGGAAGCTCGGCCGAAACGCCGCTCGCGCCAAACTCGAAGCCGAGCACGGCTACGACACCAAGCACGCCATGCACCTAATTCGGCTGATGCGTATGGGCCACGAAGTGCTCCAAAGCGGCGAGCTCCGCGTGCGCCGCGACGATGCCGCGGAGCTCTCGGCGATCCGCGATGGCGCGCTCTCCTACGACGCGCTCCTCGAAGAGGCGACGCAGCTCCAGTCCGCGATGCAGGACGCGGCTTTCTCCACGAAGCTGCCGAGCGGCGTCGACGAAGCGCGGGTTGATGCGCTCGCGTTTTCACTCCAGACCCTCCAACGATGAAAAGACATTCAGAGGGTCACTACGCTGGTCGCTCCGGCTGGCTACGAGCGGCGGTGCTCGGTGCGAACGACGGGATCGTCTCCACGGCGAGCCTGGTCATCGGCGTCGCGGCAGCCGGGGCGGACTCTGCGGAGGTGATGGTCGCTGGCGTGGCTGGCCTCGTCGCCGGCGCCATGTCCATGGCAGCTGGCGAATATGTGTCCGTGAGCTCACAGGCCGACACCGAGCGCGCAGACCTCGAGCGCGAGCGACGTGAACTTGAGGACAAGCCAGTGGAAGAGCACAAAGAGCTCGCCGCGATCTACGTGGACCGAGGTCTGGAGGGGCCGCTCGCGCACAAGGTCGCCGAGCAGCTGATGGCCCACGATGCGCTCGGCGCGCACGCACGGGACGAACTCGGGCTCTCGCACGAACACAGAGCCCGCCCAGTACAGGCCGCGTTCGTGTCCGCGACGACCTTCGCCGCCGGCGCCGCTGTGCCTTTGGTGCTGGCGTTGGTCAGCTCCGCCGAGGTGTTGCTCGTCGCTGTGTCCGCCGGATCCCTCGTCGCGCTGGGTGCGATGGGGGCCATGAGCGGGCGCGCCGGCGGGGCGTCGGTCAAGAAGGCGGCGGCCCGCGTTTTGCTCTGGGGAGCCTTGGCGATGGCAGCGACGGCGGCCGTGGGCGCGCTATTCGGAACAGTGGGCTAGGGCGCCTCGAGCTCCATCTCCGCGAGGCGCTCGTCAGCATCCGAACGACGCGGCGCGTTCCGTCACATCACTCACTCCGAAGAGGTAGCCCCGCTCTTGGAAGGAGAGCAGTTCCGCTTCTACGGCTTCGCGGTCAGTCACGGAGAACCCTCGTCGTACAAAAGAGAACGCAAATCGCCCTTTGGCCCAAGGTTTCGAACGAGTCCGGTGTACAACCGGCTATGGGAAACAGAAAAAGTCGAAGCCTTCGCTTCCTGGTCACTAGTGCACTCCTCGTCGGCCCCGCCATGGGATGCGGGGGCGACGAGTCCGAGCACACCATGAACGAGATGGCGCCGGTCGAGGAAACCGGGAACGAGGAGCCCGAACCGTCATCCAACGAGGTCGAGCCCGAGGTCGAGCCCGTGGTCGAGCCCGTGGTCGAGCCCGTGGACCAGCCCAGGGAACCGAGGGTATACACCAACGAACGCCCCGAAGACGGTCGCGACTGAGCCGAACCGCCATCCCTGTTCCGAACCGTCGGCGGGCCGAGTGGGTTACCTTCGTTGACGCGCCGAGGCCAAGCATGTCTGGCCGATCGACCTGTCGATCCCAACGCGGGTCGTAAGTGAATGCAGTGAAGAGTCCGCGCCTGATTTGTGCTTCAAGCAGCTCCATCCCACTCCAGCGGACGCAAGGGCTGATTCTTGCGGGACCACTTCTGCGCGGTCCCGCGAATTACCGTGGTAGCGCAGCATGTGAAAGCGGGGCGGCGGAATGAGTACGCACGCCGTCTCCTAAAACGCAGCGGCTGATGAAGTCGAGGGGGTCGAGCAGCACGGGTGTCGTCTTTCCACGCGCTCGATTTACTCGGTTCCATGACTGGATTGGAGAGCAAGGCGTGTGCCGCCGGATGAACGAACAAAATGCTTCGCTCTTGGCGGCTTTGGAGACCGCGGGATAGACAACTGGCCGAGAGTTTGGCGCCGCCGACAGGGTAGCGGCTCAGTCAGAAAGGGCTCAGCGCCACAGACCAAGGACAAGCGAGATGACGAGGATCATCGCGGCCTGACTTCCATAGGCGATAGCGGCGACGCGCCAGCGCTTCAGAAACGCTTGGCCCGGTAGGCCTGTGGAGATGCTGAAGCCGACGATGACAAAGAGCGCGGTCGCCAACGCACCACCGACGGAATTCACGCCCGCCACCTGCTGAAGAATCGCCAGGGACAGAACGAGCACCACAGTGCACGCCAGCTGCACCGCGTAGGTGTATGGAGGCACCGCCTTTGTGTGCTCTTTTTTGTCCTTCGCGCCATACTCTTTAGCCCAGGGCTCACCAAAAAGAACCACGAACCAAACCGTCGAGACCACCTGTGCGGCGACCACACTCACCAGAACTGCCATCCAATTGATCGCCGAAAAATCGATATCCATGTATGCCTCCATTTGTCGCGAAGCTATGATTTGCGCTTCAAGTGCACAAGTTGTGATGTTGCAATGGTATTGCACCGATTCTGATATCAATGTCCATTGACCTCGAAGATGTGACGGTGTTCGCAGCCGTTGTGCGGCACAAAGGGTTCACCGCCGCAGCCCATGCACTCTCCTTGCCGCCATCCGCTGTGAGCCGTCGTGTGAAGAGGCTGGAGGAGGCGCTTGGCGCCAAGCTACTCCATCGGACAACGCGGCGCGTGGGGCTCACTGCAGCCGGCCGCGTGTACCACGAACACATCGCCGCGGTGCCGCGTCTGCTCGCCGACGCAGAGCGAGCGGTCCTGCTATCACGAACGAACCCGAGCGGGACGGTTCGTGTGGCGGCTCCTCCAGAAGACGGCGGAGTCATCTGGGCCACGCTCCGTGGTTTCCTCGTCGACAACCCCGATGTCGACCTGGAGATTCACCATTCACTCACCTACATCGACTTGATCGAGAGTGAGATCGACGTGGCGCTTCGCGGTGGGCAGCCACCGGATTCGTTGGAAGTCTGTGCACAGCTGTTGTGGGACTCGCGGATGCTGCTCGTCGCAAGCCCCGAGTACCTTGAGCGCCACGGCACACCAGCTCGTGTCGAAGAGCTCAACGACCACGTCGGGGTTTGCATGGACGGCTGGGCACCCAACGCGCTCAAACGCCTCGACGGGGAGGGCGGCCCGGTTCGCGTCACTATGTCGAACCGTGTGCGGGCCAACAGCCTGGCGACGGCTCGCCTCGCCGCACTCGACGGGATGGGTATCGCGCCCCTCCTAGAGATGACGTGCCAAGAAGACCTCGACCGAGGTGCGCTCATCGAGGTGTTGCGTGGCGCTCTGCCCATGTCGGCGAAGGGGTGGTTTGTGTACCCCGTCGGTCGTGAGCGCTCTGCTGCTGCGCAGGCACTCATCGACCACCTCATCGCCATGAGCCCGTCAGCATCGTGACGGCGATTGATCGGCTGAGCTAACGTGGGTTGTATATGCAATTGCAACGGGCGCTGACCCAATGCGTGCTGGCTCTCGGGGAGGGCGCACAGCGCGAGGACGACAACCGACAAGCCGCGTACCACCGCGCTCGGGGCGAAGCGAACGACGCGCTCGCAGGGGTGCGGCTTGGCCATCGCCGTCGCAACCGAGGTGGACGACGTCCGGGTGGTCCTTGGCCCGGTGGCGTGCGTGTGCCACCGCCACGACCGCTTGAGCTCGACTTCGCCGCCCCTTGAGCGCTGGCTAGCGCACAGGTGCTTGCAGTGGGACGGAACCGCTTGACCACGTAATGGCGCCCCACCGCATCTTCGATGTCTCGAAGCCCAATGCGAACGAGACTCGTCTCCGTGTCTTTGGCGAGAGATGGAAGAGTTCTCAAACGTTGCGAGAAGCTCACTGCACGACGTCGCTGTGGATCAGAAGGCAGTCCACCTCGGGGGACACATCTGCGCTATCGCTTGAAGCGACGCTAAGAAGAGCGACTAAAGACAAGCGGCGAAGCGACATGCTCAGCTCTATCGACGGCGCGGCACACATATTTCACGGTGACGAAATCCTTGGTGAACGAAGGCATCCTAGGCACAGAGTTTACATCGATTCATCGACGACGATGCGCTCTCGTATGTCTGCGTCCCAGCCTGAACCACCCTCCATTCCGTCTGCTCCAAAAGAGACTAAATCCGAGGTCGCCGCGTCGAGTTCGAGTTCGCCGAACCACGCGTCAAGTCGGTCGTCATCGTCGATGCATGGAATCGAACGAAGAGAGAGGGGCAGGATTGGCCTCTCTTGCAGGCAGACTTTGATCCGTTCCATCCTCCGGAGGGTTGCTCGGTGTCGCATGGGATCCATCAGCTGCATGCTCGCCACAAGGGTCGTACAGGCGCGGCAACCTATCCAAAGGCGCCTTAGGGCCTCTTGCTCTTGGTCACTCAGCGCCGACTCTTGCAGTTCAGCCCGCTCGAGCGTTTGCGACTCGTAGTTGCCTCGTAGAGCATCGACCACTTTGTCGTGATTCAGCCAAAGCAGGAGACGGTCCAGTGCTCCCACTTCTTCATACAGTACAGCAACGACCCCCTCACTCGCCTCAAGCTCGTGCAGTTGCGCTTCCCATTCGACGTTCCATCTCCAAAGCAGGTCGCCGAAGAAACCATTGTCCACGTATCGCTCGGTCAGGCCCGCGGCCGCGACGGCTTCCTCAAACTCATCGAGCTGTGCCTGGTCCACTTCGGCGGGGAGGCGAAGGCATGGACCGTCTCCGATGTGGCCTCGTGCAATCTCTGCCCTCAATCTCTCTGGACTGATCTTACCCGGGACGTATTCCATTCCCTCAATGCCGCCGATCAACGTCTTGAGGTAGTCCGCGCCGTCGAAGAACAAGGTGTAGCGAGCGACGACACCCAGAGACATCAACGAAGCAACGAGTATCACAACGCGTGCACCTCGCTTGTTCGAGCGATCGGGTTTCGTCGAAGTCATCGGCGCACCTTCACTCAAAGAAGCTATCTCCGCAACGCAGCCACACGTCTGACACTTTTACCGTAGTTCGTTCCCATCGAGGACTGCAGCGATTGTGCCAGCGTCCGTCCCATGCTGGGCCATACGATCATTCGAAAAGCGCGCGCCCTGTTCACTTAACGAGATAACGGGTTCCCCCGGGTGTCACGGTAGTTGACGCGCGTACACCACTTACTCACTTCGCGTTAGGTAGAAAGCTGCAGAGCCAGTCCAGTAACTCGTCTCGGGTCATCGTTCGCGCGTCTTGAAGTGCCTGGACGAGTGCGGAGTCAAAGAGCTCGCCTCTCGGGACCTCGCCGCTTCAAATACCCAAATCCTCGTACGCGTGTGCAAAGACGACCGCACTCTTGCTGCTGGTGAGGATCGAAGGTCTGAAAATACGAACAAGTTCCACACCACTCCTCAGGTCGTGCTTGCCCGACCCAAGTGCAAACCACAACTCTTGTATCAACTGGAGGTTGAGCGACTCATCCTCAACACGTTTCCGTAAGCTTGCGATTTGTGCTTGATGTTCAGTCCATGAAGTAATCATTTTACCCCCCCCCCACCTAAGAATACTTTGGATCTGCCGAGCAAACCTGTACCGATTTTGATGTGCCGGAAGCCAACCGCTCGAAGCGACGCGCGGAGTGCGTTCCAGTCCACTCTCAGAACTACTATTTCCGTTCGCTCACCTTCCGCGCGGGTAGTTGTCGTCGATGGACGTCCTACGCAGGGGGGGCTACGAGCGGCGCCAACTGTACCGTATTTAGCGTAAATCAAAGTCCGTCCCTACGGGCTCCTCGGAGTCGGCGCCGCCTTCGCCTCCGTGACGCCGGAGTCGGACGACTGGGACGACTGGGACCTATGGGACGAGAGCGACGGTGAGGTCGAACAAGGCCACACCGAACGCGCCTTTGGCCGCATTGGCGCAGGCATCGAAATCGGACGCGCCGACGGCTTCTCCATGCAGATGCAGGCCGCGGCCCTCGTGCGCTGCGCCCCGGGAGCCTCGGCCCCCGCGGCCATTCGTCTTGGCGGGCAGCTCAACATCGGTCTTCGCCTCGCCCTTTGAGCGCCGATGTACGACAGCCGGCGTTCGTGAACGGCAGGTTCGTTCAGCGGAGGACGCGCCCTTCGAGATGGAAGACGCCGAGGGGTCCGACGGCTTCGTCGCTCGTCGTGAGTGGACTCCCCATACGCGCTCGGGACGGCGGGTCGGTCGAGGATCGCCAGCTCTTTTTCCCACCGCGTCGGCGGAACGAAGTCGCTTCATTGATGCTCGGTTTTAGTGGATGATATCACTAGGGTGGGTTGTGTGTAATGGTACCGCCTAGGTGTATTGACCACGCACCGGACTTCGTCCGGCGACCAATTGAGCGCGCCGAAGGCTAGCAGAGACTAAAATGCGAGATCTATCTTGGTGCTGGGCACCCCTATTTGCCCTGTCCATCGCGCTCACTGGTTGCTCTGACGACCCTGAATGCACAACGGACGGCGGCTGCGACGAGCCCGACAGCGCCATGCCCGACGCAGGAATGGACTCCATATCTAGGGACAGTGACTCCCCAGACGTCAACGCCCCCGATGGTGGAATGCCCGATATCGGACTCCCCGATGTGGACACAACCCCCACGGGCCCGGACGACTACGCCGTCTGCGACAGCACCCTCGACTGCCCCGCCGGCTCTGGCCGCTGCATCCTGAACCTGCCCTTGCACCACCCGGACCCAGCGATGAACGCGCTGGTCCCCGTCTCCGACGTCTTCCCCGATATCCCTGCGGGTCGCGGCATCTGCGGCGAGAGCTGCGAGGCGAGCCCCGGCGCGTGCAGCAGCTCCGAGTTTCTCGCCGACGCACCGAGCTACACCTGCCAGGTCGTGTACGCGGCGCCGACGCCTTACGCCCTTGGCGGCGTAGACGACGAAGCCATGCGCGCGGGTGATTCCTTCGCGGCGCTTTGCCGACCTTCGTTCAG
>JBLHKB010000113.1:0-14621 GCA_047619315.1 Polyangiales bacterium
GGTCGTCGTGGGGCGGAGGTGCTTCGCTCAAGCCAAGCTCGCTCAAGTCGAGGTCGATGGAGTCGGCTCCGACGTCGCCGAAGCGCACCTCGTCCTCTTCGGTCTCCGTGGCGAACAAGGGCAGGGCGCGCTCCTTGATCGGGGGGCGTTTGCCCCGCTCTTGCCGATGCAGCGCTTTCGCCGGCTCCGCGTCGACGCGATCGAGAACAGCGTCGCGTGAGGGATCCAGGCGAACGATCAGCTTTGCGAGTGCCGCGGCCCGCGCGACGAACCCGAGCGCCGAGTACCGTCACCTCGAGGAGGTCGAGTTCATCGTAGAGGCGGAGGGCATCTTCAAACTCATTGGCGTGCAAAGCAGCATTGAGAGCCTCTCGCTTGGTGGCGACCAGATCGGCGGACATGGGCGGACGATAGCAAACGGGCCCCTGGGCGCGACAGTGCTGTGGCGCTATGCTCCGCAAACTCCGGTGCTCGCCATTCGCTTCATACGGGCCTCATGGCTCTTTGGGTCCATTTTTGCGGCCTATAGCTGGCACTTCCTGCTGGCAAAGATTTTCCGACTTTGGAAAGAAGATGTTGAAGGAAGGCTGATTCCCCACGACGCACCGTGGATTCGGAGCCGAAAAGAGCGCATTGACGCCCATCAAGCGAAGCGCTTGCTCCATGGGATCCTTGAGCTTCGGGGCGTGTACATCAAGATGGGGCAGGTGCTGTCGATCATGGGAGGCTTTCTCCCTGCGGCCTACGCCAAGGAGCTTGAGTCGCTTCAAGACGCGGTGCCCCCACGTCCCTTCGACGAGTTCTTGCCACTCTTTCGAGACACGCTGCACGCCGAGCCCGACGACCTCTTCGAGTCTTTCGAGCGTACGCCAGTCGCCGCCGCCTCCCTGGGGCAGGTCCACGTCGCGCATGGTCGAGGCGGTGAGAAGTATGCCGTCAAGATGATCTATCCTGGCATTCGCCAAGAGATACGCGTCGACATGCGGGTCGTTGGTCTTTCGATGCGCGTATACAAGCGCTTCGTGCCCGTGCAAGGGATCGAACGCGTCCACGAGGCCCTCGTCGATCTGCTACGACGAGAGACCGACTATGTGCACGAGGCGGAGTGCATGGGCCGCATGGCGGCGAACTTTGAGGGGCGCGAGGGCGTCGCCTTTCCAGAGGTGATCGAATCCCTGAGTGGCAAAGACGTCCTCACGATGACCTTCATGGAGGGGGAGAAGATCACGCGCTTTGAGCGCTATGAAGCTCTAGGGCTCGAGCGACGTAAAGTGGCGACACGCCTCGTCGAGAGCTTCTACGAACAGCTCTTCGTCCATCGTTTCTTTCACGCGGATCCCCACCCTGGGAACTTCTTGGTTCGTGAAGGCAACGAGCTCGTGATCTTGGACTTCGGCGCGATCTGCGAAGTCGAAGAGAAGATGATTCTGGGCCTCCTCGATGTGCTTCGAGGCTTCTTCGAGGGGCGAGACGACCTCGTCCTCTCTGGAATCGAAGATATCGGATTTCTGGCGCCGGACGGAGACCGCGCGCTCCTGGAACAGACCGTCAAGACGTACTTCCGGAAGCTCCTGAAGGTCGAGCGAACCCCGGGCGCACTGATGCGTGCGACGCAGCAAGAGCTCGAAGAGCTCGCTGACCCGGAGATGGAGCGGCGCGAGCTCCGCGAGCTGATGAAGTCCGTCAACTACCCAGCCGGCTGGTTCTACGTGGAACGCGCCAGCATCCTCATGTTCTGGCTGGTGGGCCAAATCGACCCCGAGCTCGACACCCTGCAGATCGGGATGCCTTATTTGCTTCCACTGATGGCGAAACGAATTGCCGAGGATGCCGCACCGAAGAGCGCCGCATTTTCGTCCGCCACGATGTGAACGCCGACACGTTCGTTGAGCTGACGCATGCGGCCTTTGTCGTGGAAAGCACTCAGAAAGAGTGCATCGAAGTTCGTCAATGAGTCCGAGAGCTTGAGCGCTAGGCCGCCCGCGATGAGAAGCGTGCTTGGCCGAAACACCAGAGCGAGATCTCCGCTCGCGCTGCCGAAGAGGGAGACGAACTTCCTCAGAGTTTTCTCGGCAGCTTCGTCGCCGTCGCTTGCAGCTTCGCTGATCGCCGATCCGCCACGCGCCGCCACTTCGGCTCTTAGCGCTCCTGGCGTTGCGCAGAGCTCCGCGTAGTGCTCGAAGATGAGCGGGAGACCGCCGCCGCTGATGAGTCTCTCCGCCGAGGCTCGGCCAAAGCGCTCCGTCGCGCGGCGCCATAGTTCGCACTCGTCTTCGTCTCGTGGGGCAAATCCAATATGCCCACCTTCACTCGCGTGTACTTCGCCAGAGGCCTCGTAAGCGACGCCGAGGCCCGTGCCGGCACCCACGAAAATTCGTGACGAGGACTGTGGCTCATCGCTCGTCTTTTGAAGCGTCTTCCATTGCGAACGAACAAGGTCCGCGCCGTAGGCGAGGGCGGCCAAGTCGTTCACAAGGGACACCGAGGGGAGCCCAAACCGCGCCGCGAGAGCCGATGCATCCACGCTCCAAGGGAGATTCGTTGTCTCCACGCGACCCTGACTCACCGGCCCAGCGACGCCGAAGCCCGCGGCGTCGATCTCGCTGTCGGCGTCCACCCCAAAGGCGTCAAGAGCACCCTCCAGAGCATCAAAGTCCTCACTCTTGTACGTCTCTTGCTCAAGCAATCGCGGGCTCTCGCCCCACTCCACAAGGGCAAGGCGTGTGCTCGTGCCTCCAATATCGCCGCAAAGAACCTTCATCCGCCGAGCGTAGCAGGACCGTGAAGAGGAGAAGCGTTTCAGCCACGGACCGCCACAGCATCGCCACATCTTGCCACCGTCTCTCCACGGCGGTGCGTCCAAGGCGCCACGCCTCTCTGCCAAACCGAAGGTCATGAAACACCTGGTAGGTATTGGCGTCGTGTGGCTCGGTTGCACGTTTTGTTGGATGGTCCTTGGCACGAGCCTCACGGTTCGCACGGACGAGAGCTGGTCTTCGAACAGCCATGAGCTCGAAGGGCTCTGGGGACCCGAGGCGACTCAGCGCTTCCCGACGGCGCATCGAAGTGATGAAACCGGGCAAGCCCTCACCTCAGAGACCTCTCGGGCGTTTCCAGCCGTCGCCGCAGAAACGTCCGTTCCGCGGTCCGACCTGGTGCGCCTCGTTGGCACTCAAGTAAGCGTCGAGCTCGATCTCGAGCATCGCAAGAAGGGCCTTCAGTGGTTCCCCGCCTACGAGCTGAGCTTCCTCGGCGACTACGAGTGGCTCCACGAGGCGCCGGACCGCGGGACTGTGCAGTTCGAGTTCCCCCTCACTCAGGCCGGCGATAGTTTTGATGGCTTCGCGGTGACTCGAGACGGCGAGCCGGTTCGTGTGGAAACCCGAGACGGCGTCGCCCGCTGGTCCGCCGAAGTCGAAGGTGCTGAGTCGCTCCGTTTCCGCGTCGCCTACCGTTCCCGCGGGGTCACGAGCTGGACCTATCAGCTGATGACCGGCACGAGTGAAGTGGAGAATTTCCGCCTCGCGATGCACGTCAACGACAGCGACATCGATTTCGGAACAGGCTCACTCTCTCCCACCAATCACGGCGAAGTCGCCGGCGGCTGGGAGGGCGAGTGGCGCTTCGATCACTTGATCTCGAACGACGCGATTCACGTCGTGATGCCCCAGCGCCTGAACCCTGGTCCCCTCGCCGGTAAGATCACGTTCTTCGCGCCGCTCTCGCTCCTCTTCTTCTTCTTCGTCGTGGCCCTCGTCGCCCGCGCACGTTTCAGAGAGCTGCATCCGATGCACTTCTTCTTCTTCGGATGCTCCTTCTTCGCGTTTCACCTGCTCTTTGGCTATCTCGTGGACCACGTGCCCGTCATCCCATCTTTTGGCATCGCGTCGCTGGTCAGCCTCTTCTTGACCGTGAGCTATGCACGCCATTTCGTGGGTCTGCGTTTTGCGATTCGCGTGATGGGTGGCGCGCAGTTCCTCTACCTGGTGCTCTTCTCAGCCTCGTTCTTCCTGGAAGGCTTCACGGGTCTGACGGTCACCATTGGCGCCATCGCGACCCTCTTCGTGATGATGCAGCTGACGGGCAACACCACCTGGGGCAAAAAGGAAGAGGCGGAACCGCGAAGCAAGGCCCCTCTCCCGGTTCACACGGCGAGCCCCGGCGATGACGACGGCCGCGCCCCCATCACGTTCTGATCTGAAGTCCCCGCAGCAAACCGCCGTCGATTTTGTCGACGCGGCGCGCTGCGCTGGGGTTCAAGGTGTGAAGACTTCGCGGCTGACGGCGCCTTCGGCGACCTGGGCTGGGGTGAAACGGAGAGGCACGGTCTCGCCCCCGAGCCAGCTTCGGGCGCGGTCGCTGAAGTGCTCGGAGTCCGGGTGACCGCTCTGCCCACCAGGGATCGTGTTGTGTCCTTCGACCCCATCTGGACCGAGGGCCACGACGGAGCGCATCACCGGGCCGTTGCCGTGGGTGAAGCGTGTGCCGCTGAAGCCGGGGTTCGCGGCGTCGATGTCGTACTGGTCGCCGGGGCGAGGGAACCAAGTGAGGGCGGCGAGAGGATCATCCTCGGTGAGGTCGGGCGCGAGGGGCATCCGTTCGGTGGTCACGTTGAAGTCGGAGAAGAAGCTGGCAAGCGCGGGGTCGTCAATGAAGTCCGCCAAGAGCGACTCAAAGCGAACCTGGTGACGCAGGCCCCAGAGCCACTGGCTCATGTCCTCGGTGCCGAAGCCGCCGCTCGCGCCATCTTCACCCGCCGCACCGGAGAGGAACTCAAGCGTGCGGACGAGGGCGCGAACGCCGAGCTCCTGGCTGCTCTCCACCTCGATGGTGGAGACGTCGTCGAAGAAGACAGACTCATTCGTCGCCGGGTTGTGTGAGGGAAGGGCGAGCGGGTCGCTTGCGCCACGTCCCGCGATCAACCGAACAAACGAGCGGAGCTCCCAGTTGCCGCCCGGGTTCACGCTGCCGTCGATGCCTTCGTCGTTCCAAACGCCCTGAAGCACGCGTGGGAACCATGCCGCGAAGATCATGGTCGCCACCGACTGGCGGCGGGAATCCTCGTCGCTGGTGTTGTAGAAGGTGTCGACACCGGAGGGTGTCGGGTAGTCGTCGTCGCGCCAAGCCATGATGCGCGTCTCAACCTCGTCGAACATCGCGCTGTTGGCGGAATACAAGGTCGCCATACGCGCTTCGGGGGTGCCCGCGGCTGGGCTCCCGCCTGCTGCGGTTCGCGCTGCGCCGATGACCTCGAGGAGCAGCGGCGCGAAGTCCTCGCCGAGGTTGCTGTGGTGGTCGCCTTGGATCGCCTGCATCTCTTCAAGGGTGGCGTCGTCATCGTCGATCGCGCTCTCGAGGCGCTCTTCGATCCGCGAAGCGCGGTAGCCTGGGTCCCAAGGGCCACCCACATAGTAGGGGTCGTTCCACGGGTTGTTGTCGAGGCCGATGGACCCTGGGTCGTTGTTCGCGTTCAACACGTACTGCCGCGCTGGGTTGATCGCCTGAGGCCACTCGTCGAAGGGGACCGCACATGCGGTCGGCCCACCAGCTGCGGCGGCGGCTTCATCAACGCGCCCTTGAGCGTCGAGGGGGATATTCCAAGCAGGATACTGCGTGCCATCGATCAAGAGCGAGGGATCAGCGTCCGCTTCGAAGCGGCCGGTTCCTGCATCGCGCGGCAAGTACGTACGGCACGGCATCGCGTGATACCCGGTGTACAGAACATTGCCCTCGCGGTCCGCCGCCGCGAAGTTGAGACCGAATCCGATCACATGGCGCATGGCCTGACGGAAGTCCTCGACGGTGTCCGCTCGCTCAAAGCCCATGACCGCTCGGAGTAAGCTGCCGCCGCCCAGAGGCGCGTAGTAGAAGCTCATCGCGGTGATCTTCCCGTCGTCGTCCTGGTCGCTCGGGACGATCCAGTCGCCCATCACATTGACCAACACCTCGCCTGCACCGACGGCTTCACCTTCGCTGGCAGCGCGGCCCTCCATCGCGGTGATCATGCGGCCGTCGAAGGTGGTCCACCGACTGAGCGTCAGCGTCCGCTCGACGCTCTCGAGCACTGGCACGCCGCGGACCTCGTAGACTTCGTCCACCCGCGTGAGGGGGCGGTCGGCGCCTTGGAACACGGATGAGACCGGTGTGCCGTCAGCGTCCAGCTTGATCTCTTCGCTGTACCAGTCGGTCACGTCGGTCACGAAGTTGGTTCCGCCCCACGCTACACGACCGTTGGTTCCCGTCGCGATGCCCGGCGTGCCGATGAGGGTCACGCCAGCGACGGTGATCGGGTCTTCCTCGCCCATCAGCTCGGTGTCCATTCCGTACTCCCACATGAGCGAGGGGATGCTCAGCTGGAGGTGTCCATCCCCAGCGAGGAGCGCGCGTCCGTCCGTCGTCGCGGAGCCCATCACGGCCCAGACGTTCGAACCCCAGCCTTCGAGGTCTTGGGGATGCAGCCGCTCTCGATGCTGCTGCAGGCGAACGAGCAGGCGGTCGAGGGCGCCGCGCTCCACCTGGAGTGGTGCGATGGTCTGCGTGCCAAGGGGTCCCGGCAACGTGAGCGCGCTCCCGGGAGGCACTGAACCTTCGATGCCGAAACCGGCGGCGGACGGAGTGGGTCGAGGCGGCGCCCAGCGATCGACGATGTCCATCAGACCCGCCATGCGTAATGCCCGCTCCGGTGCGGTGGGAAAGTGCTCATCAATACGCGCCAGCGCCGCAGCCCGCCGAGGGCCCTTGGTCTCGAAGCCCGTCTGGAAGGCCATCGTCGCCACCAGCGCCATCACATCGCGGCGGGTCCAATCTCGGATGAGTGACTGGGCGCTCGGCGCGCCGATGAGGCCGAAGACCAGCGAAAACTCCGCGGGTGCTGGGAGCACGCCTTCTCGGGCTGTTTCGGCGTAGGCGTTGATACCCTCGACGAAAGCGTCGACCTGCGCGCCCTCTTCCTCCGTGAGAGCATCGAGATAGAGTTGCGTCAGCACATCGCTGCCCGTCATCCGACTCTGGATATCGCTTTCGAGGCCCACATCGCCGAGAATCTCGGTGAGCAGCCCTTGGGACAGCCGCGCAACGACGTCGAGCTGGAAGTAGCGATCGCGCGCGATCACGAAGCCGAGCGCTCGGCGCGCATCAAGGTCGTTCTCTGCGTAGACGTGGGGCACGAACTGCTCGGTGCGCACCACATGCGCAGGAGCCGTCAACCCGGGGATTCGAAAGTGACCATCGAGCTCCACCTCCGTGAACGGCGCAGGTGGTGCGGGTGGAGGAGGTCCCGCGTCAACAGCCGCGTCCGTGCCAACAGCGATGTCTGTCCCCGTGTCGACCGCTGCGTCTGCTCCGGCGTCATCGGGTGTGTTGGTGTCGTCACACCCGTCGCAAGAGATCACGAAGAGTAGCGAGGCGACCGCCAGGAAGCGTTGAGTGTGGAAAGAGACCATGTGACATCGTACCTCGAAGAGCGACGACCGTCAGTTTCATCCAGCGACGCTCTGACCAAGCTCTTGGCGCCGCGAGGATTCCGGGGTAGAGCGGACGGGTGTCTCGGATACTTGGCGTCGACCCCGGCAAGAAACGAGTCGGCCTTGCTCTCAGCGATGACGCGGCGGGCACCGTTGCGCTTCCCCTTGGCCTCTTCGAGCGAACGGGAAACGATGAGAAGACCGCCTACGACCTCGCGGCGCATCTGGACCGAACCCTCGAAGAAGGGAACGTCATCGTGGGCATCGTGATGGGTCTACCTCTTCGTCTGGACGGGCGAGAGAGCACAGCGTCGAAGCGAGTGCGACGCTTCGGGACGGCTTTGGGCGAGACGATGAACATGGAAGTTCACTATTGGGACGAGCGCATGACCACCGTTGCCGCGGAGGGTGCCCTTCGCTCGATGGGAATGTCTGCTCGAAAGCAGCGTCACGTCGTCGACGCCACGGCAGCGACGCTCCTCCTCCAGTCGTTTTTGGATGCGCAAACGAATGGCTAAGAAAAGGCGCCGCAAGAATCGGCGAAAGGGGTCCATGCCCCTTCGCGTACTTCGCGCTGTTTTCGTGGTCGCCGTCTTCGCTGCCCTCGCCGCTATCGCGTACCTTCTCATCGTCTATCCCGGCCGTCCGATGAACGGCCCAGGGCGCTCTTTCGAATTTGAGATGGGCGAGAGCCTCGAGAGCGTCTCCGCCGGACTTGCGGAAGAGAAAGTCGTCTCTTCCGCGTTCGTCTACGCCGCCTATCACCGTCTCGTGACAGGCAGCTCGCGCCTTCGAGAAGGCCGAGTTCTTCTCGCCCGTAACCTGTCACCGGAGGAGATCCTCCGGCGCATCACCATCGGGCGCGGTCCCGTGCCACGACGAGTGGTCATCCCCGAAGGGCAGACGCGTTTCGACATCGCTCGGATCCTTGAAGAGCGAGACATCTGCGGACAGGCGGACTTTCTCGTGGCGACCTCGGCGCCGCCTCCGAACGTAGAAGCGCCAAGTCGCGAAGGCTATTTGTTTCCGGATACGTACGAGCTTCGTGAAGGCACACCTGCTGAAGACGTGGTGGCCCGGCTCTACTCCAACTTCGAAACGCGTACAGATTCGGTGTTTGAAGCGCACGAAGAGGCTCTCTCCGCGCTTCAGCGGGAGCTCAATATGGATCGTCACGATGTCCTCGTTCTTGCGAGTGTCGTGGAGCGCGAGGCCGGTGTCGCGGCGGAGCGGCCCATCATCGCTGGCGTCTTCCTCAACCGTCTTCGCTCGGAGACGTTTCGCCCCCGCCATCGTCTTCAGGCGGACCCCACCGTCGCCTATGGATGCCTGGCGGAGCCGGAGAGGGCGCCTTCCTGCGAGGGCTATGAGGGCCGAATTTCCCGCGCGATGCTCAACGACACCGCGAACCGCTACAACACCTATCGCCACGGGGAGCTCCCTCCTGGGCCCATCGCCAACCCAGGCACGGACGCCATCGAAGCGGTGCTTGCGCCCACGCCGCATGATTATCTCTATTTCGTAGCGCGGGGCGGCGGACGGCATGCCTTCGCCGCCGATCTCGACACACACAACGCGAACGTCGAGCGCTACCTGCGCTAAAGGCTTGCGCTGGAAGCGCCATCGTGGAGGATGGCGCTATGAGAAACTGCCCCGGATGTACAACGCCCATGAAAATGATGGACGTTCACGGAACCGAAATCGACTCGTGCCCGAAGTGCGCAGGTGTTTTCTTGGATGCGCATGAAGGCGGTGTCATCAACGTCGACACAGGGATGCTCTTTGGATTCGGCGCCCGCCCCGTCGGTAAGTCGGAGCGGCTCTGCCCCGATCACAACGTCGCCATGATGACGTTTCGCGTGGCGACCCCGAGCAGCGACGAAGACATCAACATCGAGCGCAGCGAGTGCTGTGGCGGCGTCTACCTGGATGCCGGCGAGGGCTATGCGATGGCGCAGGGTGCCCCCGCGAGACCCCTGAAACCAGCAGACCGACCCGAGAAGCTCGCTTGCCCAGCCTGCTCGGCGACGCTGACGCTCCAGCCGTTTCACGAAGTGACCGTCGATGAGTGCACGGCCTGCGCTTCCATGTTTTTAGGTCCCGGTGAAGCCGAGCTTTCGAACATCGACACGGAGGCGCTCTTCGACGACGCTCCGTGGGCCGCGCCCAAAGAAGGGCCGAGCAATCTCTCCTGTCCTGAGTGCGACAAGGCCATGGTTTTCTACAAACCAGGACTACTGGGTGCCTCCGTCGATGTTCACTCTGCGGAGTGCTGTGGTGGCGTCTGGATGAAGCGAGCCGACGAAGTCGTGGTTCGCTCGGCATCCCGCTTCGCCGTCGGTGAACGAGCCGACGCTCAGTTCATGGCGGGCAAGGAAATTCAGCAGAGCGCAGCTTCGCTGACCAAGGCAGACATCGAAGCCCGGCGTGCAGCCGGCGCGCGCTACGCCGCCGCTGCGGCCGCCGACAGGCAAGCCCGGATGATTTTATCCACCGTTCGAACTTACCAGCGCGGCTATCAGCGCCGCTACTAGGACGTGTCGCTCTACGGTGACGGTCAGCTCGGACTCTTTTCGGCGCCCCCTGAAGTCGATCCACACACGGAACTTCGACATCTTGGCAGGGCGTTGCCGTCCGGTGTTCGCTTTGGGACCTCCAGCTGGACCTTCGAGGGATGGGCGGGCCGCGTCTATCACCAAAGCTACAAGAACAAGAAAGCGTTCGTTCAGGAATCGCTTCGCGAGTACGCGAAGTATCCGCTCTTTCGGACCGTAGGCATCGACCGGAGCTACTACGCGCCCGTCGATGCGGAGACGCTCAAGACCTACGCGAGCATGCTGCCCGAGGACTTCGTCTGCGTCTCCAAAGTCTGGTCCGAGCTCACCACGCGTATCTTCCCGCGCCACCACGCTCGCGCCGGGCAGGTGAACCGGAAGTTCCTCGATCCGGAGCTATTTTCCAGCGTCTACGCTCCGTATCGCGAAGCCTTCGCGCCACACGCGGGCCCCTTCGTGGTGGAGGTTCCGCCAAGCGCGGGGCCCGTGAACGCACGTGGATTCGCCGACGCCGTCGAGCGTTTCTTGGCCGCGGCGCCTGGGAACGGATACAGCCACGACTTCGCGTTTGAGCTGCGCGACGAGCGGCTCTTTTCTGCCCGCTACGCGGAGGTTCTTCGGAGCTACGGTGCCTCCCACGTCTTCAACGCCTGGTCTCACATGCCCTCCATCGCGAAACAGCTTGAATGGATGGGCGACCGCGTAGGCCCCGTGACCGTCGCGCGTCTGATGCTTCCGCGCGGCGGCTCCTACGCCACGATGAAAGAAGCCTACAAGCCCTTCGACAAGATCGTGAAGCCTCAGCCACAGATGCGTGAAGATGCACTCCGTCTAATTCGCCTCGCCCTTGAAGCTCATAGCCCAGCCTTTGTGATCGTGAATAACAAGGCGGAGGGCTGTTCGCCGGCGAGCGTCGAGGCACTGGCCAGAGCGCTCGTGGCTTAGCGTTCACTAGTCGCGTTTGAGAATTCGCGCGACGGTATTTCGAGAAACCCCCAGCGAGGTCGCCGCCTGAGACTTGACGCCGTCATGACGCTCGACGCTAGCCTCGACGTAGCGTCGCGTGGCTTCGGCCACGCTCAGACCGTGGGGGAGATGAACCCCATCGACGAGGGCATCCGATGCCCTCAGCGCGGCGCGCTCCTCCGGCACCGAGTCGATGGTTCCGTCGCGTTCGAGAACGACGCGACTCTCGATCCAGTGCTCCAACTCGCGGACGTTTCCAGGCCACGAGTAGGCGCGAAGACCCGTCAGGGCGCGCTCACTAAGCACCGGGCGGGTTCGGCCGTAGCGGCGGGCGTACTTGTCCGCGAAATGCAGGGCAAGACGAACGATGTCTTGGTCACCTCGTTCGCGGAGCGACGGCACCTTCAGTTCGACGACGCGAATTCGGTAGTAGAGGTCTTCCCGAAACAGTCCGGCTTTTACTCGCTCTTCAAGGTCGACGTGCGTCGCGCAGCAGACCCGCACGTCAGCGACAATTGTCTCGCGACCGCCCACACGCTCAAAGGAACGCTCCTGCAGAAAGCGGAGCAGCTGCGCTTGATTCCGAAGTGGAAGCTCGCCGACTTCATCGAGAAAAAGAGTGCCTTTGTGCGCAAGCTCGACCTTTCCAAGGACGCGTCGTTCGGCGCCGGTAAATGACCCTCGTTCGTGGCCAAAGAGCTCGCTGGCCGCCAACTCCCCCGGAATCGTCGTGCAGTCGACGGTGACGAAGGGTCCAGCGCTCCGCTGTGAGTTTACGTGAATCGCCCGCGCCAGCACGGTCTTGCCGGTGCCGGTTTCGCCGCGAAGCAGCACACTCGCGTCGGTTTCTGCGCAGAGCATGACCGTTTCGTACACCGCCTCCATAACCGGGCTGCGCCCGACGATGTGATTGATGGGACCCCGCAGAACGACGCCGGGCGCTTCGTCGTCATCCGCTCGAAGTGTTGTGAGCGCGAGAACCTGTTCGAACTGAACGGCAAGCGCCGCTAAGTACTTTGCGTCTTCGTCATCGAATCGACCCTCGTGCTTATTCAGCACCTGCACGACGCCGCGGATCGGCGCGCGAGCGTGAGCGCGGATGGGCGCTGCGAGAATGCTCTTTGTTTCGAAGCCCGTTGAGGCATCGATGGACGCGTCAAAGAGGTCGCTTTGCGCGACGTCGTTCACGCACAGGGTCTCGCCGCTCTCCGCGACATGCCCAGCGATCCCTTGGCCGCGCGCCAAACGAAGGCTGTCCTTTCGTTCTGGCAATACCGCTACGCGGCTGACCAGCGAAGCGTCGCTTGCGTCGACGAGCCAGAGCGTGGCGCGTTCGGCGCCCATCGCGTCGGCGAGCCGCTCTCCGGCGATATCCAGGAGAGCATCGATACCCACTTCGCGCGTAATGAGCGAAGCGAGATCCACGAGGAGAGAGAGGCGATGCATCGGCGCTCCGAGCATAGCATCGTGGCCGAGAGGACTCAGGCTGCGGCTCCCGGCGCGTACTCTCCGCCGCGACCGACATCGAGGGTGAGGCCTTCACGCGCCGCGATGGACCTTTCGAAGAGCGCTTGTGCACGCTCTTCAATGGCAAACACGCCCTCGTCGTTTCGAGACGGATCGTGATGAAAGAGGACATAGCGAGACACCTGAGCGGCGTGAGCGAGAGCCGCGCCGGCTTCAAAGGTGGAATGGCCCCAACCCGTCCGAGGCGGACCCTCATCGCCGCAGTACTCCGCCGGGGTGTACTGCGAGTCGTAGATGAGGACATCTGCGTTCATCGCTAAACGCCGCAGCGTCGGATCGACACAGCCGTAGTGCTCCGTGTCCGTGGCGTAGACGACGCTTTTGCCTGCGTAGTTCAAGCGGTAGGCGAAGACACCGCCCCCTGGGTGGTTGAGTTTCGCGCACTGAATCTCGACACCCTCGTAGCCAAGGGTGAGCCCGTGACGCACCGTTCGTGACTCGATGAGGCAAGGGAGTTCATCGAAGAGCACCGGGAACGTGGGCGGCGTCATCTGAAGAGAGAGCGCGTCCCGTACACCCAGTTCAGGGCTGCCGCCGCCAAGGACGCGGAGACGGTGCCCAGACGAATAGAGCGGCGCATAGAAGGGAAAGCCCTGTATGTGGTCCCAGTGCAGATGACTCAGGAGCAGCGTCGCTTCTTGGACGCCCTCTTTCGCCAGCGCCGCGCCGAGTCCGCGAATGCCCGTGCCTGAATCGAGAATGAAGCGCGCATCTCCACAGCGGACCTCCACGCAGCTCGTGTTGCCGCCCACATGGCGCGTCTCCTCTCCAGGAACGGCAATGCTCCCCCGAACTCCCCAAAACCGAACCATCATCTCATTGTTTTCGCTGCTCATCATTTCTCCTTCGTGTGTTGCGAGGGAGATAAAGCACGCGGCGTGCCATGGCAGAAACTCTGGAAAACGGGGCAAGGCGCGCTTTCACGCTGCATGAGAAGCGCGCGCTCTGCTCTAAAGTGGAGCGGTCGCCGACTGCGTCAGATACCCATGCTCATCGAGGTAGCGCAGCACGTGTGCAGCGGACTCCTCGGCGGTCTCGTCGCTTGTGTCGATGCGTAGCTCCGGTGACTCCGGAGCCTCGTAGGGCGCGTCGATGCCTGTGAATCCCGTGATCTCCCCCGCGCGCGCCTTCTTGTAGAGGCCCTTGGGATCGCGGAACTCGCACGTGGCTAAGTCTGCGGCGACATGCACTTCGACGAAGTCACCATCGTCCAGGGTACTTCGTACTTTCGCGCGATCCGCTCTGTAGGGAGAGATGAACGCGGAGATCACGAGAGTGCCAGAGTCAACAAAGAGCTTGGCCACTTCGCCGACGCGCCGAATATTCTCCTGACGATCCTCCGGCGCGAAGCCGAGATCGGCGCAGAGCCCGTGGCGCACGTTGTCTCCATCGAGGACATACACCTGTGCGCCACGCGCATGCAGCGCACCTTCGAGGCGAGAGCCGAGGGTGCTCTTGCCTGAACCACTCAGTCCGGTCAGCCAAATGACCCCACCGCGATGGCCACGGGCCTTTTCACGCTGGCTTCGGCTGACCTCGCCTTTGTGCCATGTAATATTCTCGGCCACGGGCTTTGTCCCTGTCATTTGCAGACGATGGCGCCCAGAAGATCGTTGCGCAAGCGGCTAGGGGGCCCTTCGTCACTTGCACGTCGCCGGCCTAGCCGAACGCTGCTATCTAGCTGTCATGGCGAAGCGTAAGCAGATGTGGGAGCGCCTCGGCGAAGACGTCGATGTGCTCATTGTCGGGGGCGGAATCACGGGGGCTGGCATTGCTCGCGATGCCGCTCGCCGTGGATACAAAACGGCGCTGGTGGAGATGAACGACCTCGCGTACGGCACCTCGTC
This sequence comes from Polyangiales bacterium, assembly GCA_047619315.1. Classification (GTDB taxonomy): domain Bacteria; phylum Myxococcota_A; class Polyangia; order Polyangiales; family Houyiibacteriaceae; genus JBCCRV01. Next base: position 14,359 of record JBLHKB010000113.1, read on the forward strand.
GCGGTCCAGCAAGTTGGTGCACGGAGGGCTCCGTTACCTCGAACACTATGAGTTCGGCATGGTCTTCGAATCCGTCAGTGAGAGACGGATCCTAATGGATCTCGCGCCGCATCTTGTGAACCCCCTCGCGTTTCTGTTCCCTGTCTACAAGGGGTCGCGCCAAAGCCGCTGGCTCATCAACGCCGGCATGTGGCTCTACGACGGCCTCTCCCTCTTTCGTTCGCCCAAGATTCACAAGAACCTCGGCCCTTCAGAGGTCGCGA
>JBLHKB010000114.1:0-14544 GCA_047619315.1 Polyangiales bacterium
CGACGCCATGCGGTGAACAACACGCCCCAAGGCCGCTCCATCGAGCAGTGCGTCGTCGTCCGCTGTACCGCCACCCACGTTGGCGGTCTACGCCATCCTTTGGCGATTGGTCAATGGAAGCTTAGCGGCTCCCGGATGCAGCCCTATTCGAGAGGGATGTCGAACGCGCTCTCACCCTCGAAGGGTGGAACCTCGGCGCTCGGTAGCTCGAGGATATTTGGCTCGGTCTCAACACCTGGAGTCTGGTGCGGCATATCTTCGCCAGCCTCAAGGCGCTCCTGCATCTCGTACTTCGACGGGCATTGAGCAACGAGCTCATCGGCCAAGAAACTCACGTGACCGTCAAACTCTTCGAGTTCGCCTTGCACGATAACCGAGACGCCAAAATCGTCTCGAAAGGTGTCGGGCACCACACAGTGCTGAAATCGAATATGAAGCGCCGTGTGCTCGTCGTTTTCGATCACGAAACGCCACTCGCAAGGGTCGACGAAGCTCTGAACGCTACCCTCCACAAGCATGCCTTCCAGGCGAAGGTGATCCCCCGCAAAGGACTCCGGCGCAGCGACGACGGCACCGAGCTCTTGCGTGTAGGAAAAGGCGCTGCCCGCATCAGTGGTGAGGAGCAGCGTGACGATCACGCCGATGAGGCCGACTCCGATGATGGAGATCTTGAGCCACGCCGTCCGATGTTCCGGCTCAGAATCCCCGCGGGTGCTTACCGGAGATTCGGTTGGCTCTGGGTCGATCGTTTCGCTCACAGATACAGTTTGGGGGCAGAGTTGGGCTCTGCGCAAGGGGAGGAGGCGACGTTCTTCCCGCTGACGAGGAAAACACGTCGTCGTCGGTTACTATTCACGAACGAGCCCCACATGTTCACGTAGGAGCCAACCGCCTCGGCTCGCGTCCAACGAAACACGGACATAATCCCCATCTTCGGCAACAAGGCTGCCACGCTCGCCTTCAAACGCTTCGCCGCGCGTTGTCGCCCGCGGGTCCGGCCCTTCGAGCAGGTCGACGGAGGCGGTCACCACCGCGGGCTCGCCCTCACGAAACATCCCGTGCTTGGATGCCAGAAGCGCCGCGAAAACGCCGACGAAGACGAAAGCGACCACGGACGTAATCGTCGTTCCAACGCGCGCTCGCCCCTTCGAGTACATCCGAGCGATGAGCATCAGGAACACCAAGGCCCAGCAGATGAGAAGCAAAAGCCCGAGAGTGAACTCGCTGATGCCCCGGACGATCGCTTCACCGAGACCGCGGCTCTCGCTCGTTTCGATCTCGCCACGTGTCGCGGTCAGTCGTTCGGCCAACGCTTGCTGTGTCGCCGCCAAATTCGTTTGCGCATCGCTGGCGCCCGGGTCGAGGTAGAGGCTTCGTTCAAAATTCAGCAGCGCTTGGCCGAGCAGACCTTCCTTGGCGTAGGCCGTGCCGAGATTGTAGCTCAGGTCACCATCGACGACGCCGGCTGCACAAAGCTCTTCGTAGTTCTGAATCGCCGAGGCGTAGTCACCCGCGTAGAATGACTCGTTGGCTTCCTCGAAGAGTGTCCCGACCTGTTGCGCGTCCGCCGGCACAGAAAGCGAAGCGAAGATCACCACGAATATCGCCACAACGCGCTTCATGAGTTCGCTTCCATGGAATCGACGCTTCTAAGAATCGTCTCTGTCCGAGCCAGGCAATCCTTCATCTCCACGGGTGTTGAGCCTGCCGACGAGAAGCGCGCGAAGTCACAAGTTTCCATTTCCCGAGCAAGGGCGCTGACGTCCGCTGATGGCATGTGGTTTGCTATCAAGAAGTCGTGCAGTTCAGTCTGTGTGAGGCTGCCAATTTTTTCGCCGGTCTTGGTTTCGAGGGCGTCCACGAGCGCCTTGCTGATGGCCGCGTAGAACGCGCGGGCGTCACCGGCCTGGGCGCTTTTCGATGCGTCGTCCAGGCGCTGACGCTGGCGCTTTCGATTGGTCTTTTCCACGTCGGGGGTGCGTCGTCGAAGAGCACGCACACCGAGCACTAGGGCAAAAAGGAAAGGCGGGAACGCCAAGAAGCCCCAGAAAATGGGTGTCTGGCCGAAACGAGGCTGAGCCCGGAGAAGCTCGCTTGTTGGTCGCAGCCCTTCGAAGGCGATGTTCGTGACCGCCGGAGTCTCGGGTTCGTCCACGTCTGGAGTCGTCTCCACTTGCTCGATGGCGTTGCCGGCGGCTTCCATGACGATCTCAGCGCCGCGGACCTCTGCGTAGCGCTCAGTCGCAGGATTGAAGGTGTGGAAGGTGAGCACGGGCAGCGTGTGTCGGCCGGGCCGCTCGGGGACGACAAGCCACTCAAAGGTTCGCTCGCCGCCGACTCGCCCACCGGGGCTGATGACGCTGTCATTCACAGAGGGTCGAAGAGCCCGAAGGCCGTCAACTTCCGGAAACGCGAAACGCAGGTCGCGCAAGTTACCGGTCCCGCGAATCGTCGCGGTGAGCGTGACGGCGTCCCCCGTTCGCACTTGCTCTCGGTCGAGGCGAACATCGAGCGTCGCGTTCCCCACCAGGACATTGCTCGGCACAGGCTCAGGCAAAGCTCGCACCTGCAACGTGAGTGGCGTGCCGCTTCGCTGGAGCGTTGGGGTTCGTGGCCCGCCGTTGAAAAGATCGGCAATCCCTCCACCCGTGGTCACCTCCATGTCCGCGGCGCCGATGGTCAGTTCGCCCTCGCGCAATGGGAACGCCGCGAATCGGCGAATTTCGTATGCGTCGAAGCGAGCGCCATTGATGGTCTGCGGGCGCGCTTCGAGCGTGCGAGTGACAGGTAAGAGATCCTGCACCCAGAAGCCTTCAGCGCTGGGTTCACGCAAAACGTTGGGCGACCGAATCCGAACCCTCACGTAGAGAAAAAGAGCGACGTCCACTTGTTGACCCACGAAAGGGTTTGCATCGCTCACGGTGGTGCGAAGAAATGCCTGATCGTCGTACACATAGCCATCACCACCGGCGACAGCTGCCGTCGGCGTGACGTTTTGCGTTTGCTGCTGCGGCACGCCCTGCCCCGTGACTTCGATGGTCACCGCCTGGCTGGTGTATTGACGTCCGCCCGCGTTGACGCTTGCAGGCTGAAGTTCGAAGCGCCCTGGGCGCGTAGCCTCGAGGATAAGCGTCTGAACCATCTGCGAACTCATGACGCGCTGGTTGCCGCCGAAGCCGAACTGCACCTGCATGGGTCGGGAGATGTGGCGGGAGCGGACCACGAAGCCCTCAAGGCTCGGCATGACGATGTTGTCAGGGCTCACGCCATTCGCGTCCACGCGGGCGACAAGGCGAACCATGCCTCCGACGGGCACGCTCGCGCGGTCCGTCGTCAGCGTGATGCTGACGCTGATTTGCGCAACGGCATCTCCCGAAAGTACGAGGGAGAGGGAGGCGACGAGCATAGATCGGATGAGGAACGATTTACTCATCACCAATCCCTGAGGACGCGTCGGCCCTCTCGTGCAGCGCGGGCTCGAGCACGGGCTCGCTCTAGGTTCTGCTCGTTGTCCTGAAGGGCATCGAGGACGCGCTCCACGTGTTGCGGAAGCTCCTGACCGCCCTCCTGCTCCTCGCCTTGGTCCGGATGCTGATCGGCTTCTTCGTCGCCGCCCTCAGAATCCTGGCCCTCGCCTTCTTCCTCACCATTCTGCTCTTGAGGGTCTTCTCCCTCTTCCTCTTGCTCGCCCTCTTCGTCGCCGCCTTGTTGGTCCTGCTCCTGCTCGTCGCCCTCTTCGCCTTGCTCGCCGTCGTCTTGCGGGTCGCCGTCCTCGCCGTCTTGCGGGTCGCCTTCCTCATCCCCGTCTTGCGGGTCGCCGTCTTCGCCTGGCTCGCCGTCTTCACCCTCTTCGCCTGGCTCGCCGTCTTGCGGATCGCCGTCTTCGTCGCCCTCTTCTTGCTCTTCTTGTTCCTGGCGCTCTTGCTCTTCTTGTTGCTCCTGCGCCTCTTCCTCTTCACGGATTCGGCGTAGAGCGAGCTCAAGGTTCCAGGCGGCGTCTCGATTGCCATGCGTGACGCGAAGACTTCGGCGAAACGCGTCGGCGGCTTCGCGGAAGAAGCCCTGGCTTGCTTCGTGATCTTCTTCCCCGGCGGTCGTGTCGCCTTCTTGGTAGAACGCGAGGCCCAGATCGTAGTAGGCCGCTGCACGAATCTCGTCGTCGGCGTCGGGGTCCGCGGCGACAACGAATGCTTCGCGCGCCGCAGGCAAATCGCCGGACGCGAGAAGAGCGAGCCCACGGTCAAGGGCAACGCGTGGCTCTTCGGGGTGCTGGCGAGCTGCCAAATCATACGCCGCGAGAGCACCGGCAGCGTCACCAGCGCTCATGCGCTCGTTGCCTGTCTCAACGTTTGAGTTGGGCGTCACGAACGGATCCCAAGCGTGAGCGGGCGCAGCGATCGCGCTCAACAACACGACGAAACCGAAAAGTGTGTGGGACTTCATCATGCGGCTTCCTCTTCTTCATCTTCCTTACGACGACGACGACGACGCCCAATCCAAGCGTCCGGCAAGAGACCTTCGAGCACGAGCAGCAAGAACGCAGGCAACAAGACCAACGCGTAGCGATCTTCTTGAACGGTCACCTGGCGCGCCCGATGCTCGCTTTGGTGGAGCGACGCCACATGTTGACGTACCTCGTCGATGCCGACTCCGCCTTCGCGGGCGCGGACGAAGCGACCCGAGGTAATGTTAGAGATCTCGCGCAAGGTCTCTTCCGCCTCGGCGCTAAAGCTGGTGGTCACGACTTCGCCCTCATCATCCCGGATGTAGCCAGTCCAGGTGCCATCATCCGTGTACATCGGAATGGGCTCGCCGCTCCGGGACCCGATGCCGACGGTGTAGACTTGAATACCCGCTTCAGCGAGCTCACGGGCGGCCTCGAGGGGGTCGCCTTCGTGGTCTTCGCCGTCCGTCAGAAGAATCACGACCATCGACTTTTGTTGGCGCTCTTCTTCGCTTTCGTTCGGGCGATGGCTGCGCTCCAAAAGCCGCTGGCTCGCGATGAGGGCGCGGCCGAGCGCAGTGCCACCAACAGGCATGTCCATCGGCGTCATGTCGCGCAGGAAGAGCGCTACAGACGAGTAATCGATGGTCATCGGGAACTCCATCGTGTCGCCCGCAAACGCGACGACGCCCACGCGGTCTCCGTCGAGGTCGTCGAGGAAACGGATGAGTTCCCCCTTCGCGCGCTCGATGCGGCTTGGGCGAACATCACGCGCCAGCATGCTCTTGGAGAAATCGAGGGCGATGACGATGTCGACGCCTTGCTTTCGCAGCCACCGCGTTCGGCTGCCGTACTGCGGACCTGCGAGTGCGACGGCGATGCCCGCTAGCGCAAACACGAAGAGCACGCCTTTGACGGTTCGCCAAACAGCGCTCTTGCCCACCACCAACGTCGAAAGCGTGCGGGCATTGCCGAAGCGCTTCGTCGCGCGGTCGCGTGCACGAAAACGAAGAACGAGGGCGGCGACGGCAAATGCGACGAGCCCAAGAAGCCACAACAGAGACGAATCACGCCAATTCATGGCCACCTCCGGAGAACGAAGACACCAAGGAGAAGTTCGAGGAAAAGGAGCACGAAAGCCGGCCAAACAAACACGGGGAAGAGCTCTGCGTAGACCTTGCCGGAATCTTCGATTTCCGTGCGTTCGAGCTCATCGAGGATCGTGTGGAAGCTCCGCTCCAACGCACCTCGGTCAGATACGGGAAAGAACTCGCCACCCGTGCGCTCCGCCATGCGAACGAGGAGCTCGTCGTTGATGGGGGATTCGTTCATTTGGTACATCGGACGTCCAAAGAGGTCCGTTCCTCGCTGGACCCGCGACTCTGCAGACTGGCCCATGAGAATCGGGAAGACTTTGACCTCCATGGTCCGGGCGAGCTCAGCCGCTTCGTCTGGCTGAATGTTGCCGGCGTTGGAGGCGCCGTCAGTCAGGAGAATGATGACTTTGCTCTTCGCCGTGGAGCGCCGGAGTCGATTAAGACCGGTTCCCACGGCGTTGCCGATGGCGGTCCCACGTCCGTCGATGAGCTCCAGCTCCAGCTCGCGGATGACGCTCCGCAGGGCTTCTTTGTCCGTGGTGAGCGGCATCAATGTATAAGCGTCTCGTCCAAAAACCACTGCGCCAATTCGGTCGTTCGGCCGCCGCGCCAAGAAGTCTTGAACCACTTCTTTGGTGGCCTCGAAACGGTTCGGCTCCACGTCCGCCGCTTCCATCGAGAGCGACATGTCCATAACAACGATGATGTCGATGCCGTTGATCTCCGCGCTGTTCCGCGCGTGGATGCTCTGAGGTCCCATGAGGCCCAGAACAACGAGCGCGAGTGCCGTCGCGCGCAGACCTGTCGATGCACCGACGAACCAAGTGCGAAACCCAGGAGCGATCTTCGCCAGGTCAGGCCCACGTGAAAAACGCAGTCGCGGGCGAGTACTTCGGTGCGCGTGGTGCGCCGCGTAGATGAGAGGAACGGCGAATAAGAGCAGCGCTGCCCAAGGCCGCTCGAACCGAAAACTGCCGCCCTCGAGGGGCACGCCGTAGACGCCCTCGACGGCGTACGCGATGCCGTAGGCAACAGGGATCAGGACGAGGAGCGTCCACGCGTAGGGGAGGAACGTTCGAAGCCACTTCATACGTCGTCCCCTTCCTCAGAGCTGCTTGGCACCGCCTCTTCGCGTTCGGTCTCCGCCGTCGCCTGAGCGACCTTCTCTGCATCGAATGCGAGACCGCGCAGGGTGTCCGCGCTGCGCTGGTCGTCACCACTGCTTGGCGCCATAGGTGGGATGGTGTCGGGGATGGGCCGCTCGGACGAAGATGCTTCTTCAGCAGCCGCCGCGAGTACGGCCGCTGCCTTGGATCCTGGTGGAACGGTGTCCGGGATCGACCGAGGTGGATCAACCACCGTGTCGGTGGGGACCGCGGCGGATTCGATAGGATTCGTTGATGGAACTGGAGAGACCTCAGCCTGTAGCGCCGGAGGTGCTGGGTGCGCTTCTGTGGCTTGAGCCGCGGCTTGAGGCTCAGCAGCCGGTGGCTCTTCTTCGAGCGCTTGCACAGGCGCTGCCTTCGGCATCCATCGCGCTTCCGCGTCGGTCTGAACCGGCTCTTTCTTCGGCGCCGCCGCCGCCGCCGCTGCTGCTGCTGCTGGGGCCATGGGTTGGGGGGCAGGCATCGCGTTTGTGGTCGCTCTCACGATTCTGAACGAACCGGTCAAGAGGAGCTCACTCTGGTCGAGAGTGAAGTCGGCCTTGGCAAACTTCACGAGGTCGCAGTCTTGAAGAAGGCCTGCGATCTCTTCGATCCCAACGCCACGCAGTTTTCGTTTTCGCATGCGAGCGAGAACTTCGTCCGTGGTGCTCTCAAGCCCTTCGAAGCTAAAGCGATGACCGAGGTACTCACGAACGGCATCGCTCACGTGGTCGACAAACTCGACGCCTTGCCCTTCCCGCAACATCGCATCGCGCCTCTGGCGCAGAGCGTTGAGCTTCTCCAAGGCGATGTCTTCGGGGGGTCGCGGCGGCGGCGGAGGTGCTGCGGCTTTCTCGCGAGCACGCCACCAGCGGGCGAAGACCCACGTAAAGAGGGCCGTCAGAAGAATGAGAAGTAACGCGCCGCCGACCCAGTAGAGCGTTGGATCTTCTTCCAGAAGCGGCACCGGCTGCGTGGGTGGGCGCGGCTCTGCGTTGGGTTCGTTCCCCAAAACCGAGCCGACTCGAATCGTCAGCGGCTCCGTTTCGACATGGCCGATGACTCCATCGGGCGTCAGAACCCGGACGCGGAAAGGGGCGAGGATGTGTTCGCCAGGCTCCAGCGCGAGGAGCTCCAGCGTAAACGTGTGGAGAACACCCTCGGGCCGCTCTTCCGTGCGAACATCCGTGTCGAGGATCTCAAAAGGCGCCACGTCCTGCTCGCTTGGAACGGAGATATCGTCCAAAGCCGGCGCGAGGGCCGTCAGGGTCACCGTCACCACATCGCCGGTGTAGACCTCGCCATCGGAAACGCGCAGCTCGACCAGAGGTCGGTGCTCGTCGCCAAGCTCGTCCGGATCTTCGGCGGCGTCGCCCGGCGCCTGCGGACCGTCGGCGGAGTCAGGGTTCGTGTCCGTACCCACCGGGTCGGGTACTGGCTCGTCGGGTACTGGCTCGTCGGGTACTGGCTCGGGTTCGCTTGGGACTTGCTCAGGCGGAAGCGGAACATTCGACGGTGGAACGAGCTGTTCCGGGGCCTGGGGAGGCTCTTGGGGTTCCGGCGCTTGCGCGCTCGTCGGGAGCGCGACGCAAAGCAACGCGAGAACGAACCAATGTCGAAGGGCGTTCTTCATCCTGCCCTCGACATGCGCCGCTGGCGGCGCCGGAACAGTTCCGCAATGGGGCGGACGTAGTCACCATCGGCGCTCACGTCGATGTGGTCGATGCTCAGCTTTCGAAAGAGCTGCTCGCGCTTCGCCTTTTGCTCGAAAACATCACGTTGGAACGCGCGACGAACGCGCGGATCACTTGTGTCGACTTCGACGAGTTCGCCACTCTCGAGGTCTTCGACGAGAGCAAGACCGACATTGGGCAGCTCCATCTCGCGAGGGTCGCTGACCTGAATCGGAATCAGGTCATGGCGCTTGGACGCAACGCGCAATGCGCGCTCATAGCCATCGCCGATAAAGTCGCTGACGACGAAGGCGACGCTCTTCCGCTTTGTCAGGCTTCCCAGCATGTGGAAGGCCGCTTTCAGATCCGTGCCCGTACCCTCTGGCTTCGCGTTCAAAATTTCCGTCACGACACGCATGACGTGACCGCGCCCCTTCTTCGGCGGCACGTAGCGCTCGATGCGATCCGTAAAGAGGATCAGGCCTACGCGATCGTTGTTCTTGATGGCGCTGAACGCGAGGAGCGCTGCGACCTCAGCGACGCATTCGATCTTTGTTCGCTCGCTCGAGCCGAAGCGACCACTCGCCGAAAGGTCCACCGCGAGCATCACGGTCATCTCGCGCTCTTCCGTGAACACCTTCACGTAGGCGTCGTTCATGCGCGCCGACACGTTCCAGTCGATGAAACGCACGTCGTCCCCCGGCTGGTATTGCCGGACTTCGCTGAAGGCCATGCCTTGGCCTTTGAAGACCGAGTGATAGCTACCCGCGAGCTGGTCGCTGGCCAGCCTCGAGGTAAAGATCTCGATCTTCTTCAGCTTCTTGATGAGGTCGCGTGGGATCACGACTCAGGGAACCTCGACGGCCTCAAAGAGACGCCTTACCAAGTCATCGGATGTGATCTCTTCGGCTTCCGCCTCATAGGTCCGCATGATGCGATGGCGCAGGACGTCGTGGCCGATGGCCTTCACATCTTCCGGTGTCACGTAGCCGCGATGCTTCACAAACGCGTGAGCACGCGCCGCCAGGTTGAGCGAGATAGACGCACGAGGCGAAGCGCCGTGGGCGATCATCGCGGCCATGTCCTTGAGACCCGCAGCTTCTGGATCGCGCGTCGCCGTCACAATGCTGATGATGTAGTCCTTGATCTTCTCGTCCATGTAGACGTGACCGATGGACTTACGCGCCTGAAGAAGCTGCTCCGTGTTGGTCAACGCCTGGACATCGAGGGCGCTGCTTCCGTCCGCGCGTGGTCCGAGGAGCTTGTGGTCCGCCATGCGCTCCATGATCTTCCGCTCTTCGATGGGCGTCGGGTAGTCCACCTTGACGTGCATCATGAAACGGTCGATCTGCGCTTCGGCGAGCGGGTATGTACCCTCTTGCTCTACAGGGTTCTGCGTCGCCATGACCATAAAGGGGGGCGCCAATTTGTAGCTCGTGTCGCCGATGGTGACCTGCAGCTCCTGCATGGCTTCGAGGAGGGCCGCCTGAACCTTTGCCGGTGCTCGGTTGATCTCGTCGGCGAGAACCAAGTTGGCGAAGATGGGGCCCTTCTTGGCGGTAAAGTCGCCCGTCTTCTGGTTGTAGATGACGGTGCCTGTGACGTCGGCGGGGAGCATGTCCGGCGTAAACTGGATGCGGGAGAAGCTCGCCGAGACCGTCTTGCATAGCGTGTTGACGGTCAGTGTCTTGGCGAGGCCCGGCACACCTTCGAGGAGCACGTGCCCCCCAGTGAGGAGGCCAATGAGAATGCGCTCCACCATATGCTCTTGGCCAACGACGACCTTCTGAACCTCATGCATGATGGGGTCGAGGAAGGCGCTCTCTTGTTGGACCATTTCATTGATGGCTCGAACGTCGGTCGACATTTGTCAGGTTCCTTCTGAAAGCAAAAACAGCGTGAGTGGCAGCAAAGCCGGTTCTCGAAACTTAGGGATGCGGGCTAGCACGTCTCCCGCGGATAGAGCAACACGCAGTAGACACGCTCATTCCGGATAAAATTGGCTCTATTCCGTTACGTTTTTCACAGAAACGCCTTGACGTAGTCGTCACATGAGACTCGACTCCCGCGCATGAGCGATTCCATCAGCCAGAGCCTCTTTCTACGCGCACAGAAACGACTCGTGGGAGGCGTCAATTCCCCCGTCCGAGCCTTTGGTTCTGTGGGCGGTGACCCTGTTTTCATCAAATCCGCCAAAGGGGCGATGATGGTCGGCGCCGATGGCCGAGAATATGTCGATTACATCGGCTCTTGGGGCCCTATGATCGTTGGTCACGCACACCCCGAAGTGCTGAAGGTCGTTCAGGAGACAGCAGCCCTTGGCACGAGCTTCGGCGCCCCGACGGAGCGCGAAATCGACATGGCCGAGGCGATCGCCGGCGCTTACCCACACATGGAGATGAGCCGAATGGTGTCCAGCGGCACCGAAGCGGTGATGGGCGCCCTTCGCCTGGCGCGCGGCTTCACCGGACGCGACCTCGTCGCCAAGTGCGAAGGCGGCTACCACGGAGGCGCGGACTACCTTTTGGTCAAAGCCGGCTCTGGAGCCGCCACGCTCGGCCAACCCGACAGCGCTGGCGTCCCCGAAGCAATCGCTTCCACCACTGCGCTCTTGCCTTTCAATGATCTTGAGGCCGCCAAGGCGCTCATCGCTGCGCGTGGCAAAGAGCTTGCGGCGATCATCGTGGAGCCCGTCGCCGGTAATATGGGGTGTGTCCCGCCTGCGGAGGGCTGGCTCGAAGGACTTCGTGAGCTTTGCACCGCAAATGGAACGCTCCTTATCCTCGATGAGGTCATGACTGGTTTTCGAGTCGCTTACGGCGGCGCTCAGGAGCGGTATGGCGTGGTGCCTGACCTCACTTGCCTCGGAAAGATCGTAGGCGGCGGACTTCCTGCAGGCGCGTATGGAGGCCCCAGCGAGATCATGAGCCACGTAGCGCCGCTGGGCCCTGTCTACCAAGGCGGGACTTTGAGCGGAAACCCTCTCGCAGTAGCCGCTGGGCTCAAGACGTTGGAGTTGCTCCGCGTGGAGGGCACTTATGAAAAGCTCGAGACCATCGGCGCGACGCTTCAGACGATGTTCGAGGAAGCCATCCAAGCTGCTGGCGTCGCCTGCACCGTTCAGCGGGTGGGCGCGATGATCACTCCGTTCTTCAAAGAAGGCGGCGTCACGCGCTGGGAAGATGCCGACGCATGCGATCGGGATGCGTTTGGCCGATGGCACGGAGCGATGCTCGAAGGCGGCATTTATTGGCCTCCGAGCCAGTTCGAAGCAGGTTTCCCCGGCCTCGCTCATGACGACGCGGCCCTCGAAAAGACCAGAAAAGCACTCCCTACCGCCTTTGCGGCAGCCTGCGCGTAGGTCGGACGGGCTGCGGCGAACAAAACGTCGCGTAAATGCTCGGGATTCGCGGTGTAGGCACAAGCTTGACCCCCCAAAACTGTGTGCTAGATGGCGCGCGAACACACCGTCACACGGGCGGTGCTCTCAACCAACGACGTATGTATGGCCTCCGTCAAAAAGACCCCGATGCTCGCGGCAGGTGACCCAAAGTCTCTGAAGACTCTGGGCCATTTTGGTGGAATCGGCTTTGAAATGGCCATCTTCGTCGTACTGGGCGTCAAAGGCGGTCAGTGGCTCGACGGCTACTTCGGTACAACCTTCCTGACCCTTGTCGGTCTCGCTGTGGGGCTCTTTGCTGGCTTCCGTTCCCTGGCACAGCTCACTCACAAGCTTCGCCGGGCCGCGGCAGCGAACGAAACCTCCACCCCCATCACCGTCAAATAGCTCTCTCCATGCATCTCCCCCTCCTCAAACGAATCACACTGGCCGTCGCTCTCAGCGGCGTCGTGTTGTCGATCGTGGCCGGGATGATCTACGGCATGGCGGGTCTCATCAGCGGTGCTGCCGGCGCACTCGTCGCGATGGCGAACTGGCAGGCGATTCGATGGCTCGCGGAGCAAGTCACTGGACAGGCCGTCCGCTCCAAGGGACGCCTCATGATTCTCGCGGGGGTCAAGACCACCGCATTGATGGCGGTCTGTTGGATCGCCCTCACCCAACTCGGACTCGATTCGCGCGCTTTCATTATTGGAATCAGCGGATTGGTGGCCGGCATCGTCATCGGGCCGTTGACTATGCCAGAGGCACCCGACACCTCGCCATCCACTCACTCACCCACCGACTCCCCCGTGGAGGAACAACATGGCTGATCCCATCGAACACGCTGCTGCCTTACCTGAACACTGGTCGTGGTTCAGCGCATTGCCGGACATTCATTCTCTCACCGACGCTCTCGGAGCTCCCTTCAACGAGGAAGGCCAGCGCTGGTTCTTCGGTGGGCACATCAGCCTGCTCCACGTGTGGGGGCTTATCTTTGTCGTCCTGCTGTTGACGCTCGGCGGGCTTGTCACGAAGAGCAAAGTCGGCGATGCCAAAAGCGCAATTGTCCCGGAGGGTAAGTTCTCCGTCGCGACGTTCTTTGAACTGCTCACCATCGGCGTCTACAACATGATGGCCGGCATGATGGGCAAGGAGGCGGCGAAGTACTTCCTGCCGCTCATCGGCACTTGCGCCTTCGTCGTATTCTTTTCGAACGTCCTCGGCTTGATTCCAGGCTTCTTGCCGCCTACCGACACGCTCACGACCACCGCCGCGATGGCTGGGGTCATCTTCTTCGCGACTCACATCTATGGCGTGAAAGAAAACGGCCTCGCTTACTTCAAGCACTTCCTGGGCCCCGTCTGGTGGCTTTCTTGGCTGATTCTACCCATTGAGCTTGTTTCGCACATCGTGCGGCCCATCACGCTCTGCATTCGACTCACGGCGAATATGTTCTCGGACCACGCCGTGCTCACAGTCTTCCTCTCGCTGCTTAGCGGCACCGCGATGATTCTGACGCCCGTCGTCGCCCTCCCTGTCTATGTCCTCGGCTGTTTGGTCGTGACTATTCAGACCCTTGTTTTCTGCCTTCTCTCGACGGTCTACATCACGATGGCCATCGAACACGACGAGCACTGACCCCCCAACTTCAACCCCAAACCCCCAACATTTTCTCCTCTCAACCCATCGACATTTTTCAGGCGTCCATCCGGCGCGAGAGGCAAACGGAGAACAACATGAAGAAGATCACACTGCGCGCTATCGCGTTCCTTACCCCACTATTCATCTCAGGCGTCGCGTTCGCCCAGGACGGCTACAGCGGCTCAAATGAGTTCGACGCCACTTCCTACAAGGCGCTCGCTGCAGGTCTCGCCATCGGCATCGCTGCCTTCGGTGGAGCTCTCGGTCAGGGCCGCGCTGCCCAGGCAGCTCTTGAGGGCATCGCCCGCAACCCAAGCGCCGCAGACAAGATGTTCACGCCTCTCATTCTGAGCCTCGCGCTCATCGAGTCGCTGGTCATCTACGCCCTCCTCATCGCTGGTGGATTCATCGGGCCCTTGGGCAACTGAACCTCACCGCCGGATGGCATGACTAAGGCGAAGCTCTTCGGAGCTTCGCCTTTTCTAATTCGGACGAGGATTGGGGACGGGGTCATGACTATGACTTTATAATGACGCAGGCCGAGCGCTCTGATTCGGGGGGTCGAGCAATGGGGTGGGGACGCTTCCACGACGTGCGGCGAGAGAGAGCGAAGGTCATCATAGAGTCATAGTCATGACCCCGTCCCCACGACGCGCACCAGTCCCCACGACGCGCACCACGACGGTCCCCACGACGCGCACCACGACGGTCCCCACGACGCGCACCACGACGGTCCCCACGACGCGGTCCCCACGACGTGCGGCGAGAGAGAGCGAAGGTCATCATAGAGTCATAGTCATGACCCCGTCCCCACGACGCGCACCAGTCCGTCCCCACGACGCGCACCACGACGCGCACGCGCTTGACCCTCCGGAACCCTAGGACTAGCTTCATCCCGGCCTCTCGATGCTCCACCTCCTTCAACCCACCAGCCCTGAGTGGCTTGATGCCGCCAGCGCGGACTTGAAGGGTCTGCTTCTCGATCACGCGCACTGCGAGCTCAAAGCCGCACAGAGCGCGCTTGCTTTGGTGGGTCGCTTCGGCGCCGACGCACCTGTGATCATCGCCCCCCTTAGCGAGCTCGCTCGCGAGGAGACGGCGCACTTTCGGCAGGTGCATCAGCACATCGAAGAGCTCGGCGCCCAGCTTGGCAAGCCTGAGA
>JBLHKB010000115.1:0-14540 GCA_047619315.1 Polyangiales bacterium
GAAGTGCCAAAGCCGACAAGGAACTCAAAAAAGTGGTCGCGCTTCGATACGGCGGCGATACCAACGCCCGCGCTCAGCCGAAACTTCGAAAGCGCAAACCCACTGAAGCGTTCATCGAAGACGTTTCCGACGGCGACGTGGGCGATGCCATCCAGGTAGATCCAGATCGGCCAGCTGTAGGAGAGGGTGGCGCTGACGGCGCTGGGCCCCGTCAAGAACGCACCAAGGAAGCCGCTCATGGGACCGTTGCCGCTGATGATGGGCTGTTCCGTGAAAGGCACCTTGCCACGAATGCCATCGGCGAGGCGTATGCCGAGCGCCAACGAGAGGATGTGGTTCACGCCGGAGACGTCCCAGAAGCCCGCCAAGGAGAGACCGTAGTTGACCCACATGGACTCTGAGGGGTCACGAAGGCTGTAGGCGAAGGAGAGATCCGCAGACGCCTGAACGCCCGTCGAATTCGCTGGACGCTCCGCGCGTGAGTCCAGCACAAGCTCTGCACCGGTCAGATGAATCGTGTACCCCGTCGTGTAGCCCGGCGGCAGGGACACCATCTCCTGAATGACCTGCACTGGCACGGAGGTGCCGTCGCTATTGTCTTCGCCGAAAGACCGGTAGCGAAGGTCCGTGTGAACCCGAACGCGGCCAGCGGCCCCGAGCTTGCGCTCGACGTAGATCTGAGTGTCACTCGCGAGCATGCTGTACCGGCTGTCGAGGCTCTCGCGTACCCCTGTGCCTGTCCCGAAGTAGCGTCCGTCAGGGCGCTGAAAAAAGCGCGTGCGGAGAGCAAACTCCCAGCGCCCGTCGTCCCACGTGAAGCGGTCGGTGATGGACGCGAGGTTCCAGCCAAGGCCACCAAAAGAGTAGTTCAGTCGCAGCTCGTTGTTCGCGACGAAAGCATCTTCGACCCCAAAGTACGCGCCGATGTTGGGCCGAAACCCGAGGTCAAAGGTTGCCGACGGCGACAGGAAAAAACGGTTGCCGGGTCCGAAGGAAAAGAAGCGCAGGACCTTGCCCGCAATCTCTTGCTCCTCGACGCTCGTGACGGCCAACTCGAGAGGACGCCGAAGGACGAACTCACTTATGAAGTAGAGTGGCGCGAGGAGAACACGGGGAACCCAGAGCAGAGCCTCTCGGGCGCTTATCGGCGCCTCGTCGCGCCCATCGTAGTTGGGAACGTCACGAGGCTCGAGGGTGGTCGCCTCGGGTTCGACGGCCGCGACGTCGCGCGCCTCTTCCGCACTGTCTGTGTCGTCCGCATGGGACTGCGCATTCACGGCCCCCGGCCACGCGAGGACCAAGAGCGCTAGTACGCCAACCGCTGAACTCCCACGCCCCACCACGCGCCTGTAGCCCAAGCCAGGGCCCAGCGCATGTGTCTGGACCGCAATTATGCTATTTCGCCAGCTGTTGTGCGGGGGCTGCGCTGTTGACCATCACCGCGAGGAGCCCCCTCGCCAAGGTACGAATCATCTCGAGGGCAAGCTCTGTGTGGTCTTCGCAGACATCGAGGAGCACCTCCGAGGAGAGGCGTAACCCTACGACATCGGTCTCCGCCTTCGCCGTGTACCAGCGGGCCCGGCCGCTGAACGGCCCCAGGAAGCCAACCACATCCCCGGGGCCAAACCGAGCCACCACGCCACCGGCGCCTTCGGCTTGGATCGCGCCCCAAACCACAAACACAAAAGACTCCGCGGGTTCTCCTTCGCGCCAAAGAACATCGCCCGCTTCCAGGCGGACTTCATCGCACTGACGAGCGAGGTCCGCGAGCGCTTCAAGTCGCGACCCGGCAAACTGCATTCCACCGCGTAGAAGCGCCAAACGCTCAATGAGATTCATGCGCGGAGGAGGAGGCCCATCCGGCTCCCACGTGGTCTCGCCATAGCCTCCGTCCGGACCGACGGCCTGGCGGAGGTCGAGCATCTGTCCGCTGATGGCGGAGAGGACCGCGCGAATGATCTGAAAGTGTTCCTCAAAGATGTCCGTCATGTGCGTCATCTTCAGGACGATGAGCGTTGAGTCCTCCACAGCGACGCAGTCGTAGCCGTGAAGGTTGTCGCCGAGCGCCGCCAGGCCGCCCACAGCGCTGCCCGTAGTGAAGTCACGAATCACTTGGCCGCTCTTGCGTGTCTCCACACGCCCACTGGTGATGAAGAAGACCTCTGCAGGCACCTCGCCCGCCCGAAAAAGGTACTCGCCGGTCGTCACGTGGCGGTCCTCGGCGGCGCTCGCGAGGCCGTCGACGGCGTCCAGCGAAAGGGACCCATAACCAGGAAAGCTTCGTAGCGCGATGACACGGTCGATGGCGCTGGAGCCGAGTAGATCACGCATGACTGGTGTCCAGCTCTTGGAACGAGGCCATCGAGCGCTCGGCGATGTCCGCGAGAGAAACGCCGTCCCGCCCATCGACCTCGGTTCGCTCCTCGGCGAGCTCCGCGGTGTGGTATTCCGCGATGGCTTTGAGCATCCCGCTCTGATCCTGTCGGAGCTGCGCGATGACATCCGTGTGAGCGAGTTGGAGTCGGGTCAGGCCGAGCGACGCCGCAGCGCGAGTGATGCGCTCGGAGGGGTCAACGTCGTCGATGAGCGCGAGAATGGTCTCACGAAACGCGGCCGGCAGAGCGTGATCCAGGAGCTCAAGGGACGCTGCTCGTCCCCGAGGCGAGTTGTTGTTGAGTCCACGCCAATAGAGTTCGTATCCTTCGCCGGGTTTCAGCATGTGCAGCACTCGAAACACTCGTTCGAGTGCGTTGACGCGTTTTTCCCTGAGCGAAGCGAGGAGGAGCTCATGCCCTGTTGTGAGCAGCAAACGCGGTGAAGACTTGGCCGATGCCAAGAGACAAACGCTCCACTCTTCGAAGCGCAGTATGCGCTCTAGGTGAGCGTGAACCACGCCTTCGAGCATGGTGCGATCCACAGTGTAGCCGGGGTTGTCAGCGATGAGCCGGCCCATACCTCGGAGGATCTTGAAACGAACGGCGCCGTCTCGGTCGCGAAGCAGTCTGTTGCTGAGCACATCGAGGGCCGCCTGGCTTTGAAAGCGCAGAATCGTCCGAGGCAGATGGCGCCGAACTCGGCGCGGCAAGGATTCGTCGTCGAGGTACTCGGCCAGTGCGGGGAGCGCGTCTCCGCCGAGGGCGGTGATGGCGTCTCTGGCCGGGGAGCGTGTGATCGCACGTTGAAGAAGGGGCAGCAGCCGGGGAAGAGACTCCTTCGCGGGCACCTCCGCCAGAGCGCGCGCGGCGGCTGCCTGCACTTTGAGATCGCGACTCTGTAGGAGCTCGTCGAGGACCCAGCGAAGCTCCTCTGCGCCGGCCCGCCCGACGGCGTTGGCGAGGGCGCAAAGGGTCTCACAGTCCGCGGCGAGGACGAGTCGTGATACGCGTCGCTGGAGCGCCTCCGTGTCGGCGCCGGGTACTTGAAAAGAGCTCACGAGCGCCGTCGTCGCCACGGCTGGACAGGAATCGTCCAGAAGTCCGTCGAGGAGCGTCTTGGACTGCTCTCGCTGGTGGATCGCGTGGAGCGCGATGGAGCGAATCGTGTCCGATTGGCTGCCCAGGAGTCGGTGGGCGATGGGGAGAATGTTGATGTCCGGCGTTGTGTCAAAGAGGGAGAACGCTCGAGCCACGACCTCGGGGGAAGGGTGATACAGAACGAGCTGGGGGATCAGCGCGACGCGGTCGTAGCGTTCGAACAGCTCGAGGGTGACGAGAACTTCCTCATCTCGCTCGCTGTTGAGCGAAGCCACGAGCGACTCCAGCGCGCGAAGGTCCAGGGGGATGAGACCCACGCCGACACCCGGCTCAACACCCGACTGAAGCGTGCGCCGGAAGAGCTCCAGGTAGGGGCGGTGGATGCTGACGAGCACGGCGACCCAGACGAGAACAAAGACCAATATGCCCGCGGCGACCGTTCGAATATCGCCGCTCATCGCGAGGGCGCCCAAGATGATCACCGACGCGAGCGCTTGCCCGCCGCGCTGGCCTACGCCGTCGATGAGCCCCTTGAAGCGTTCTCGCAGACGACGCGGCACCGGCAGATAGAGGACTTCCATTCCGGTCCGCTGGAGCGAATGGCGCAGCGAGCCATCGACTCCCTTTAGGACGACGGCCATCCAGAGGACCGGCAGCACAATGACGCCGACGGTGCCCAAGAGCAGGAGCACGGGCATCAGGAGCAGGGCACGGTTGACGCCAAACTTCGAGAAGACCCACGGACTGATGACGACTTGCCCAAAGAGCGCCACGAGGTTGATGGCGAAGTAGAAGCGCGCGAAAAATTGACTCATCGCCGCGGCGCCGTTGGGCTGCCCTGCATACGCCGCGTCGACCATACTCTTGAACACGAAGTCGACGCCGGTCAGCGCGAGGGTGCTCACCATCACGATCAGGAGAAGTCGACGGAGATAAAAGTGCGCGCAAAGTGTGACGAGGTCTTTGACAAGTGACGTGGGTTTGGTTCCGCTTGCTTCCTCGTGCGCTTCGGGAACGCCCCAGGCGAGGGGCACCATCGCGCCGAAGAGGAGGGCTGCGCCGGCGGCGGCGATGAGCGTATAAGGCGGTAGCCCAGCGTCGACGAGTCGCTCCGCCAAAAGCGAGCCTAACGTGGCGCCGAGAACTCCGCCGGCGGCGACGGGGCCAAAGATGCGCTTGGCTTTGCCGACGTCGACGACGTCGTCGATGAGAAGCCAGAACTGCACCACCGTCACCGTCGCGAACAGGCCCGTCCAGACATAGAGCAGGAAAGCTCGGCCTTGCGCTTGGTCGCCTTGGCCCAGCCACCACGAAAGACCGAAGTCGATGATCGCAGCGCCGAGCATCGTCTTGGCCAGGAGCTTCCGCTTGTCGCGTGAATGCTGGAGGACCCAAGCGTTGGCACGGACCACGATGAGGGCCAGACCCGCAATCGTCAGATAAGCCCACGGCAACATCTGAGCGCGCAGACCTGCCAAAAAGAGGCCGTCGCGTGCCGTTTCACCCAAGGCATGGGCGGACATGATCGCCAGAAGCGACGTGAAGCCGATGAGCAGGTCACGGCGATCTGAGCTTCGAACCCCAGCCACTACTTGTTTCTACCCCGGCTCCCCACACAATGCCTTACCAGAACGGCGACGGGTCAGTCGTTCTATTTGCCCTTACGTTACATCGCTTCAAGGCTCGCGGCGGAACAAGCATAGCCACCCGCGCACCCTGTGTTTATGATCCCGGCAATGCGGTGGGACGATCTGAGACACTTTGAGGCTTTCGTACGCACGGGAAGCACTGGAGCGGCGGCGCGAGAGCTCGATGTGTCCACTTCGACGGTCTACCGGCGCCTCGAAGCCCTCGGGGCGGCCCTGGGGGCTCCTCTCTTCGCCAAGGGCAGTGACACCGAGCTCTCCGAAGAAGGAACTCGTATCGCCGCTCTGGCTCGATCCATCCGCAGTGGGCTAGGCGAGGTCCACCAGCTCGCCCAAGCGCGCAAGACCGAAACACGCGGCAAGGTTCGCCTTACCACCGTCGAGGGGCTCGTGCCGTTGCTCATCGAACCCATCCAAGAGCTCCGCGAGAGCTTCCCGGAGCTCCACGTCGAACTTCATCTCGCCGACTCGGGCCCGAGCGTGCGGAGACGAGAAGCGGACATCGCCCTGGGCGTGATGTCGAACCCACCGGAGAGTCTTCTGGGGCGCAAGCTCCTTCACGTAGAGTACGGCGTCTTTGGAACGGCGGAAGCGGTCAACGCGACGCCGCGCTACTGGGTCGTCTCGGGTCCACCGATGGAGCACGCGTCGGAAGCACATTGGGAAGCTGAGCACGCCGAACGAATCGCGGTGGCGACTGGCTCGCGCCAAGCGTTCCTTCGCTTTCTCCAGGCCGGCCTCGGCGTGGGTCTCTTCCCGCGCATCCTGGGGGCGCGTCTTGGTCTGCACGAAGTGGAGGAGCTGCGAGAAGCCGCCTCCACGGTCACGCGCACCATCTGGTCGCTCATCCACCCCGATCTCCGCGACGACGTCCGCATTCGTACGGTCCTGGATATTTTGACGAAGCACCTCAGCTTCCTGCGCGCCGACTAAAGCGAACTGTGTGGCCATACGAGTACTGACGGCGCGTCCAGGCAGAAGGCGTCATCGCAGGTGCCAGCCTTGCGTGGCGGAACGGGTCGGCCAAAGCTCAGGAACGATGTCCTTGTTGTGTCCGGCCGTGGCTCTCTGCGTTCTCGCCCTTGGGTGTGGCGGCGAAGCCGAAGTCCGCACGCTCGATGTGTACGCGGCGTCTTCACTTCGTCCTGCGTTCGAAGAACTCGCCGAAATCTTTGAAGCCGAGAACCCCTCTTGGAACGTCCGTTTCAATTTTGCGGGCTCCCAGGTGCTCCGAATGCAGATCGAAGAGGGCGGCGGCGCGGATGTTTTTGCGTCCGCCGACGAGGCACAGATGCGTGGCCTGCTCTCGTCGCGAGAAGGGGTCGAATCCGAGCGGTTCGCGAGCAACGCGCTCACGCTGGCCGTGGCGTCTCAGAGTCCAATCCGGTCCCTCGCGGATTTGCCCCATGCGAACCGACTCGTCATCGGCACCGAAGCCTCCCCCATCGGCGCCTACACGAGGCGGCTCTTTGAACGGGCGGACAGCCTCTACGGCGATGATTTTCAGGCGCGCACATTCGCCGTCGTCGTCAGCGAAGAAAGCAACGCCGGCCTCGTTCGCGCCAAAGTGGAGCTCGGTGCCGCCGACGCCGCCATTATCTACGCAAGCGACACCCGAGCGGCACGCTTTCGCGTTATCCCTCTCCCCGACGCTCTGCACGTCGCCGCCCCCTATCGCGTGGCGGTTCTGCATGATTCGCCACCGGCCCAGGCCTTTGTGCATCTCCTTCGCTCCGCGGCAGGCCGCGCGATCCTCATTGCCCACGCCTTCGACTCCCCATGAGCCGCCGCACCCGAAAGACCTCGCCGGGTCAGATCGGCGCCGCCGTGCTGGCGACCACGCTCGTGCTCTTCCTCGCGCTGCCCCTTGTTGCGCTTGGCGGAGCAGCGTCTCCGGCGGACATCCGAACAGGAATCGCGAGTCCACTCTTCGCGCCGGCGTTGTGGCTCAGTCTCCGGACCAGCACCCTGAGCCTCCTCCTAATCCTTGTGATGGGCACCCCTCTGGCCTGGTGGCTCTCCCGCACTCAGAGCGCCTTCGCGCGCGTCGTCGTCGTCGTCGTCGATATCCCCATCGTCGTTCCCCCCGCCGTCATGGGCATCGCCTTGTTGATGACATTCGGTCACCGCGGCGTCCTCGCCGCCTTCGAGCTCGAGCTGGCCTTCACCACGTCCGCCGTCGTCGTCGCCCAGGTGATCGTCGCCGCTCCGTTCTACATTCAAGCCGCCGTCGCGGCGTTCCGGAAGGTGCCCCCGGACATCATCGACGTGGGCCGAACCCTTGGCGCATCTCCACTCTCGGTGTGCTTTCGCGTCGCGATCCCCATCGCTTTGCCGGGGCTAGTTGGTGCGGCTTCTCTGGCGTGGGCCCGAGCCCTCGGCGAGTTTGGTGCCACGCTGCTTTTTGCGGGAAGCCTCCAAGGCGAAACGCAGACGATGCCCCTCGCGATCTTCGCCGCCCTGGAAAGTGATCTGCGGGTCGCCTTGGCCTTCGCCCTCGCTCTGACGGCGATGGGCGCGCTCCTCCTGGTCTTCCTTCGCGCGGCGCCTGCGCTCTGGAGGCGTCGATGACCTGGAGCGCCAAAATCACCCTGGCGCTCGGTGAGCTCTCCCTCAACGTCGCCTTTGGCGGCGAGAATGAAGTCGCCGCCCTTATTGGGCCCAACGGCAGCGGCAAGACCAGCCTCTTGCGCGCTCTGGCGGGCCTCACGGATGCCGCCGGCGAGTTCACCGTGGAAGGGGCAGACCTTCTCTCGCCATCCGTCGACGTCGCCCCCGAAGCACGAGGTGTTGGGTATGTGCCGCAGGGCTTTGGTCTCTTTCCTCATCTGAACGTCGTCGACAATGTCGCATTCGGGCTCTCCGCCATCGCCCGCTCCGAGCGGCGTCCCAAGGCTCGTGCGGCGTTGGCCGAGCTGGGATGTGAGCGCCTCGCGCCGCGTCGTTGTGATTCGCTCTCTGGAGGCGAGAAGCAGCGCGTCGCGTTGGCGCGGGCGTTGGTCACTCAGCCACGAATACTCCTCCTCGACGAACCCTTGGCGCCCCTGGACGTTGGCGTGCGCCGACGCGTTCGGGAGCACCTCGCGGAGCAGCTTCGCGCGCGCCCGATCCCCACGCTCCTCGTGACGCATGACGTCCGCGACCTGCCTCAGCTGGTGGAGTACGTGTTCGTCCTGGAGGACGGGAGAATCGTGCAGCGCGGCACTCTTGAGGAACTACGTGACGCGCCGGCGACGGAGTTTGTCGCCGAGTTTGTCGCCGCACCAAGCTGAGCCGCCCGCCGCGCATTGATCCTCTCAGGTCATCCTGAGAATCTGAACAGATGACCAAGCCAGCCTCGCTCTCTTCGGACCCTATTCATCTGGGGCTCGGTGCGACCGCCATCGTTCAGCCGGAGTTCTTAGGCATGGAATGGTACGCCGGCTACGGCGCTCGGCATGGCTCCGACGGCGGAGAAGGGCGCCTCGTCTCGAGGTAGTGGTCTGCACCGCGGGTGAAATTACCATCGTTCAGGAAGTTCAAGGCAAAGAGAAGCGCGTCACACTCTCGCCTGGCGACTATGCCATCAACGAGGCCGGGGTTTGGCACACCGGTGATGTGAACGAGAGCGCCACGGCCATCTTCATCACCACAGGCTCAGGTACCGAACACCGCGCTCGCTGAGACGCGCGGACCCCACGCCGGCGTGGTAGACTCAAGCCATGATACGAGTTGTGTGGCTATTCTCCTTGGGTCTTGTTTTTTACGCATGCGGCGATGACGACTCCGGCGCCGACTCCGGCGCCGACGCAAACCCCGGTCGTGATGGGGCGCCCATCGACGCTCCCAGCGATGACGCTGGTGCCGTTGATGATGCCGGGCCAGGCGAAGACGCGGGTCCAGGTGAAGATGCCGGCCCTGGTGAAGATGCCGGCCCTGGTGAAGACGCTGGGCCGCCGCCAGAGGCCGAGTTCCAAGAGGTCGATGGCCTCGTCGTCTTTGAGGCCGAACACTACTTCGAACAGATTCGCGATGAGTGGACTCGGTGGTACACGTTTGCCGCCGATGGCCCCGCGCCCGACGTGATGTGTCGAACGAACGTGACCTGCGGCGACGGCAACGCGCCGGACTGCAATCAGTACGCGGAGTGCGACGACGACAGCATCGACCCCAGAGAAGCGAGCAACGGGACTTACCTGGAGTCACTCCCCGATCGGCGCCGCGATGATTCTGAACCCGGCACCGGCGGCCAAATCGGCGTCGTCAACAACCCGGATATGGGGCCCACGCTTCGCTACCGCGTTCTCTTCGAGAACCCCGGCCGTTACTACGTCTGGATTCACGCACGCGGTCAGGGACCTGCCGCAAACGGCCTCCACGTCGGCATCGACGATACGTGGCCACGCAACGAGTTGCGCGACGCCTCTTCCATGCGCATGCAGTTTCGCAACGGATGGCGATGGACACAAACCCGCCGTGGCCAAAACATGCACACCGGGGTCTCCGCGGGCGGCGGAGTCAGTCTTCGTGACGCGAATATCTGGCTTGAGATCGACTCTGCGGGCGTCCACACGATCCAACTCGGGATGCGTGAAGACGGTCTCGAGATCGACAAGATCATCCTGTCCAGGGACGCCGAGTTCGAGCCTTCAGGTCTCGAGCAGGCGGAAACGACGCTCTGACAAGCGCGACCTGACTCGAACGCTCAGCCGGCGGCTTGTTGATGAAGCACGGCCGGCGGTTTGATGCCGGCTTGAAGAAATGCGCCCATCACCTGCTCCGTGATGTCCGTCTGTAGGGCCTTCTCGTACTTGACGTCGATGACGTAGACCTTGCCTTTGAGTCGAACGCCAAAAGTGGACCCGTTCTTCTCCGGAGCGATCACGACCGTCCACGGCTTCTCCAAGTACGCGTAGCGCGAGCTGGTCATGGCTTCGCCGAGGATGCGTTTTGCCAGCGCGATATCTTGGTCGAAGCCGACGACGAAATCAGTCTCCACGAGCATGTCGAGCTCACCTGCGTTCCCGCTGGAGACCGGGTCCGTGAGAAACTTGTTGTTCGGGATCGTGACGAGGCTGTCGTCGAGGGTGACGATGCGTACGGTTCGAAGTCCGATCTCCACGACTTCGCCGTAGAAGCCGCCAAACGCGACGCGGTCACCCACCTGAAACGGGCGGTCGACGAGAATGATCACGCCCGCGATGACGGAGGCCAAGAGGTCCTTGAACGCGAAACCAACGGCCACCGCCAAAGTGCCGCCGAGGGCGATGAGGGCCTGTGACGAGAACGCAAAGACGAAGCTTGTCGCCACGACCGCGCCAATGGCGAAGGCGACGAGCCGCAAGATCGACTTGACCTGATGCAGAAACAGCCGTCGGTCGTGAAAGCGCTCGCCCAACTGCTCAAAGCTCTTCGTGAGCAGCCGGCCGGACCCGTACGCGAGCAACAAAGCGACGAGCGCCGGCACGATGCCTTCAGGCCGAAAGAACTCAACAAGTGCGGAGGGATCGTCCATTTTAGGAGAACAGCAGTCTGCGTCGTCGGAGGCGAATGATCACCTCGCGATACCAGTGAGTGGAAATATGGTAGCGCCCTTCGTGACAGATCAGAAGGGAGCGTGTTTCGAGGAGCTGGAGCAGCGAGACGCTCCGCACGAATGAAATCCGCAGGGTGCTGGCGAGCTCCTTGGGGCTGAGGTTCTTGTGCAGGGTGACGCTCGCCAACACGAAGAGCGTCTCGATGTGGATTTTATCCAGTACCTCCGTGTCAGGCTTCGCGAATATCTTCGCGCTCCAGCGAAGGTCGCCGCTGTGTTGGAGAGAGCGCTGCCAATAGTGCAGCGCCACGCGCGGGTTACCGCCGCTGTAGTGCCAGAGCAGGCGAAAGAGCTCTTCCTTGGCACGCTGAATCGCCCGGCCGCGCGGGCGCCCAATGAGCGCGGAATCCACCATCGACCCAAAGTCGACCTTAAGGCCCGCTTGTCGAACGCGCTTCATGCACATCTCTTCGACGGCCTCTTCAGTCCACCCAGAAAGCGAAACAACGCTCTCGAACATCTGCTGCCCGGCCGCGGCGCTTCGAAGGTACGACCATGCGTGAAGTGAGAAGCTGCAGCACCAAACGACGCGATGTTGTGTGCGCCCGACCAGAGTCGCCAGCTCCGTGAAAGGTTCCAGGCCGCCGATCTGGCGCAGGAAGAGGTTCTGGCATTCATCCAAGAAGATAGTGCGCGCGGGACCGCCGGCGAGCTCTTCAGCGAGCGTCTCTAAAGTTCCATCGTGGCCGAGAGCCTTCAGCAGCCAACGGCCAAACTCGTCCGGGTCGTGGCATTCGCAGGGGACGACGAGGGACAGCGCGCTGGTCTTTCGCTCGGCCTCCTCGAGCCAAAGAGTCTTCCCGCTGCCGCACTCCCCAACGAGGGCAAACGCACCGCCGCGCTCGGAACCCGCGCGTTCGATGAGCGCTTTCATTTCGGGATAGACGTCGATGCACGCGCCCGGCGCTGGGATGAGTTCAAAGGGGAGGCCCACATCGCTGGACGACGCCGAGGCGTCCGCCGATGTGACCTTTCGCTCAGAGAAGAACGCGAGCGCTCGACGGCCCAGGGCAAAGCCGCCAGCGAGTCCCTGAACCGTCTCCAGGGCCCAGTCCGCTGTGATGACGCCGAGGGCCGCGAGGGTCGCAGGCAGGTGCACGTGGACGCCGCCCGTCTTGATCGCCGGCACGAGGCGGCCGTCGGGATGCGTCTCGAGATAGTAGCGGTCGATGGCGTCGCGCCAACGGAAGAAGGTGACGAGCCCCAGCACCACGCCGTAGAGAGCAAGGAAACGGAACAGGTAGCTGTACAGAGTGCCTTGGCCCACGACGCCGCTCGATGTATCGAGGAGCAGGTAGGAAACGAGCACGAAGCGTCCAATGCGGCGCACGCTCTTTTCGAGGGGCTTTCGCTCCTCTGATCGAACGTAGGAAGAACGCGCCGAGAGCTCGTGGGTGACGAGGCGAACGCCCAAGCGGTAGAGGCCCCAAGCGATGGAGACGTGAACCGCGAGCTCAAAGCCGGTGCCAAACTCAAGGCGCCGTCCAATCGACATGGCGACGACGGTCCCCGTGATGATGATGACAGAGCCCAGGACCGCTTCGAGGCGAGCAAACGCGCGCCCGACCCAGCCGCGCCATAACCTGGGTCCAACGGACGAAGAGATTCGCCGTTCTGCGTACGCGGAAAGAGCTTCACGTCGTCGCCACAAGACGACGGTGCCGAACATCATGCCGAGCAGATAGAAGAAAGTGCTTCGCGTTTCAGTGTCCGTCGCCAAGGCCCAGAGCTGCGCCGGGTAGGTTCCCGCGTCCTCGCGCACGCGACGACCCGTCGCTCGGGTCATGAGTTCGAGCTGCCCAACCTCCCGAAGAAGCTGCGCGCGGCCCTCGGAGCCAAAGCCCACGAGAGCATCACGGCGCGCCGGGCTGACGAAATACAGCAGCTCAAGACGAAGATCGTTGCCGTCGTGGAGCGTGCTTGAAAGCGCGCGTACATACTCGCGGGCCAGACGTTGGAGAGTGCCTTGGGCCTCGAGTCGTGCTCGTCGGGTCTCTTCAATCTCGGCGCGAAGTGTTTCGCGTCCTGTGGCGTTCAGAGACGCCGGCATTGGAAGCTCTTCGCGGTGGTCGAGGGCGTCGCGGAGAGCCTGGCGCGTGTCGATGAGCACACCCACGAGCGCGATGTAGAGTTCGTCTGCTCGCGCCGGCGACAAGTCACCATCGCTGATGGCGGACTGAACGCTGCCGATTGTGGCGAGGCGTATTTCCTCCGCCTCGTGTCCGGCTTGGCGGGCTCGCGCCGCTTCGCCAAGTCGCGCCGCGATACCGGCGCGTTCGCCTTGGATCAGCGCCCGGTTCTCGGCGATGCTTCGCTCACGCTCGTTTCGCGCAGCAAGCGCGTCCGCGTTGGCGCGCTCAGTCGCCTCTTCGGCTCGGCGTCGCGCTTCGTCGGCCTCGGCGGCGGCGGCCTCGGATTCGGCGATTCGTTCGTCGATGGATTGACGTGCTTCGAGGGCAATAAGGCGGACGTCAAGCTCGCGCTCGGGAAGCTCGAGGAGGTCGAGACGGAGCTGGTTGGCCCGTGCTTCGAGTGCTTCAAGCTCGACGTCGGCAAGCGCGTCACTCTCTCCAAGCTCAGCGGCGACCATCGCCTCGCTTGGAACGGCGCGAGCGTCCACAGCGCCAGCGTCCGCAGCGCCAGCGTCGACAACGCCCGCGTCCACAGCGCCTGCGTCCACAACGCCAGCTTCCAAGTCACCCGGGACTTCTTCCTCGCTGCTCGCGGCGATCAGCTCGGCGATATCTTGAAGCGCACGAAGGCGCGCGCGCTCTTCGGCCCGAAGCTCCGGACGCCGAATATCCACGCTAAAGAGCGCCTCAAATCGACTCCCCGGCAGTGGCTCGCCATCAAGGAGTGCCTCCAGCTCCGCGACGCGGTGACGCGCTCGCTCTCGGGCCTCCTCTGCGGTGATCGCGGCAAGCGCGGCCGCTTCCGCACTCGCTTCTTCGCCCACCTCCTCTGCCGTCGTTGCGCCCGGCGTCCCATCCTCCGTCGCCTCGCCCGCGGCTTCGTCGGGACCTCCGTCGACCTGCGCTTCCGGCGCAGTTTGATCCGTTGCAGGCTGGGCCGTTACAGGCTGGGCCGTTACAGGCTGGGCCAGCGCCCCGCCGGCGAATGCCGTGAGGACCAGCGTGATCCACCAGCGCATTACGGGTTCTCCTCTACCAAGCGCAACAGGTCTTCGCCGAAGCGTTCGATCTTGATGTTGCCCAGGCCGGGGATCCTCTCTAGCTCTTCCAGAGACCCCGGTCGTCGTTCGTCAATGGCCACAATGGTCTTCTTCTGAAACACCATATATGGCTTCCATTTTAGTTCGCGCGCTTTTTGTTGCCGAAACCGCTCCAGGGCTCCCTGGAGTGGTGTGTAGTGGGCTCTCGGTGCCGCCCTCCCGAGGCCACGTTTGGGCGCCCGTTTCGTGGGGGCGGGCGTCGGTGCGCTCGCCCGCACCGGCTTCCCAGGCAACCAAATCGTCGGGTACTTGTTCCCCTTGCGAACCAGCTCGCCGTTGTCGAGGCAGTCCTCGATGCAGCGAACGATGGCGCGTTCGTCGACTCCGCGCAGAGCGCCGTGCTGTGAGATTTTTAGCAGCCCACACTTGTTGAGGCTCTTGGCGCGAGAGCCCCGGAGTGCTCGCGCGATGCCGGTCTTACCCGCGGGCTTGCTAAGCTCCCCGACGGCGGCGATGACCGTGGCGCGCTCGCCGGCGCTGAGCGCCTCGAAGGCCTCCTGTCGCGCCTCGAGCTCGGGCGTGACGACGACGCTGTCCGTGCACACGTCACAACGCCCACACGCAGGGCTCTCGGTCATCCCAAAGTGCTCGCAGATGCTCTGTTCACGGCACTC
>JBLHKB010000116.1:0-14499 GCA_047619315.1 Polyangiales bacterium
GGCCACGCGCCGAGACGAGCCCAAACGGCCGATCCTCCTCGATCGCCTCATCGTCTCTGCGCTCATTGAAGCGCGGAGCTGCGAGCGCTTTAAGATCCTGGCCGAGGGCCTGAATAACGAGCGTCTTCAGGCGTTCTACCACGGCCTCATGGTTGCCGAAGCTCGCCACTTTCGACTCTTCGTCGACCTCGCAGAGTCGATTTTTGGCCCCGAGGCGCGTGCACGACTAAAGGTCGTCGCAGCGCGTGAGGCAGAGGTAGCGCATCAGCTACCGCTTGGACCGACGGTGCATGGATGAAACCTGAGAACGATGATTCACGGCGTTACCGACTCGCAGGGGAGGCGATTTTCGGTCTACTTTTTCTGGTAGCCGGTTTTCTGAACCTCACCGGAACGATCGCGTTCACGCTCATCCTGGACAACCGAGGCGGGATCGCTGCCGCTTCCATGATGTTCCTCCTCGTGGGCGGCGCATTTATTGGACACGCATTCGTTGTTTATCGTCGCGAGCAGCAGAGACCGTCTGCGTCTGATGCACCTACGGCCAAATCGAAGAAAAAGAAGGCCGCCCAGGAAGCTGAAGAGACCGCATGGGAGCGCTTCAAGGCGAACGTTCGCATGGTCGGTGGTGCAGTGCTTCTCGCCGTCTTCATCCGCGTCGTGCTCTTCGAGGCGTTTGAGATCGACGGTCCGTCGATGGAGCCGACTCTTCAGAACGGCGACCGCGTCGTCGTCGCAAAGATGCTCTACGGGCTCTTCTTGCCGTGGACACATGAAGCGGCGCTGAGCTGGGGTGAGCCGAATGTCGGCGACGTGGTGATCGTTCACAGCCCTCTGGACGGCGTGGACATCGTCAAGCGCGTCATCGGCGTGGCCGGGGACACCATCGAGGTGCGTGGTCGAGAGATCATCCGCAATGGTGAGGCGCTTCCCATCGAAGACCTTGGACCCTGCCACGAGGACGAGCAGCTCGACATCGACGGCACGGACTCGTGTCATGTGTTCGAAGAGACGCTGGGCGAGCTCACCTACCGGGTCAGCGACAGCGACAACTTCGTGCGCTCGACGCGTCCCGTGACCGTGCCTGAAGGGCATGTCTTTGTGCGCGGCGATCATCGCGATCGAAGTAACGACAGTACGAACCCGCGCATTGGCCCCGTGCCCATCAACCGCATCAAAGGGCGTGCTCTCTCGATCTACTTGAGCTGCTACGACGATCCTGCATCCGAAGGGAAGTTTGGTTTTGGCCGCTTTCGCCTGGAATGCGACGAAGCACGCTGGGACCGCTTCTTCATGATGGTTCGCTAGCACCGAGGCAAAACGCTTGTCGAAAGGGGAAGATGTACCGGCAAATGCTCGACTGCCCCGTCAAAGCGGCCATTTACGTCCAAAGCCACACGGTCCACTGACGTCTGCTCCCTGCACCTGCTAGGTAGTCACTTAGTGAGAAAAAACCTAGACCCTAGAGCAGAGGTGCAGTCGCGCCTCGCCGATGAGATCGGGACGATGCGTAAGGACGCGCCGGAGGCCGTCTGTCTGCTTTATCCGAGCCCCTACAACGCGGGCATGTCGTCTCTGGGCTACCAGACGATTTACCGCGCGATCAACAACACACAGGGGCGATGCGCGCATCGCGCGTTTCTTCCGGACGATCCGGCGGAGTTGGAAAAGACGCAGACGCAGCTCTACACCTACGAGGGTGATCGGGCCGTTGGCGACTATCGCGTGGTGGCCACAAGTGTGGCGTACGAGCTCGAGATCGCAGGCCTGATTCAATGCCTCGAGCTCGCTGGGATTCCGCCCCTCGCCGAGGACCGCGACGAGCGGCACCCCCTGATTCTCGCCGGCGGACCGCTCACGTTTTCGAACCCGCTTCCGATGGCGCCCTACGTGGACGTGATCCTTCTCGGCGAAGCGGACCAGACGGTTCACGAAGCGTTGGACATCATCTTCGGGTGCGAGACGAAACACGCCGCGCTCAGCGCGCTCAGCGCGATCCCCAGCGCGTTCGTCTCCCTCCACGACGGCGACGAGCTGCCGGCTATTGCGCGCTGCGACGACGAGCGCTTGCCCGCGTACTCGCAGATCATCACGCCGCACACGGAGCTCCGAGACATGTTTCTCATCGAGCCTGAGCGTGGCTGTCATCGCGGATGCAACTACTGCGTCATGCGGCGTTCGACGAACGGCGGCATGCGAGTCGTGACCAAAGACAAGCTCATGAGTTTGATCCCCGACGCCGCGAAGCGGGTGGGACTTGTCGGCGCCGCCACCACAGACCATCCGCAGATTGCGGAGATCGTGGAGGGCATCGCCGACACCGGACGCGAAGTGGGACTCTCGAGCCTACGCGCCGACCGACTCACCGACCGTTTGGTACTCGCGCTCAAGCGTGGTGGTCACCGCGGGCTGACGACGGCGAGTGACGGTGCGAGCCAGCGCTTGCGCGACATGATTCAGCGGCGCGCGCGAGAAGATGTCATCGTGAAAGCTGCGGAGCTGGCGCGAAAACACAAAATGAAGCGCCTCAAAATCTACATGATGGTGGGGCTTCCGACGGAAACCGACGCTGACATCGACGAGCTCATCGAGTTTAGTCTTTCGCTGTCGAAGTTGGTGCCCATCAGCCTTGGCATCGCGCCCTTCTGCGCCAAGCGGAACACGCCGCTGGACGGAACTCCCTATGCGGGCATCAGCGTCGTGGAGCATCGGCTCAAGCGCCTGCGAAAGGGCGTGAAGGGCCGCGTAGACTTGAGAGCCACCAGCGCACGCTGGGCTTGGGTAGAATACGTTCTTGCCCAGGGTTCACGCGCTGAGGGGCGAGCTGTGCTCGACGCTGTTCACGCAGGCGGGCGCTTCCGCGACTACAAGAAGGCCTTCGAGGAACTCGACGTCGATCGGCCGCGACGCGCGCTGGCGATTCCCGGCAATCGCATCATCCGTAGTCAGCAGCAGAAGCGACCCGGGCTGCTCCCGCTGCTTTAGCTCGCGGGCGCGGGAGCGGCTTTTGGCTCGTGACCGTGCTTGTGAAAGACCACGTGGAGCAGGACGCCGCCAGCGAACGCCTGAAACGCGTTCACGGGACCAGCACCTAGAACGCCAACGAGAGGCGCGCCAAAGAAGAATCCGACTAACGTCGCGACGACGATGGAACCGAAGGCTGCAATGGCGAAGCCCTGGGAGCGGCGGAGGAAGATCCCGTAGACCGCGGCACCGACGGGAATTCGGTGCAACACGACGGCCCAGCCAATGCCGTGGTCGTGATGATGATGATGGTGGTGGTGGTCATGTGCTTCGTGGGGCATCGACTCGAGGCCCAGCGCAACACCATCTGTCGTGGCGTGCAGAAACAATCCAACCAAGGCGAGCCCGAGCGCGACGCTGTGAGAACCAAGCTTTCGGCTCTCGCTAAAGCGCTCAGCCAAGTACGGAAGGAGCATCCCCACGATGGCCAAGGGCCACGCGATCCACGGGCCGATGACTTCGCTAACTTCCGGGAGGACGTGAAAGCCAACCAGGTAGATGATCGATGCTGCGATCACCCACTGAAAACCGCGGTCGAGCGCGGGGTATCGCCGGAGGGCGATGTACACAACGGGGCCGGCGGCGAGCGCTGCAATACTCAAGCTGAGAAGAACGAAGGGGTTTTCCATGGCGCGCGGGGGACCCTAGCGCACGGGAGGCTGCGACGACAACGCGCGGGCCGTGCCTGTTGATTCTCTAGTCTTTTCAGGCGGATAGAGCGTGCTTTTCGCGACAACGCGCGGGCGGCCTCGACATCCGCCGCCAAATCCAGCAAACCCGAGTCATGGAAGCTATGGTGCCGGCCGGTCGACTTCTGATCGTGGATGACGAGATCAATGCCCGAGAAGCTCTTTGCGAGCTTCTCGGAGATGAGGGGTTTGAGACTCGCTCTGCCGAAGATGGCGAAGACGCACTCGCAATATTGGAGGAGTGGACCCCTGATGTTGTGCTCACAGATCTGAAGATGCCCCGCGTGGGTGGCCTTGAGCTGCTGAAGCGTGGACGCGAGCTCGCGCCGCATGCGTCCTTTCTGGTTATGACCGCGTTTGGCACGATCGACACGGCGGTGCGTGCCATCCAGGAGGGCGCCGAGAACTATCTCACCAAGCCACTCGACATGACGGCGGTATCCGCCCTCGTGGGGCGCGCTCTTGAGAAGTCGCGCCTCTCCGCCGAAGCAGCTTCATTGCGTCAGCAAGTGAGTCGGCGCCTCTCGCTGTCAGGGATTCTTGGCGATCACCCTTCGATGCAACGAGTGCAGAAGCTCGTTCAGCAAGTAGCTCCAGCGCGAGCAACGGTGCTCATCGAAGGCGAAACGGGAACCGGCAAAGAGCTCATCGCGGCGGCTATTCATCACAATTCAAACCGGCGAAAGCGCGCTTTCGTACGGCTCAACTGTGCGGCCTTGGCCGAGGGCGTGCTCGAGTCGGAGCTGTTCGGGCATGAGCGAGGCGCCTTCACGGGAGCGACGCAGCGACGCACGGGCCGCTTTGAGCGTGCGGATGGTGGGACCCTCTTCCTCGATGAGATCGGGGAGATTCCTGGATCGGTTCAGGTGCGTATGCTGCGCTTCTTGCAGGAAAAAACCTTCGAACGTGTGGGCGGCAACGACACATTAAAAGTCGATGTTCGCGTCGTGGCGGCCACAAACCGCTCGCTTAAATCCCTCGTCGAAGACGGAACGTTTCGCGAGGACCTCTACTACCGGCTCAACGTCGTACAGATTGCGATGCCGCCGCTTCGTGCTCGCAGGAGCGATATCCCAGTGCTCGCGACCTTCTTTCTTCAGAAGTATGCAGAGGAGAATGAAAAGTCGATCGCCGGAATTAGCAAAGACGCCATGGCGCGGCTAATGGCCCAGCCGTGGCCTGGGAACGTTCGTGAGCTAGAGAACACCATCGAGCGCGCCGTTGTCCTCGCCACGGGGACACACATCGAAGAGGCCGATCTTTCGACTTCGGCGCCAGGGCCAAATGTTGGAGGTCTCGATATGCTCGTGCCGGGCGTCACTCTCGCGGAAGCAGAGCGCTTGGTCTTGGAACGAACCCTCGAGGCATGTGGCGGCGACACGGCCGAGGCGGCAAAGCTCCTGGGTATCAGTCGCCGAAAAATTCAGTACAGGCTGCGAGAGTGGAACGAGTCTGAGGACGAGCACGAATAGCGCTGCTCGAACCTCGACTCGCGGTTCACGACTCCCGAGCCGGCAGGTCGAAGGTCACACAGGCGCCCCCGCCGTCGGGACTCTCGAGGCGCAATTCGCCGCCGTGAGCATGAACGATTTTCTGCACGATGGAGAGACCTAGCCCAGTGCCTGCTGCCTTGGTGGTGTGAAAAGGTTCGAGGATATTGCCTTCTGGAAACCCTGGTCCGTCGTCGGTCACACCAACCCGAACGATCCGCTTCCCCGCCGTAGTAATGTCTTCTTGAGCGCTCAGACACAGGCTGCCTTCTTCGAGGTTCGCCGCAGAAAACGCTTCTCGGGAATTTCGAATGAGGTTGAGGAGCGCCTGGCTCAATTGGTCGCGATCCGCGTGCGCCAGAAGCCCTGGGGGGCAATCCGACGTGACGCGAATTCCCTGCCGCAGGCAAATCGGTGACTCCAGTTCAATGAGGTCGTCGAGAAGGCGAGACATGTCCATGGGCTGAAGACCCAACGCCTTCGGACGAGCCAGCCCAAGAAAATCATCGAGGAGCGAGGTGAGACGCTTGAGTTCGCCGCGCACCAACGCCGCGCGGCGCTGAACGTCGTCCACGTCGACGCCCTTGGCGCTGCGTCGAGAAATGAGTTCAAGCTGAAGTTGGGCCGCGTTGAGCGGGTTTCGTATTTCGTGGGCCAGCCCCGCCGTCAGCACGCCCACGGCGGCGAGCGCTTCCTGTTCGGCGGCGCGACGTCGCAGCGCCTCCTGCTCGGTGATATCCACGCCCACGGCGACGGCGCTCAAGGATGAACGTGATGGAATCGGCGACATCGTCCAACGCACGCGGCGCGCGCCAAACTGGCTGACCCAGGGCGTGCCCTCCTCGGGGTGCGCAGGCGTATCCCCGTCCGGAAAGAACGAGCGAAAGCTGCCCCCCGAATGTTCTTCGTCCCAAGAGAGCAGACTTCGCGCGGTCCCATTGGCAAAGGCGACTCGCCCTTCTGAGTCGACGCCAACGATGGCGGCGTCCACGGCTTCGACGAGGGTCCGGTGCAACGCTTCGGAGTCCGCGAGCATCTGCGCGAGACGTTTGCGTTCAGCGCGCAGCGCGACGGCAGCGAGGGCGCGTTCGGCGAGATGGAGAAAGCTCTCGGACTCCACTGGTTTAAGGAGGTATCCAAACGCGCCCAGGCGAATAGCGTCCATGGCGCTTTGTAGGGTCGCCTGACCCGTGACGAGGATGACCTCGGTCCCTGGGCAGTGATGATGGATCTCCTGCAAAAGCGTAATGCCGCTCTTGTCCGGCAAACCCACATCCACGATAGCGAGGTCGGGTTTCGTTTTTGCGGCCGCCGCGAGCGCTTCGGCGGCGGATGCAGTGAGCTCTACGCTGACATCGAGTTCTTCGAGGAGCTCAGCCCAGTTTTCCGCCAGGGGCCGATTGTCTTCGACGAGCAAAACCCGCGGCCACGAATTCTCAGCGCCGAACTTGCTCACGCTCAACCTCTGGCGCCAGGAGTTGCAGAAGCGTCACCAGTTCGACGGGCTTACGAAGGGGCACCGTCGCGGCGTCCACACCGCCTCGTAAAGACATATCGTCGTAAGCGGACATCAGCAGAACGCGCGCACTCGGACAGCGGCGCTCCATCTCTCGCTTCAGGCTCCAACCGTCCAACTTCGGCATCGCGACGTCGACGAGGTAAGTGTCGAAGCAGTGGTTCTGTTCGACGACCTGTGTCGGGTCGCTTTCGAAGCTCGCATCGAACCCCTCAAGGCAGAGGATCTCCGCAAGGTTCTCCGCGAGCGCTTCGTTGTCGTCGACGACCAGGACGCGTTGTTTCAAAGGACGTCCTTGCCGAGTGCTGGGTTCATGGTGGGCAGACGCAAGGTGAAGAGCGCGCCCCCCTCGGAGAGGTTCTCGCCATCGATGGTTCCGCCGTGGGCTCGGGCTATGCGCCGGCAGAGCGCGAGGCCGAGCCCTACGCCCTCAGAGCGTCCGGAGACCAGGGGTTCAAAGAGGCGCGCTAGAACCGGCGGACTGACGCCTGGGCCGTCGTCGCGAATCTCGAGCACCGCGTGGTCTGCGTCCTGCCGGAGAGATACCCGGATCCTGTTGGCCCCCGCTTCCGACGCGTTGTTGACGAGGTTCGATATGACCTGGCCGATGAGGAGGTCGTCGTGGGGCGCATCGATCTCCGCAAGAGAGAGCTCGATGGCGGGGTGGGCCGACGCGATGCGGATCGTTTCCGCAAGCGAATGTGAAGCCCGCGCGACGGTTTGGTTTCTCGCCAAGTCCATCAGGCCATGGACGATCTTGGTACACAAACGAGTGTGCTCTTGGATTCGGTTAAGGTGCTTCGCGGACGCATCATCTCCGTGCCGCCGGAGCAGCAAATGCGCGCTCGTGTCGATAACGGCGAGGGGGTTCCGGAGCTCGTGGGCGACGCTGCCTGCCAGCTGCCCAAGGGTCAGGAGACGCTCGTGCGTCCGAAGGCGCTCATCGTGGAGTTCCGAGTAGGTGCTGAGCATCACCATCAGCTCTAGGTCCAAGATTCGTCCGATCGCCCGGCGAGACAACACCTCGTCGGTTCCTTCCGGCGCATTCTCGGCGATGACTCCGTCGAGGGTCTCGCGAATAACTCCCATCATCGCGATCGTGTACTTCTGACTCAAGCCGATGCGCAGGTGAACGCGGCCAATGGCGGCGTGGCGGCGAAGGTACTCATCGTCGTACCCGCCCGAGAACACATCGACGAGCCATGTTTGGAGCGACCGCTTCTGTCGACCCACCTGGTCTGTGTCCTGGAAGAGCGACGCCATCTCGTTATTCCCGAGGAGGACACGATAGAATTCTTCGACGACCTTCGGAAAGTACGGAGCCAGCCACGGTGACAGCTCGGCGAGTTGGCGCTCATCGGTGGGTCCAAAACCTACGGCCTTCGCCATCTCGCGAAATACAGCTGAGGTCGCGGGTGGGGGCACGTCCAACACGAAACCAAACCATGGCACGGCGACCTCGAAGCGCAAACAGCTAGGGCTCCTCCGAGACGTTGAGGAAGGTCTCCCGCAGCCATTGCACGAAAGCGCCATAGGTGTGCTTCGCCACGCGACGGTCAGCGGAGAGCTCCTGAAGTCGCGCCCTCGCTGACTTCGGGAGCCGATTCCACTCGTCGTCGCTCAGCTCGAGACCACAAGAGTCGAGCTTCACGCGGACATCATCAGGCAGCGAATGCACTATCCGGGCCCTACGAAGGGTGCTTCGACGGTGCGCGTTTCTTCGCCCTCGGTGATTCGGATACGCAGGATACCTTGAGTGTCGCGCCGACCACGGGCGATCACCGAGATGTAGCGGCTGCCTCCTCCGGGCAGCACCGCTTCTTCGGCGCCGAGGACGACCTCAAAACCGCTCGTCAATGACTCGATTTGGTAGGTGGCTTCGTCCGCCCCTTTGTTGACTAGGTGAATACGAAGTGTGTTTCGTACTTCCTCGCCTGCGACGACATAAGGCGTTCCGCCCGGAGGTCGCAGGAGTGTCGCCTCGAAGGCGACACGGTCACTAAACGCCCAAACGCAGCTCGCGAGCCAAAGACAACCCAGAGCTCCATAGAAGATGAGGCGACCTCGCGATTTCGGTTTATCACCACGTTTCTCAAGACCGCGAAGAGTATCGTAACGGACGAGTCCGCGATCGCGCCCGACCTTGTCCATCACGGCGTCACAGGCGTCGATGCACGCAGCGCAGCCAACGCATTCCATCTGGAGACCTTTTCGAATATCGATGCCCGTGGGGCAAACGACGACACAGCGATTGCAGTCGACGCAATCGCCTTTGGCGCTGCCCTTCTTGCCGCGAGGTTCACCACGCAACGCGTCGTAACCAACCACGAGTGTATCTTCGTCGGTGAGCGTGGACTGAAGGCGACCGTAGGGGCAGATCACGAGACACATTTGCTCGCGAAACCAGGCGAAATTGAAGTAGAGCGCGGCGCTCAGCGCCACGATCCACGTAAACGCCGTTGGGTGCTCCGCCGGTGAGCGCCCCATCATCGAGAGGAGCGAAGGCAATGATACGAAGTAGCTAAGAAAGAAGTGGCTGAGCGCCAAACTCACCACGATAAAGAGTAGATGTTTGACCCCTTTTCGCCACGCCTTGTCGAAGGTAAAGGGGCCAGCGTTTCGCTTGAGGCGCTGCGCGCGAGGCCCTTCGAGGGCGCGCTCGATGGGACGGTAGACGCCTTCGAGGAAGACCGTGTGAGGGCACGTATAGCCGCAAAAGATACGGCCGTAGAGCGTGGTGAGCACAAAGAGAGCGAGGCCCACGCCGGTCAGAAGAAAGAGGACGAGCCAAAAATCCTGGGCGTTGAAAGAAGCGCCAAAGAGATAGAAGCGTCGCTGCACCACATCGAGAAAGACCGCTGGATGACCGCCGATATCGATGAAGGGGAGCGCTAGATAGATCACGATCAGAAACGCGAAGACGATACGCTTCAGGTTCGTGAAGCGCCCTTTCACGTCCGCGGGGTGTATGTAGTTTCGGCTCCCGTCCGCTTGAAGAGAACCTTCACCAATGACCGGGAGCTTTCGCTTCATGGAACCGTGACCTGACCTTCATCCACGGCGCCTTCCAGTGTCGGCTCGCCTTCCAGTGTCGGCTCGACTTCGGCACCCTCCGCTTCGCCCTCACCTTCTAGCTCATCTCCAGCGATGCTTGCGATCCACACCTCACCCTCAGCGACTTTGCCTTCCACGTTGGTATCGCGAATGGACAGAACGAACGCCGAAAGCCGCTGCACCGACTGACCACCAAGTGTAGCGCCCCACGCCGGCATCCCGTTCTGAAGTCGGCCGTCGTAGATACTAGAGTAGATGTCAGTGGCAGCGCCTCCATGGATCCAGTTTGGATCTGTGAGGTTGGGACCAATATTGCCCTCGCCCTGAGCGCTGTGACAGACAACGCAGTTCTGCTGAAAGAGCTCTTGGCCTGTGGCGACGGCGCCGGGGTCATCACGAAGTGCGACGAGGAATTCCTCACTCATCTCACCGTCACCGACTCGCGCAGCAAGGACGCTCGCATAGGCTTCCGACGGAAGCTCTGCGGCGTGGAGTTCGTGGTAAATGACCCAGTAACCCATCGCAAAGGCGATGGCGCCGTAGAAGGTCATCAGCCACCAAGTGGGCAGTTCGTTGTCGGCTTCTTCGATGCCGTCGTAGACATGAATGATCTCGCCCTGAATCTCATCGACGCGTCGTTCGCTTTTTTCAGGCATCAGTTCGCTCCTCGCGTCGTTCACCGTTTGAGAGTATTTGGCCATCCGAAAGCGCCAAGCGTGCGCGGTCTTCGGCGTCGCCTTTTCGCATCGACAGCGTGAGCAGCGACACCATTAGGAACGCCAGAAGAAAGATGGCCAGCGCGGCAATCGGCAGCGCCAAGTAGGGGCTCGCCTCGTAGAAGTCTCGTGCCATCCGGCCCATTAGAGTTCCTCCGTTTCGTCTTCATCGGCATCGTCATTCGCCGCACTCGCGGGCGACCCCGGCTGTCCAAGTCGCTGGAGGTACGCGATCAACGCGACCATCTGACTCTCGGGTTGGAGTCCACAGTCATCACTCTGACCTTCCGCGCACACCTCAATGCCACCCTCTTCGGCTATCTCCACCGCCATCGCATGAGCTTGCGCGCGGCCGTCCGCTGCGGCCGTGGCGATGCCCTCGGGTGTGTAAGGAACAACGACCAATCGCATGGCTCTGAGCTTGGTTTCCGTCTGATCGAAGTCGACGATGTTGTCCGTCAAGTGTTCGTAGGGCGGCATGTTCGAACCCGGCGAAATCTCACGAGGGTTCAGCATGTGGCGGTAGTGCCAGAGATCGGAGTATTTTCCACCCACGCGGGCGAGGTCGGGACCGATGCGGCGCGAGCCCCACTGGAAAGGATGGTCAAAGATCGAGTCATCAGGCTGGGACACCGCGCCATAGCGGGCGGTTTCCCACGCGAAGGGGCGAATCATTTGCGAGTGACATGTGTAACAACCCTCCTGAATAAACACATCGCGACCTTCGAGTTCGAGCGGCGTGTAGGGCACGTTGCGTGTCGAAGCGAGCTGCTCCGGAACCGTCAAGATCGAAGGGATAATCTCCGCGACGCCACCGATGAGGATGGCCAGGATCGTGAGCACTGTGAAGATCAAAGCGCGTCCTTCGATGAGCGCATGCCAGGTCGGCTTGTCGGTCTTCTTGCCGATCTGACGGGCGATCACCCAGAGGAAGAAGATCGCTGCTGCGAGGACCAGGAAGAGAATACTCGCGACCGCTTCGGTGACGGCGACGAGGGAACACACCGCCAGGATGAGGAAGCTCATCACGACCGGTGGGGCGAAGATGATGTCCTTCCACGGGACTTCGTTCTCTTCCTTTTCCGGGATAACAACCTCGATCTCGGTGCGGACTGCCTTCCCGCTCTTGGCGGTCATCAAGAGATTCCAGGCCATGAGGATGAACCCAATGAGGTACATCGTGCCGCCGATAAGGCGTGCCCAGTAGAGTGGGCGAATGGCGATCAGAGTCTCAACAAACGAAGGGTAGAGGAGCCCGCCCCCCTCTTGTTCAGCGCGCCACATCAGGCCCTGCTGGACGCCAGCGGTCCACATGGACACCGCGTACAGAACGATTCCCACGGTCCCGATCCAGAAGTGCGCATTGGCCGCTGGGACGCTGTGAAGCTTCTTTCCGTAGAGTCTCGGAATGAGAAAGTAGAACATGCCGGCGGCCATGAACCCGTTCCACCCGAGGCCAGCAGCGTGCACGTGGCCGATAATCCAGTCCGTGTAGTGAGCAAGTCCGGACACGCTCTTGATGGAGAGCAGCGGACCTTCGAAGGTCGCCATGCCGTATGCCGTCACACCGACCGCGAAGAACTTGAGGACAGGGTCCCGTCGCAGCTTGTCCCACGCGCCTCGCAGAGTGAGCAGGCCGTTGAGCATGCCGCCCCAGCTCGGCGCCCAAAGCATCAGGCTGAACACCATTCCCGTGGACTGAGCCCAGTCCGGAAGGGCCGTGTAGAGCAAGTGGTGGGGACCCGCCCAGATGTACATGAACACCAGCGACCAGAAGTGGATGATGGACAGTCGGTAGGAGAACACCGGCCGGTCCGCGGCCTTCGGCAAGAAGTAGTACATGATGCCGAGCACGGGCGTCGTGAGGAAGAAGGCGACGGCGTTGTGGCCGTACCACCACTGAACCAAAGCATCCTGTACGCCGCCGAAGACCGAGTAGCTCTTCATGGCACCGACGGGAATCGCCAGGCTGTTGACCACGTGAAGAACGGTGACGGTGACAATCGTCGCGATGTAGAACCAGAGCGCGACGTAGAGGTGCTTTTCGTGGCGATTTTTGAGCGTCAGGAAAAAGTTGGCAGCGAAGGTCAGCCAAATGACGGCGATGGCGATATCGATGGGCCACTCGAGCTCGGCGTATTCCTTTGCCTGAGTGAAACCGAGGGGCAGAGATATCGCTGCCGCCACGATGATGAGCTGCCATCCCCAGAAGTGAATCTTCGAGAGGGTGTCGTTGGTTCGCTGCTTCGTGAGGCGCTGCGTGGAATAGTAAATGCCAGCGAAGATCATATTGCCGACGAAGGCAAAGATGATGGCGTTGGTGTGCAGCGGCCGCAGGCGACCAAAAGAGAAGTACTCACCGACGTTGGCGGGGAACCAGGCGAGCTGCAGAGCGATCCAGAAGCCGACGAGCATCCCAACGATGCCGAAGACCACCGAGGCCCAGATAAACTGTCGAACGATTTTATCGTCGTATTCGACCCGAACGGTCGTCGGGCTGTCGCGGTAGGTCATGGCGACTCCCTATTCAAGGGCTGTGCCAGACGAGTCTTCGCACGAAATGCGTACTTCCACGCCATCGGGCGCAAGGGTTGCGTCTGTCGTCGAGGCGGGCGCAACACATTCGTCGTCCATGAGTGGAAGGAGCGCGAGGCGGTCTCCTTGGCCAAATGTGTCGCTGCGCGCGGACCACAAGAACAGAACGACAAAGAGCGAGACGACGGCCGCGCCGATGAAGATGAGAAGCATGAGGACGTTCACTGGATTCCTTTGGCCAGGGCTAGAACTGGCTGGACCGCCCTCTCGGGCGCGGAGGCGATGGACCGAGCACGAAGCCCGACAAAGGCGAGGGTCACGAGGGAGCTGGTCGGCATCAACACCGCCGCGAGCCATGGGCTCATGTGTCCGCTGAGCGCGAGGGCGACGGCGACGGCGTTGTAAACCAGGGCGATCCAGAGCAAGCGGCGTTGGGTGTGGCGAAGCCAGGTAGCGACCTCGAAGGCCCGGCGAATTGGCGCGATCCCGCTTGCGCTTAGATAAAAGTCGCACCGGTTTGCTACGAAGGGGCGATCGATGGCAGGCGTGCCGGCGCATCGGGCCTCGAGGAGTGCCAAATGATCGTTGAGTCCATCACCCACCATGAGGGTGTGCTCGGGGTCGTGCGTCGCTACATAGTGGGCCTTGTCGCTCGGCGACTGCTCTCCCAGCGCCTCGCTCAGGCCCAGGCTCCTGGCGATCTCTGCGACCCGCTCGGTTCGGTCGCCGCTCAAAATTGCGAGGCTTTTTGACGCACTGAGGAGCCGGACTTCTGCGGCGGCATCATGGCGAAGCTCTTCGTGGGTTTCGTACGCCGCCAGCACCTCCCCGTTGCGACTGAACACGACGTCGGCTCGTCGCAGTTCACCCGGGAGGTTTTGGCGAAGGGCAAACGTCGCGGAGCCGAGTCGGTACTCTACGCCGTCCAACTCGACGCGAACTCCGCTGCCTGGAACTGACTCTGCCTCGGCGAAAGGGGTCTCCAGCCCTAGAACATCATGAAGAACACGGCTTTTCGGGTGCATACTCGAGGACGCCAAGCGCGCCAAAACCATCATCTCGACGGCGCTTGGTTGGCGAAGACACGAGACACCCAGCTGCCCGGTGGTGAGAGTCCCGGTCTTGTCGAAAACCACGCGGCGAACTTCCTGGAGGCGGTCGAGGAACGAAGCTGTACGCACGTAGAGGCCCTGAGTTCGTAAGTGGGCATGAGCGATCTCCCGCGCGAGTGGCACGGCGATTCCAAAGGCGCACGGACAGGTGACGACGAGGAGAGCCGTGACGACCTGAAGAGCCTCCGCAGCATCGCTTCGGGCGAAGGTCACGGCGCCGCCCACGGTCGCGATGACCAGAACGAGAATCGTGTAGAACGCTCCAAGGCGCTGCCACCAGAACGAGCGTGCCTCGCCGACATCGCGCGTCTCGCGCAGAAGCTGTGGGACGACCGATTCCGCGAAGGTGGCAAGAGCGACGGC
>JBLHKB010000117.1:0-14408 GCA_047619315.1 Polyangiales bacterium
CTTTGGTAATGGCAGCCGTCAGAGTCGTTTTGCCGTGGTCAATATGACCAATGGTTCCAACGTTGACGTGGGGCTTATTGCGAACGAACTTTTCTTTACCCATTTGAGCTACCTCAGAATGCAAGAGCGAAGCGCTCTTTGGGAACGCAAACCACTCTCACAGGAACATGGTTTTTAGGACAGAACTGGAAACAAATCAGAGCCCAGAATGAGGTTCGAACTCACGACCTCCTCCTTACCAAGGAGGTGCTCTACCACTGAGCTATCTGGGCAAAAGCTGTTCACTATTCCTAAGAATGGTGACAACTGGAGCGGGAGACCGGGTTCGAACCGGCGACGTTCAGCTTGGAAAGCTGACGCTCTACCAACTGAGCTACTCCCGCGAATCGGTCACCGTTTTATCCTCAGCCGAGGACAAAACGATAAACCTGGTGGAGAGTGGTGGGTTCGAACCACCGTAGGCGTAAGCCGGCAGATTTACAGTCTGCTCCCTTTGACCACTCGGGCAACTCTCCGAAAACACTAACTTTTCAACGAAAAACACAGCCAAATGCTGTGTAGAAATAAGCTGGCGATGGGACTTGAACCCGCAACCGCCGGTTTACAAAACCGGTGCTCTACCAATTGAGCTACGCCAG
Organism: Polyangiales bacterium; assembly: GCA_047619315.1. GTDB lineage: Bacteria > Myxococcota_A > Polyangia > Polyangiales > Houyiibacteriaceae > JBCCRV01. The sequence goes on from JBLHKB010000117.1 coordinate 639, forward strand.
CGAGATGAGGGATCATCTCCCCATGGGCAAGCCCATGGCCCTAGGGTTTTACGCCGAAGGGCGGCTCATGTAACGTACGGATTTAGGGGTGTCAAGCAGCGTTGCATCATGTTGTCCAACTCCTTGATGTAGCGGCCGGCGCTTCTGAGAGGCAATCCGAAGAAGAGACTACTCAAACCGGCTGATCACTAGCGAAGTGTTTCTGCGGTGGCTGCGGGACGGCTCGCCGGGGATTGCGTGAGGTGGCGATCGTCACCTCGAAGGCCGCGAGTCATCGCTCTCAAACAACACGGGTCAAAGCCCTCGCCCCACTCAGCGCGAGAACTGCTCAAGCCAAGTCAGAACCTGGCCGGATGCACCGGGCTGAAGCGCAGGCAAGTGAGCGCCGCCCTGGATCGTCCAGAGCTCGGCGCCGACACCTTCGGTGCAACCAGTGTAGCGAGTCACATCCGTTTCATCTCCTGGGAGACCGGAGTCGAAGTCGATGCTTCCGGCGGCTTCACTGTCGGAACAACCGTTTCGCTCGCCGAAACGAGAGACCGTTTCTTCTGCGCTTGGGTAGGCGTTGCCAGCGTTGTTGCCCCCATCATAGCGAATGGTCCCATCGGCGGTTCCATGAATCTGCAAAACGCTGACCGGCTGAGATGGCTCGCAGCGGGTCGCATCGTCGAACTCCGCGCCAGCCAGGGACGCCACTGCCGTGATGACATCTGCGGCATCACAGGCCATTCGGTAGCTCATGAAGCCGCCATTGCTGTGCCCAAAGAGGTAAACGCGTCCGCTGTCGAGGTTGTAGTTCTCTCCGACCTCTTCGATCAGGCCGCGAATGTAGGCGACATCGTCCACACCTGTGCCGCCAAAGTCGCAGCAGGCAGGCGTGGCGTTCCAGAAGCCACGTCCTCCCACATCTTCAAGTCCGTCAGGCAAGACCAAGAGCATTCCGTGCTCTGCGGCAGCGGCCTCGGTGCGAAGGTAGGCGTTCTGGAGCTCTCCCGTGGCGGTATAACCGTGAAGGACGATGAGGAGGGGAGTGGGCGTTTCCGGGTCGTAGTCCGGCGGAACCGCTACGCGCGCGGGTCGATCTCCACCGACCGTTGTCGGCGGTCCAGCATCCGAGCCGGCATCCGTTCCGGCATCCTCCAAGACAGGACCCGAGTCCGGCCCGCTGTCTATCCGTGTCTCTGGCGCATCGCTGCCCAACACATCACCGGTTGCGCTGCCGGCGTCGTTTGGGGTGTCATCATCCCCACAGGCGATGAGTAAGAAGATGGCGAGAAAAGGAACAATACGAGACATGCGGGGAGTTTAGGCCCAAACGCGAGCGCCAGCCACAAGCGATTCTGAGTCTGCAGTTCTCATTTTCGAGAATTAGATCGCCCCATCCGTCGGGTAGCGAAGCCCAGACTCCGTACCTCCAGACGGCTCGGCGGGTGGGGGAGCGTTTGCGCTTGGAATCCCACCGGGCCCTTCCGGCTGCTCAAGAAGGCGCTCTCGCGCTCTCTCAAGGTCTGCGTGGATTCGCTCGGTCCATGCCGACTCCGCGCCCGTGCGCTCAACCATCACAAGAGTCAGTTCCCAATAGCGAATCGAATGCCGAATGAGAGGTTTGGCAAGGGACGCAAGGGCGTTGCGGTATTCGTTCTCGTAGAACACCTGGTCGTCGCCGGTTAGAGGCGGCGATGCCGGTGGCACGGGTGCAGCCATAATGGCGTCCCAGAACGTGTCGTACATCGCCCCGATCTGGTAGCCCGCCGCGGCGGCCCATTCGGCGTGGGTGTGGCGGATCGTGTCGAAGTACTCGCGCTGAGCCGAAAGCAGTAGCCTCGCCCGCTCTTCGAGGACGGGCCGCTGAACGGCCACGGTGCCTTGGGGGAGCGCGATGGCGGCGGCCCGCAGCCGAATCGTCTCGGCATAGACATAATTCGCGGCGGCTAAGAAGTAGGTCTCCACCACTTCGTCGTCATCGGGTCGAAGCCGCGCATAAGATAGGACCTCTCGGGCTTTTTGACCGGCGGCTTCGTTCTCGCCGGCGCCAAGAAGAAACTGCGCCTGACGGGCCATCGCCTCGACTCGCTGGTCTGGCGTTAGATCTTCGTTCTCCAAAACCTCGGTGGCCATGGCCTGACCCGCCTCGAACTGTTCAAGCTGAAGCTGAATTTCAAGGGTCTGAAAGCGCGCGTGAAGAACGTCTTCAGACTCGGGGTAGTTTCGGATCATCACCTCAAACCGCGCGACGGCACCTTCGAGGTCTTCGCTGTCTTTAAGACAAAGCGCGGCGTTGTAGTGAGAAGGCGCTGCAAACCGGCTGCTCGGAAAGTCCGCCGCGACTCGATCATAGTGCTGCAGCCCCATCTGGCATTCACCCGCTCGACTCAATCGAACGCCCTCTTGGAACAGACTCTCTGCGTCAAAAGCCGTGAAGACGTAACCTTCGGGAGTCGCTTGGGCCTCGATATGCAGCTCTTCAATGTTCTGAACCGCCGCTGGAGTCGTGGGCTGGGCCGCACGTGCACCACAGCCCACTGTGACAAAAGCGACGAGGCCCAAAATGCAGAGGGAAGAAATTCGCATGTAAGGAGGACAACGGTACATCGGTGAAGGTTCCATAGCTTTTCGATCACCTCCGCTAAAGGCGGCTTCGAAAACGCCAGAGCCAAAGTAAGTCGCAAAAGTGGGCGCTCTCGCCCGTCGCAACAGCGTAACAGCTGTGGAACAGTGTTACGCGTAACACCCGCGGCGATCGCCGTGACACCAGCGGCCACAAAATGGAATTGGTCAATCATTTCGGGAAGAAGGGTCAGTGGCACGGCCTGTGCTTTAGCCGACCCCATGACCGACCGATTGCTTACGGCTTCTGAGTGGACCGAACTTGAACTCCTCCCGCGCCTCATCGCTTCTGATGGCAAGGCATGGCGCGAGTTTCATCGTCGCTACGACCGGCTCATCTACCGCTGCATTCACAAGGTCACCGCGCGCTTCCGCAGCGTTCTCGCTGATGATGACGTCGAGGAGATTTTCGCTCAGTTCCTCGTGCGAATCGCCAACAACGATTTCCGCAAGCTCCACCAATACTGCCCGGAGCGCGGCACCAAGCTCAGCACCTGGCTTGGTATGATCGCCACCAACACTGCGTGGGATCATCTTCGAAGGGTCTCCCGTCGCCCCCAGTGCACCGAGCTGACAGAGGTGACGGAGCAAGCTTGTACCTCGAGCAACCCCTTCGAGCGCCTCATCGCCCGTGAAACGTGGAGCGCCGTTCGCTCCGCGATGAGCGAGTTTTCCATCAAAGACCAGCGCTTTATGGAGCTCTATTACGTCGATGGGCTCTCCCCAGAAGAGGTCGCTGCGGACATGAACGTCTCGGTCAAAACGGTCTACTCCAAGAAGCACAAGATCCGCACACGTCTCCGCGCTGAGCTTCACGCCTAAAAACACGAAGCAAAAGAGGCCCCTAGGTTTTAGGGCGTGGGCTACGCTCCGGTGTGGCCTGCGCCCTTTTTATTTCTGGCCCTGCCATGGGATGCGTCGTCCTTGCCTACCTGCTCGGCTCCGTTCTCTTCGGGCTTGTTGTTGCGCGGTACCACGGCGTCGATCTGAGAAACGAAGGCAGTGGAAACCCAGGCGCCTCCAACGCCCTGCGCACAATCGGCAAAGGCGCAGGGCTCAGCGTTCTTATTCTGGACCTTTTAAAGGGTCTTCTCCCTACCCTCGCCGCACGGTTCTACTTCGACGATGTTTCAGCGTCATTCGTGGGCGCCGCAGCCGTTCTGGGTCACTGCTATCCCGTATTCTATGGATTCCGGGGGGGCAAAGGCGCCGCGACGGGCGCTGGCGTAGTGCTCGCCGTTTCGCCTGTCGCAGGGAGTTCGGCGCTGGTCGTGTTCTTTGTGCTCAAAACACTGACCAAGAAAGCGAGCCTGGGATCCCTCGGCGGCGCGCTGGTCGCTTTGGGCATAATCACCTATGAAGCAATGAGTCGGAGCCGATTCGCTTTTCTGCTTCTTGCCCTCGTTCTGACAACTCTCCTCGTATGGCGACATCGCAGCAATATCGAGCGCCTAAAAAATGGCGACGAGAACGACGCCTAGCGGTTTTTGTTTTACTGCTCGCGGGATGTGGCGCGCGCTCATCAGCGATTCGCTCCACAACGCCAGATGCTGCCCGACAAGTGGATGGCCTCACGATCTTTGAGATGACGCGGCCTACCGGCGATTTGCTCATGGCGACCTTGGTCTTCGACGTGGGCAGCCGCCAATCCACCCCACCGGCTCTCGCAACACTGAGCGCGTGGTCGCGCGAGACAGACGATGTCCAGGCACGCGCGGGACTCGACACCACCGAACTCCGCACCGAGTGTCCCGCTTCTTCCCCGGAGGTGTGCATTCGTTCCTTAATCGATGCCATCACTCGGGATTGCTCATCGGAGGAGCACGCGCTGCTGCGCGCGCGTCTTCGCACAGCCCAGCGCGTCGATCTCGCCACCCCATCCCGGCGTGTCGAGTCACTCGCCCTCGCCGCAACCTGGGGAAAAGACCTGCACCCGCTAGCTCAGTCCGCTGAAGATGCGGACCTCTCTCGGGGCGCCATTCAGAGACATATCGAGAGGCACTTTGGTCGTGCGCGCGCGCTCCTTCGCCTCGAGGGAAACCTGAGCGGCGAACCGGACCCCTCATCCCTCGCACGCGTGCTCTCCGCAAACGCTGAGGTGCGCCCTCCCCTCGCGTCTCCAGGCAGCGAAAGTCGAGCCCTCCGCGTTGAAGCAGGCGGCCGCGACGCCCTGGCCCTCGCGTTTCGTTTTCAAGACGCCGAACGCGCGCGCTCCTTCGCCGAGTCCGTGGCTCATGAGGGCCGACGCCCACGCCTCTTTCGCATTCGCGGAGCCGCGATCGTGCTCGCGTCCATCGAGATTCATGGAGAACTGAGCGAGGGCCACATCGAGGCGGCGCGCGATCTCTTGGCTCATTCCCGTCGCCGCCAGCGCCGCGCGTGGCTTCCAGGCGCGATGGACATCTGGCTCGCTGAACCTTCTTCGGAAGGCCCCGCTCTGCAAGTAGGCATCGGAAGCGTTTGCGCCGAGCGGCCCAATCGAGACATCGAAGCCTGTCGAGCCCTGGTTTCATCGCTCATGACCCAAGACGGCGTTGCTTTCGAAGGCGAGGCGAACGAAAGCGGCGCCCAAGGGAGCTTTGCGGGCGGTGGAAGAGTCTTGATCCGCAGGCAGCCAGGCGAGGTGGGTGTGGCTGTCCTTTGGGCCGGTGGTGCCGCTCAAGATGCGCCCGACGAACATGGTGCCCATGCCCTCGCCGCGATCACCCTCGCGCGGGCTTGTGGTGCGACGCCCTATGTCACGGCCCACTTCTTTGGCATCACCAAGCTGCTCGCCACAGGCGACGCACAAGGCGTCGACGAAACCCTTTCCTGTGCCACCCACGCCCTCAATGCCAGCGCCTGGGCAGACGCTCGGCCCGTCGCTCACTCTCTTGCCGCGGTAAATCCAGAGCGAAGCTGGCTTGCACAAGCGCTCTCACCGGCAGCCCCGGGCTGGGTCGTCGCCGAAGGCAGCATCCACGGACTCGCCGAAGCACAACATGGCCCATGGCTCGCCGCCGCCCGTGGACGCGCACGACTTCGCATCGCCATCGTGGGCGATGTTGCCGTCGATGCGGTCCTTGAATCCGCTGCTGCCGCAGCCGGGCGACTTCCGGCGGGGGCTGCGCCACCACAACCCGTAAGCCCCGCTCCACCGACTGAACACGACACAAACCTCATCCCTGCCGAGCACGAGGGACGGCGTCCGCGCGTCGTCATCGCCTGGCGAGCCGCCGGATCCGAAGAAGGTGCACGTGAAGCGGCATCGAACTACGCCTCTCACGCCGCGGGTGCGTTTCGAAGGGCTGGGTTGCGCGTTCGCTGGCACGAAGGTGGCGGGGACTCGTCGGGGAGCTGGGCTGCTGTCGCCATGGATCTGAACGAAGAAGAGGTCGAAGCGCTGCCTGCGCTCGTCGAGCGAAGTCTTGGGCGTGCTCCGCAGCGTGCCGCCCGCTCCGGTGAACGTGAGGGACTCGATGCTCGCGCGATGGCGCTCCGTGCGGCACGAACTCAGGGACTGGGTGTCTCGCCGCCGAACGCCAGCGTGACTTCGGCCCTTCGCGGCGCGACGCCCCTCTTTATTGTCGGGCGTGGTCAGCAGCCGGATGCGTTTCGCCGCCAGTCTCGCTAAAACTCGCGGTGGGTAGTGACGACTTCGCGATTGGCAAGGCCTGACCTGGACCTTCGCCGCACGAAAAAACGGTTCTCCTCGCAGAACAGCACTTGGCCCGCAATGCGACAAGGGGAGCCCGTTTAGGCTGCTTCGCGCGTCAAAAAAGCCGAACTTGTCCAACTGACCGTATCATTTGTGATATGAATTGTCCAGGTCTGGACCTCAAGAGTGACCACTTTGGTCATTCCGATCCGGATGTTGACGCCTTGGAAGGTCGTGCTAGTCCGTGGCAAGCGAATGAATACTCATTCAGTTTTGCCCCGAGGGACCCACTGATGGCTGAAAAAGCCAAAAAGGGCGCGTCCGTCGACAAGCGTGAGCGGATCCTCCAAGCGGCGATCCAGGTGTTTGCGCAAAAGGGCTTCTACGCGACGCGTGTGAGTGAAATCGCCAAGGCGGCCGGCGTCGCGGACGGCACCATCTATCTCTACTTCGAGAACAAGGACGCGGTCCTCATCAGCATCTTCGAAGATCGGATGAACGCGCTCCTTTGTATTCTTGAGCGCATCTCCACTTCGGACCGCAACAGCGAAGAAAAGGTCCGCCGCATCATGGAGCTCCAGCTTGGGCTCCTGGAAGACTCTCGCGATCTCGCAGAGGTTGTGACGGTGAACCTGCGGCAGTCGTCGACCCTTCTTAAACAGTACGCGGCGCCCCTTTTTACCCGCTACCTTGAGCTCATCGCGAACGTCATCGCCGTGGGGCAAAAAGAGGCCCTCTTCCGCGGTGATATCAACCCACGTGTTGCCGCCCGAGCGCTCTATGGCGGCCTCGACGGCTTGGCGCTGACCTGGGCTCTGGGTTCCAAAGACGACTCGCCACAGCCCGCGGAGCTCAAGAAGGCGGCTCACCAGTTCGCCAACCTCTTCCTCGACGGGCTCCGGGTTCAGGTCCGAGCAAACGAGGCGGACCAGTGAGTCTCACGGACGAGCTTGACCTTCGTCGCTGGTCCCCCTACTGCCTTCTTGATTTCCCTCTGCCGATGTCCGGCAGAGCAACAACCAGGCGCTTTGGCGCACATCCTCGAAAGGGAGAACCCGAGTGAAAATCCTCGTTCCCATCAAACGCGTTGCTGACCCAGACAACGCCAACAAGGTGAAGATCGCCGAAGACGGTAAGTCCGTCACTAGCGAAGGACTTGAGTGGAAGCTCAACCCCTTCGACGAGTGGAGCCTGGAAGCGGCGCTTCGTCTCACGGAAAATGCCGCAGACAAGAAGCGCGTGGGTGAAGTCATCCTCGTGACCATCGGCCCCAAGGAAGCCGCTCAGACGGTTCGCCAAGGTCTCGCGATGGGTGCCGAGCGCGGCATCATCATCGACGCGGAAGACGAAGCCCTCGACTCCCACGTCGTAGCTCAGCTCCTCGCGAAGGTCGTCGAGAACGAGCAGCCCGACGTGGTCTTCCTCGGCAAGCAGTCCGCTGACGGTGATTCGAATGTCGCTGGCACCAAGCTCGCTGAGTTCCTCGGCTGGCCCATGGTCAACTACGTCACGCGCATCTCGACGGACGACGACGGCAAGACCTTTGAGGTCAAGCGAGAGCTCGATGCAGGTCAGCAGACGATCAAGGTCACCGGCCCCTGTGTGTTCACAAGCTCGGACCGCATCCTTCAGCCAGAGTCCGTCAAGAACGGTGCGACCCCGGCCGACTACAAATACCCAGAGTCGGACAAAGCCCGCTTCGCGTCCGTGCGCGGCATCATGATGGCGAAGAAGAAGCCGATGGTGGAGACCTCCGCCAGCGAACTCGGCGTCGAGATCAAGCGCGTCAACGAGTACGTGTCCTTCGAACTCCCCCCGGCTCGTTCCGGCAACACCACCTTCGTTGAGAGCGTGGACGAACTCGTCGAGAAACTCCAAACCGAAGCCAAGGTCCTCTGAGGCTGCGTCCTCAGAAGACAGATAGGAACAAGACTATGGCAAACGTACTCGTCATCGCTGAGCTCGCCGCAGGCGCATCTCGCAAGACCACTCTCTCTGCCGTCGCATTCGCGAAAACGGCTTCCGAAGGCGGCGCCTTCGATATCCACGTCATCGGCGAAGGTGCCGCTGGCGCTGCCGCTGCACTCAAGGGCTACGGCGCGCGCAAGCTCATCACCACCGAAATCGCCGGCGGCTACACCAATGAAGCATACGCACCGAGCATCGCTGCCGTTGCTGCCGAGGGCTACGAAGTCATCGTCGCCACGGCGAACACCTTCGGAAAGGACCTCCTTCCGCGCGTCGCCGCGAAGCTCGAAGCCGGCGTCGCGTCGGACATCAGCGCCGTCACCATCGACGGTGGGGAGCTCATCTACACGCGTCCCATGTACGCCGGCAACGTGAAGGGCTCACTGAAGATCACCACGCCCATCGCCGTCGTCACGGTTCGCCAGAGTGAATTCGAAGCAGCCACAGAATCCGGTGGAGAGAGCCCTATCGAGAACGTCGACGCCACGGATGGTGGAGATGCTGCCTCGAAGATCGAAGTCATCGGCCTCGAAGTTATCGAGTCCGAGCGTCCCGACCTCGCCGAAGCCGACGTTGTCGTTTCCGGCGGCCGAAGCCTCAAGAGCTCAGAGAACTTCGAGAATGTTCTTGAGCCCCTCGTCGACGCCCTTGGCGCCGCCATGGGCGCTTCGCGCGCTGCCGTTGACGCGGGCTACGTGCCCAACGAACTTCAGGTCGGTCAGACCGGCAAGGTCGTCGCGCCGAAGCTCTACATCGCCGTCGGCATCAGCGGCGCCATCCAGCATCTCGCTGGCATGAAGGGCAGCAAGACCATCGTTTCCATCAACAAGGACAAGGAAGCGCCCATCGCTCAGGTCAGCGACTACTTCTTCGTGGCCGACCTCTTCGATGCTGTTCCTGCTCTGACGGCAGCCGTCAACAAAGCCAAAGCTGAAGGCTAAGTCCGGCTGAACATTTCGATCTCACTGAGAGAGCGGCGCTTCGGCGTCGCTCTTTTTCGTTCCGTCGTGGAGCTTGATGGCATGCTCAACAACCGCCAACGCCCAACACGCTAGCCTTCGCGTCATCTATGAGGACGAGCTGGAAGACCAGTCAGTCTCGCTGGCGTGGCTCTTTTTTAGGCCTTCGCGGCCTGAACACGTGCGTACTCGCGAATTCTCGCCAGGCCGCGCTCATAGAACTCGAAGAAACCGCCGGGCTCGCAGGATGTTCCTGAGGCTTTGTCGAGTGCCTCAAGGGCGTCGTGGAGCTGTCCAAGGTAGCTTGCCAAAGCCGACCAGGTTTCGAGGGTGTCTACCGCCGCACGAGTCTCCTCGGGCAGCTGGGGAGCGCCCGCGACGAAGCGCTGCACTGCGCCGAGCGCTTCTTTGAAGATCATCCGAGGCGCGTCCCGTCTTCTGGGCAAAAGCCAACGCCGGCGTCGTAGGAGTTACCGCATTTGGCACAAACATTCTTCTTTGCGGAGAGCTCCTTCTGCTGTGCTTCGTAAAGCACGTGATAGATGAGCGGAGTCTCGTCGTTCGGGCAAAGAGCGGTGCCGGCGGCATGCCCAGTTCGGCATTTGGGGCAGATTTTGCCACGTAAGCGAATCGTCTCGTCGTTGAGATCGATGAGCGCAACGCCGTCGTTCGGACACACGCTGCCATCGCCACGCTCCTCGTGGGCGCAGCGTGGGCAAACCTTCGGTGGCTTCGGCGGTGGAACGTAGGCAGCCGGACCGGCAGCGCTGCCAGTCGCCGGAACGCCATATTCTTCTGAGATCGATACCGGCTTCTTCTTGCGGCTCACGAGCAATAGAATGCCCCCGAGGAGCAACGCCGCGAGCACACCGAGACCCCCATAGAGCGGTGGTGAGGTGCTACCCAATGCGCTCGCCTCGACGCCACTTGAACCTTCGCCTTCGGCCTGACCATTCGAGTCGAGCGGCCCGGTTCCATCGCGCTGAGCCACAAGATCCGAGAGATCGTTCGTTGTGACTTCCAGCGAAGCTCGGGCAGAGAACGAAGCGCTCGTCGCCACGACCCGATATACACCGAGAGCGCGGGGCTCAAAACATCGTCCGTTGAGGGCGGCTTCGACACCCTCGGGTGGCTGCAACTGTAAGCTCACTCGCTGTCCACGAACGGTGCACCCAGCAGCATCGACCACGCGGGTGGAGAAACAAACGCGCTGCCCTACATTCGCTTGGGATCGCGCGGGGGACAGCCGTACGCCGGCGGGGGCGCCGGGCGTGCACTGGGGTCGCGGCGCCTCCTCCATCACCGAAGGCGGCTCAGGGTCTGGCTCGGGTTCTGCCGCGAGACCATCGGCGCGTGTAAAGGTGCGAGTCGCCGTCCGTGTCACCTGACAACGCGATTCGTTGAGGGTCCAGTCCCATTCCGTCGTCTCGCGGAAGGCGATCTGCGTTGAAGAGCTGGCGTTGAACGAGTAACGGGCGGTTTCCGCCCGAGCGTCGTTTTCGGGCGTTCGACAGATAATGGTCCAGGCGCCGTCTTGATAACGCGACGAGATCCGTCGAAGGTTAGGATTATCGCTCCAACATGAACGGGTGTTCCCTCGAACCGACCCACTCAAGGTCAGATGATCGCCGGACTGGGCCACCTGAACCGCACCGCCACCTTCCGTTTGAGAGGCTGGGAGGCGTCTGGGACAGTCTGCTCCCCAGCTCCGTGTGACGTTTCGCACTTGCAGAGGTCCAGCTCGCCACTCGCCCGCGTAGCTTTGAGCCACCGCTTCGGCGCTGAACACGAGACTGAGGCCTGCGCAGGCGAGGAGCCTGATTAAAAGCAACGAGACGCGCATGGCAGGAAGTATAGACACGTGAGACACAAAACCCGACAAAAGCATCCGATCGATAACTTTCAAAAAAAAGTGCCCAAGTGAAGGCTCGTTCGGGGTTCAGAGAAGCATGCGGGGATTATGGAAGCACGATAGACACAGCGTTGTTGATCGTTCACCCGTGACCCGACTATCATCGCGAAGCTACTCGGGAAATCAAAAACCCATCCACCGACAACGGGGAAAAACCGTCAAATGAAGATCCTCTGTGATAACTGCGGGGCGAAGTATCAGATCGCCGACGAAAAAGTCGCCGGCCGTGTGTTCAAAATCCGCTGCAAGAAGTGCACAAACATCATCGCTGTCCGCGGCGACCAGGTGGCCGCACCGGCAGAAGAGCAAGCTCCTGCTTACGACTATGGAAGCGACCAGGTTTGGCACGTTGTCGTAGACGGCGACCAGCAGGGTCCCTTCGCACCAAGCCAACTTGGTGGAATGCTGACCGATGGCACCATCGACTGGGAAGCCTACGTTTGGAAAGAAAGCTTCGACGGCTGGAAGCCTGCGCGCGATGTGCCTGAGTTGGTCGCAGCGATCACTGGCGAACCCGCACAAGAAGAAGAAGAAGACAGCACCGTGGTCGCTAGTGCGGGCGGCCAAGCGTTTGGCGCAGCGGCAGCAGACCCATTCGGTGGTGGCGCAGCAGCTGATCCGTTCGGTGGTGACGATGCAGCAGCCGATCCGTTCGGTGGTGCTGCAACCGCAGCAGCGGCCGCACCAGCAGCAGCGGCCGCACCGGCAGACCCCTTCGGCGGCGCGGATCCCTTCGGTGGAGGTGGAGGTGATGCCGGCTTCGGCGAAGCTGCGCGAGCCAGTTCCGACGCAGGCGCCGACCTCTTCGCAGGTGGTGGAGATGCTGCCTTCGGCGGTGGTGACGATGTCGTCGCCTCCGCGCCAAGTCCACGGGTCTCTGCCGACCAGGCAATGACCGGGCAGCGAAATGAAAATTCCGTTCTCTTCTCCTTGTCCAACCTACAGGCACTGGCAACGGGTAGCTCAGGTGGTGGCGGCGGTGGCGGTGCCAGCCCTTCGGCCAGCCCATCGGCTCCTCCTGCAGGCCATGCCACAGGCGAAGGCTCAGGCCTCATCGACATTCGCGCACTGGCGAGTGCCACAGCAGCGACATCTTCGGGCCTCAGCGGTAGCTCTTCTTCCAGCGGCGGAGTGGATGATCTCCTCTCCATCGGCGGTGGCGGTGGTGGCCTTGGCCCATCCCTCGGTGCGCCGGTTCTTGCTCCGGCAGCGGCCGAACCTGAACAGGGAGGCAAGGGGCTCATCATCGGCGCAGTCGCTGGTGGCCTTGTTGTCGTCGGACTTCTCGTCGCGCTCATCGTCGTCTTGATGGACAAGCCAGCGGAACAGGTCGCAGCCGCGCCTACTGCACTGGCAGGTGAAACGACAACGGGTAGCCCGACGACCGCCGAACCCGCTGTCGCAGCTCCCGCCGCAGCAGGTGTAGCGATGGACGCCCCCACGGCAGAGGCTCCCACCGAAGAAGACGAAGGCTCGGACGACGAAGCCGACACTGACGGCTCTGGCACGGGCCTTTCGGCGGCGGATCGACGACGACGGCGCGCCGCACGAATGGGCTCGACGAACTCGGCCACTCCCGCCGAGATGGAAACGCCTTCCCCAATGGCATCACGAATGTCCGCGGCGAATGCAGACATTGATGACCTACTTGCCGGTGCTCTCGGCGGCGGCGGCTCCATGATGGCCGCGGCCATGATGGCATCAGCGATGAGTAACCTTCCAGCTCAGCCGGGACGCGACGATGTCGGTGGCGCACTTCGTCGAGTTTCCAGTCGCGTTGCGGGCTGCGGCAGCGGCACTGCAGGTACCGCTCAGGCTCGCATTGTCTTTGCTAGCTCCGGCCGCGTTCGAAGCGTCAACGTCTCGGGTGTTCCGCCGGCTGTTCAGTCCTGCGTTGCTCGCGCTGTACGAAGTGCAAGCGTTCCCCCGTTCTCGCGACCGACCTTCAACGTCAACTATCCCTTCCGCGTCCGCTGAGCCCTGGCCCAACGTCGACGAATCTTGAAATCGGTCTCGCCCTTCGCGGCGGGGCCGTTTTCAATTGTGTTCCTTGTGACCGCGCTATTTGCGCCACCTCATGCCGAAGCGCATCTGGGTCACGTCGTTCTGCGTGCAGAGCGCTATCTCAAATTTGATGTGGAGCCCGCAGCGCTTCGGGTCGTCGCTAGTCTGACCCTTGGCCCCACGGAGATGGCGCGGATCATGCGCGACGCCGACACGAGCGGAGATGGAAGCATCGATGGCTCCGAAGCCGATGCTTATATGCAGACATGGGGAAACGGACTCGCCGAAGAACTTCGTATCGAAGTGGATGGCGAAGCGGTAGCGGTCGTCTGGGGCGACGCGTATTTCGATCCCCAAGGCGTCATTCGAAGCGAAGCGGGAAGCGTCGAGATGGTCGCGCGGGTAGAGCTCGATCCGGGAACACACCGGATTCGTCTCAGCGATTCGATGCCCACCGAGGCCCTAGACCGGAGCGATATCGTGATTCGCACGCAGCCCGGTGGCAGCGTCCACGACTGCAGTCACGGGGAGCGGAGTCACGATTGTGAATCCCCCATCGCGCTCCCGCCTGCGACGGCGAGCGAGGACATTGGCTTGAGTATTGACGTGGCTGGCCTCCGCACGTGGCAGCTTGCGCTCTTCGCCACAGGCACAGCGCTACTCCTAATCTTCAGCGGATTTGT
>JBLHKB010000118.1:0-14232 GCA_047619315.1 Polyangiales bacterium
TTCAGACCAACGCACGCGAGCTTTTCGTGATGCTTTCTCTCCGCCGACGATCACGAGACGCACGCGGGTGGGCAAGGTCAACGAACGTCGGTCCATTTGAATCACGAGTTCGTGCCAGAAAGCCGTAGGCAGATTGAGAACGGTGACCGCCGCTCGTTCCGTCTCGTTCAGAAACTCCGAGACGGACTCACTCATGGCCTGGCTGCGAAGAACGAGCGTGGCTCCCGCTAGCCAGGTGGACAGGATCTCCTCGACGGCCACGTCAAAACTCAAGCTGGCGAACTGGAGGCAGCGGTCTTCCGGAGCGAGTTCAAATAGACTTGCGATGGCTCGGTTGTGCGCGACGAGCGCACCATGGGATACGACGACGCCTTTGGGCGTGCCTGTGGAGCCGGAGGTGTAGATGACATAAGCCGCGTCTGAATCGCTGAGTGATAGAGCAGGTCGCTCGTTCTGCAGCGCATTTTCATTGGGGCTGACTTCGTCGATAAAGAGAGTGTCTCGGGCCTCAAAAATCAATGCGTGATCGGTGCACCGATGTGTCAGCGCGACCTTGGCCCCAGAATCCTCGAGCATGTGGCTGAGTGCGGAAGATGGATAGGACGGATCGAGAGGCACGTACGCTGCCCCAGTCTTGAGGACGGCGAGGAGCGCAGTCGCGAGGTCAAAAGAACGGGGCAGACACACCGCTACGCGTTCACCAGGCTCGACGCCCTGAGCTCTCAGTCGATGCGCGAGGTGGTTAGATTTTCGATCGAGCTCCTCGTAGGTGCACGTTTCGTCTGAATCGACGCTGCGAAGAGCGATATCGCGGGGCGCGCGTCTGACCTGCGCATCGAAGACGTCGAGGTACGTCGTGCCGTCTCGCTGGATCGGGTTCGATGGCCGACCGAACGCCAAGAGCTGCTGTCGTTCGCTGTCGTCGAGCAGCGAAATGGTACTGATAGGCGTCGTGCTTTCGGCGACAGCAAGCTGGGCGAGGACGAAGGAGAAGTGCCGGCAGAGCTGCCTGATCGACGCTTCATCGTACACCGAAGAGTCGTACTCGAAGCGCACTTCGAGTCCGTCGTCGCCGAGGTAAAGCGCCAGAGTCAGAGGAATCGAGCCTTGCTCGATGAGCGTTGTATGGCGTCCCTCCCACGCGCCCCCATTCGCGCGGAGTCGAGCATCGAGATAGTAGCGTTCAAACACAATATTGCTCGAAAGCAGCGCTTCACCGGCGTTGCCGCACCAGCTCTGTATGTCCACGAGTGGAGTGTGTTCGTGTTGGCGCAAGTCAACGGACTGCTTGCGGAGATCCTTGACGAGGTCCCCGACGGAATCCTCGTCGCCGAGTTGTGCACGAACTGGGAGCGTATTGATAAAGCAGCCAACGGTGTCTTTGGCTTCGGGGAATGTGTGTCGCCCCGATCGCGTAGACCCAAAGACAACATCACCGGCGCCTGAATAGCTAGCGAGGGCAATGGCCCAGCCAGCCTGGAGACACGCATAGAGGGTCGCGTTCGTCTCGACGCCAAGGCGCTCCAGACCGTGAATGACGTCTGCTGAAACGGAGTCCGTAAATTCGCGTTGACGTAGTTCGCCTGCCGACGACCTCTCCATTGGCAGATGCGTGCTTTCGCAGCCAGTAAGCAGCTCCCGAAAGAAGGCTTCGGCGGCATCCGAATCACGTTCACGAAGAGCCTCGACATGAGGACGCATGGTGGGGCCGGGCAGCAACGAGAGTGGCTCACCACGCTGAGTCTGTTCATACGTCCGAAAGACTTCTTCGAGGACGAGGGTGAAGCCTCGGCCGTCGAGAATGGCGTGGTGGAAGGTCCAAACCATCGTCCAAGATGAATCGCCGCAGCGGAAGAGGCGAATGCGCATCGGCGCCGGCTCGTCGAGGGACACGCCAGCTTCTCGGTCGGCTTCGATGAATGATCGGAGTTCACTCTCTTGCCGGGTGGTGCTGAGGTTCCGCCAGTCGTCTACGACATACCGAAGCGGCGCATCCGCGTGCACCTCCTGCATAGGGAGCGTCAGTCCTTGCCACCGAAAAGACGTCCGGAGCGCCGCGTGGCGACCTTGAACTAGGCGCCATGCTTGGCGGAAGGATTCGGGGTCGAGGGCCTCGTCCATCCGTATAACGATCTGCTCAAGGTTGATCCAAGGCCGATCGGAGAGAGCACTCTCAAAGAGCATCCCGTGCTGCATAGGCGTCAATTCGAACAGATCCACGACGGGGGGGACAGGTGCGGTTTTTTGGTTATGCATGCGGTCACTGACGCCTGTGCGCGCATGAATTTATTTCGTACTCCTAGTGCTTGGTCTATCCCCCTAACGTGTGTGTGAACGCCTCCTTGGCTTGTCGTGGGGTGCCCTCAGCGACGTCGAAAAGCCCGACGAAGGATAACTTCAGCTGGATTTCCGCGCGGGGAAAAGCCACGTGGGCCTTCTTCGTGCGTGTCGGGATTCGTGAACCACTTCCAAATATAGAGCCCCCGGATCCATGGCTGATCCGCGACCTCGTGGAAGAGAACTTCGTAGGCCAGAGCCTGTGCCGCCTCATCGACCGGCGACGCGGAACGCTCGGTCCATTCGTAAGGGCGCACAGCAGTGTCACGGGTGGCTTTGTAGCCCACCTCCGTCAGCAGCACCGGTCGCTCCACGCGTTCTGAGACTAACTCCAAGCGCTCCAAGTGGCCTCGCAGTTGAACCCCCATTTCCTCCGCCGACGCGTCTGGGTTCGAGGCGAGTGGCGGATAGAACTGCACGCCAATGTAGTCGACTGCGTCCCAGAAAGAGACAGCGTCGACAGAGTCCCAGTTCGCACAGTAGGTGAGCTCACCGGAATAGACGCCGCGAATGTCGTCGATGAGGGCTCGCCACTCATCGGCATGGTGTGCGCTGGAGCGGAGCTCTGTCCCGATCGCAAGGATCGGGACAGACTCTTCTTCGGCTATTCGTGCGTAGATCAATATCCACTCGCGGTAGGATCGAAACCACGCGAGCCAGTCACTCGGGGCAAGCTCGGCGCGCCACTCGCCACGCCCGACCCAGATATGTGGCTTGAGAAGTGTCTGAATCCCACGGTCACGCGCCGCCTGTATTTCGGCCCGTACTCGCTCGTCTCGTTCGCCGCCGCTTCGCTCGCCGACATGCTCGACGGACTCGCTCTGAAGCGAATTCATGAAACCGAAAGGCGTCAGGCTGATCCATTGGACGCCGAGTTCCTTGAGTTCGTCCAAGGTGCCGGAGCTCGTTGCGCTCCCGTAACCGTGTTCGCCACCATTCTCCCAGGAGTGAGCAAGGCACACACCGCGCTGAACTTCGTCTGCGAGCGGCGCCGCTTGAGAAGGTGATGTGAGTGCTGGGCGGACGATGGGCGTCACGCACTCACAAGTGGTTAAGAGTAGGAGAAAAATACGCACAGGGTCGCGCTCACGCGTCGCCCTTACCGTTCCATAGACGAAAATGGGCGACAAGGGCAGGTTCACCAGCGATGGGTGTGCTTGCGAGAACATCGCGATCGGCGTTCGAGTTCGTTGTTTTCGGTGGTGCCATTTCGTACCCTCCGTGTCCCAGCCACGTCCGGCTTGGGGACGAAAGTAGATCGAATGAAGCGACTGGCTTTGGCTCTAACCCTAACGACGCTCGGCATTAGCTCCACGGCATGGGCCGGTGCGGTACGTGGTCAGCTTGCCGTCGGCAATCAGACCGTCCCTGAATCGCAGCAGTCGGACCATTACTGGAACGCTTGGAACGGCTTCATCGCCGCGCGTGAGATGAACGTCGACCTCACGCGAGAACTCAGCGTGGTGCTTCGTGGCGGCGAGGTCGCGGAGCCTGTCGACTGTGAGTACACGCTTCACGGCGGCGACCTCGGTTCGCGAACGATGGTTGTAAAGACGGGCGCACGCATCCGGCTTATGAATGGGGATGGCGCCGTACATGAGCTGGCCATCGAGGGGCTGAGCGACGAAGGGGCGACGCTGCCTACGGCACCTGGCAATGCACGCCAGCTGACGATTCCCGCCGGCGGCCCATACATTGTTACGGATGCTCTCTACGCCCACGTCCAGGGCACGATCGTTCCCGTCGACGACCTTGCCGCATGCGGACGTGTTGCCGCGGATGGCGCCTTTACGCTCCCCGAAGTTCCTCCGGGCGACTACGTGCTGGCCGTTTACCGCAATGGTGAACAGGTGCATGAGCAGAACGTCACCCTCGAAGCCGGCGTCGTCGAAGTCGACCGAATCAGTCTGGACTAATCCGAAATGTTTTCACGTCTTTGGTATTTCGTTATCGCGGCTATCGCCGGCGCCGGTCTTGCCGGTGCCTTCATCGCCCAATCCACCCTTGACCATCGCTCGGAGTTGGAGGTTCAGGACAACCTCCGCCGTGACCGCGCCGAACTTGAGTTGTGGCTTCGCTACGATGCGCGCGCGCGTCTGGATTCCTTGGGTCCGATGGCCGCTCATCAAGATGTTCGCACGGCGCTCGCTGCGGCGAGCGGCGGTCGTCGTGGCAGCCTCAACGCTGAAGCTCGCGCGGGTCTTGGTAATACTCTCGCGAGCTTGAACGAGCAGCTCGAAGAAGGTGCAGCCCAGCTCCTCTTTGCTCTCGACGACGATGGCACAATCGTCGCTCAGCTCGGCGGCACCACACCTCCCGTGGGGGCCGGCCTCGGCGCCTTTCCAGTGGTTCGCCGCGCCCTGAGTGGTTTTCAGACCGACGACGTTCTTGTGTACAACGGCGATGTGTATCGCGTCGCAGCCCGGCCCGTCGTACAGGGCGGACGCTACGTCGGCGCCATCGTTCACTGCAGTGAGATGGGTGCTCAGCTCGCACAGCGCATCGGAAGTCGACTGTCCGGCGCGACTCTCGGCTTCTTCTTTCGCGGCGATATCTTGGCGACGCACTCGCCGGACGCAAGCGTAGGTCGTGCCGAGATGGAGACAAACCTTGGCGCAGCTCTCGAACTTGAAGAGTTGCGCGAGAACGGCCACACAGCGCCGGTCGAAATGGGCGAAGGGCGTCTCGCGCTCTACGCCTACGCGACGGGTAGCGCTCGTCATGCGGGTGCAGGATATATCCTCGCGCGCCCCGTTCCGCTGATGGGTTCACCGATGGCGCTCTTCAGCTCCATTCCCGACAGCGTCATGGCCACCATGAACTGGCCCCTCGTTGCGGGGCTTCCTTTGCTCTTGGGCCTTCTTGGTTTGCTCTTAATGTTCATCGAGCGCGACCGACCCATGAGTCGCTTTCGCAAAGCCATCACGGCGCTTGGCGAAGGAAGGGTTCAGCATCTTGAAGAGTCCGCGCTTCCGGCTCGGTTCCGAAAGCTGGCTCATGACGTCAACGAGGGACTCTCACGGGCTGGGGCCGGGGGCGCAGCGTCGCCGAAGGCCACTGCCGATCTCGATCAGATTCTCGGCGACGCTCCCTCTTCTTCGAGCACGCCTTACTTCGGGTTCGCCCCAGAAGCTGACGCCTCCATGGACGCGCCTACGCCGTCGATGCTGGACGGCGCTGACCTTGAGTCCATCGCTCCGGGACCGAATGACCGACCGACGCCTCGGCCACCTCCACCGCCACCGGCCTTCGACGACGATGATGAGTCTGGTGCGACGAGGGTCGCTGCTGTCCCCTCGGAGCTGCTCGCTGCATCCTCCCACAGCCATCTCGACCGTCACTATCGAGTAGTGTACGACGAGTTCGTTGCGCTCAAAAAGAAATGTGGCGAACCGACATCGGGGCTCACATTTGACAAGCTTCTCGCGACGCTTCGCAAGAACGCCGAGACCATCAAAGCCAAGCACAACGTCGATGAGGTTCGCTTCACGGTGTACGAAAAAGCCGGCAAGGCGGCTCTTAAAGCGACTCCTGTGAAGCGTTAGCGAGCTCCCCGCTGCCAACAAAAAAAGAGCCTGCTCGAAAAACGAGCGGGCTCTTTTTGATTATGGTTCCGTACCGTGAAGAACGTGGGATGAATACGGAGTCGAACCCCTACTTTGCAGTAGGTGGGAACTGATATCGAACGCTTTAGGCTTCCCGATGACTTATGCCGGTCCTGCACACCACGCTCGTTGAGGGACCCGATTCGACCTGGTCAGGGATTCAAAACTCCTTCCTCACAAAACTCACAGAGGGAACGCTTAAAGAATACGGTCAACTGTGCGTAAAATCAACGGGGAGACGGCTGTTATCCGCGTCCAAGCCAAGGAACATCTGGAACGCCAGCTGCATGGTTCAAGGCACGTGCCAAGACGAAAAGTAGGTCGCTAAGGCGGTTTACGTAGTGCATGGCTTCGTCGCGAACGGGCGAAGATGCACGTAGCGAAACAAGCGCTCGCTCGGCGCGCCGGCACACGGTGCGGGCCAGATGTGCATGCGCCGCGGCAGGAGTTCCACCAGGGAGCACAAACGTCTTGAGCGGTGGAAGTCCCACTTCATGACCATCGATGGCAGCTTCGAGGGCCTGTACATCCGCTGAGTCGAGTCGTGGTTGGCCGCTCGCATCGCGGCCGGGAACGGTGGCTAGTTCAGCACCGAGATCAAAGAGCTGGCTTTGAATGCGTGCGAGCAATGCATCGATGTCCGCGTCCTCAACATGTGTCCGAAGCATTCCGATGCAGCTGTTGAGTTCGTCGACTTCGCCGTATGCGTTGACCCGCTCGTCTGCCTTCGAGACGCGTGCGCCTCCGTAGAGTCCGGTCTCGCCTTCGTCGCCTGTTTTTGTGTAGATTTTCACCGAAAGATCGTGACGGAATCGACCGTCAGGTCAATCGCTCCATCGATAAACGCGACTAGTCGCCGAAACGTGCGGGCCGACCGTAGCCCGCCAGGAATGCCGCCGCTGGAAGACGCTTTTTCCCCGCCGGTTGAAGGACGCTCAGTGCAAGAGCGCCTGTACCGCAGGCCACCAAAATACCGCGTTCATCCACGCCGATGACATCACCTGGCTCCCCACGGGCTGGACCACGCGTGGGCGAAGCTTCATGAATTTTCAACACGACGCCTTCGCGCGTCGTAAAGGGGCCGGGCCACGGCGTCATCCCGCGCATGTGCGCATGGACCAGTGCCACATCCTTGGACCAATCAATGCGGCCGTCTTCTTTCGTCAAAAGACGCGCGTGGGTTATACCCTCTGTTGTCTGTGGTTTCGCCTTGAGGTCGCCGGCAACGATCTGCGGCAGCGATTCCTCGAGCAAGTCGGCGCCGAGCTGCGCGAGCTCTGGGGCGAGGGTGGCGCTCGTGTGTGTGTCGCCGATCGGCATTGAACGCATGGAGTAGACACCACCGGTGTCCATGCCTTCGTCCATGGCCATTACCGCGACGCCCGTTTCAGCATCCCCGGAAGCGATCGACCATTGGATGGGCCCAGCACCTCGCCAGCGTGGCAAGAGGGAAGCGTGCACATTGACGCATCCGGCACGGGCCGCTTCGAGCACTGGGAGCGGCAAGATGCGCCCGTAGGCGACCACGACGATGACGTCGAGGTCGAGTTCGCGGAGCTGCGCGGCGAGCTTCCCGTTTCGCACTTTCTTGGGTTGAAAGACGGGAAGCGAGAGTTCCTGGGCCCTGACCTTCACCGCCGGAGGTCGAAGACTCATGCCGCGGCCTGCGGGTCGGTCGGGTTGGCTGAAGACGGCCTGGATATCCGCAATTCGATGCAATGCATCAAGGCACGGGATCGCAAATGCGGGTGAACCAAAGAAAGCGGCGCGCATGTTCTTAGGCTTTTGCGCGCTTGAGCATCGAGCGGTGGAGCAAGCGACGGCGTAGTACACCGAGCTTGTCGATCATCAGTTTGCCGTCCAGATGGTCGTTTTCGTGCTGAAGCGCAATCGCCAGGAGCTCATCGGCCTCCACCTCAAAGGTATCGCCGTGACGGTCTTGAGCGCGCACTTTGACCGTCTCCGCCCGCTCAACCTCTTCCCGTGCGCCGGGAAAGGAGAGACAGCCCTCGTCGAAGAGCGTGGTGCCGTGCTTCTCGATGAACTCTGGGTTGGCGAAAACACGGAGGTCACTCGGCTCGTCTTCGCCGGCGGCAACATCGATGATGAACACGCGAAGCGAGACACCGATTTGCGGAGCCGCTAGACCCACGCCGGGCGCCGCGTACATCGTCTCGGCCATGTCATCGATGAGCGTCTGAAACTCTGGACCAAAGTCCTCGATGGGCTCTCCCGGCGTTCGCAGGCGCTTGTCTGGATAGTGAAGGATCGGGCGAATAGCCATGTGGAGGGATCTAGCGAGCCGCACCCCCAAGAGCAACCCCCCGCACCCACGCATATCGGCCCGCTAGCGCACTTATGAGGCGAGGCCGGCTATATACAGTTGCCGTAGACGTTCATGACGAAGCACTTCGAAGGCGTCTTCGATGGCTTCAACCGCTTCATCTCGCGGTCCTTCAAGGTCTTCGAGCCCCAGCGTTCCGAGGTCGAGGTGCGTGAGAGCCTTGATGAGGAGCCGGTGGGCCTCTTTCACCTGACGGGAGGTGGCGCTTCGCGAAATGCCCAAGACGTCGAAGTAGTCGCCCTCGAGTGCCAATCCATGCGCCCGCTCGATTCGTGAACGCAACGAGTCGGCGTTGGCCGTCGCTTTTTCGCCGGGTTCAAAGCGAAGCGCTTCTGCGGAGGCGAGAGAGAACAGCGCCCCGGCGGCGCCCGCTGTCGCAGCGATGCTTGAGAGTAGCTCTAGGACGGGTCGTCCCGCAGCGGACTCAAACGCCGCTGCGAGCTCCGGTACGAGCTGTACGGCGTCCGCCATCTCGCCAAAGCTTGGTGCAAGCCAAAGTGTGGACGTGGGTTTGATGCCGAGCCAGCGCAGTGCATCGCCGGCGCCCAGTTCAGCCCGCATGCGTTCCGTCGCGACGACGATGAGCGGCCGAGCAAAGATGCGCTTCGGGGTGGTGATGTTGGCTTCTGTGAGCACGAAGCGTGATTCGTGCGCCCGGCAGAGTTCTCCGACGAGGAGCTCGCGCGCCACGCGAAGCCGCGCGTCTCGCTCGAAGGCGCTCAGACGACCAGCCTTGACGGCGTCATCGATCGCTTCTTTGGCTTCATGCTCGTCGTGAGTCATCGCTCCGAGGAGGCCTTCTTCACGAAGCGCCTCGGCGACGCGCGAATGGGCAGGTCCTCGCATGTCCGCGACGCGCCCGCGTTTGATCGAGAAAGTGACGGCTGCTCCTCCGGCCACTTCGAGTCGCAATTCCGTGCCGCGCGTCTGACGTAGCTGCCAGAACATTCGAAGGGCCCCGCCCACGGGGAGCATTCCTTCTTTCGTGAGGTCTGTTGCGACGGAGTGGGACGTGACGTCACCGCCGCTCGAAGACACCAGGCTCATCGCAGAGCGAACAGAGCCACTCATGGTATGCGGAGTCGAATCCTTGGGCGCTCGGCGTCCGGCGGCGGTATCCAGGAGATCAGGCGTGCCTACGAAAGTGAACGCCTCTAAGGGGTCTGCAGCATTTTGTACATCGAGGGGGAGGGCCACCTCCGCCAAAAGTTCATCGGGCACCAGCTGGTGTGCATCTTCTTCGCCCACGGGAAAGCGTAAGTCGAGGGGGCTCTCGCCCGGGAAGAGCCTCCGGTCGGCAGCCCGCAGCAGCTCGTTGAGGTGCGGCGACAGCTGCAGTCCTTCGGACCCAGAGCGCGGACCCGCACCTTCCGGCGCATCGAGAGCGCCCGTGCTTGAGTGACTCGGCTCGCCAAGGCTTCGACCTTGCGGGCTTGGATGGCTTTGGGGGCTTGGTTGGCTTTGGGGGCTTGGTTGGCTTTGGGGGCTTGGTTGGCTTTGCCGGCTCGGCTCAGGATCGACGCGGACGATGGCCGAAAGAATGTCTTCGTTGTCGCTCAGCTGAACGGTTAGCTCGCGTGCTTCTGGAGCCTCCGCTTCGTCCGGAGCCGGAGCACTGAGAGTGGGGATGACGGCGGGCGACTCAAGTCCAAACGCCTCACGAATCGTTCGGAGCAATCGAGAGATGGGTACGGGGCGCTCGTAGAACGCGTGGGGCTCAAGCCGCTCCATATCACTCGGTGTGAGTGCATCCCAGCCCACAATGATCTGCAAACCTGTGTGGTTCTTGTTGAGCCCATCCAGATCGAAATGATTGCGGTCGATGATGAGAACATCCGCCGTGGCGGGTTCACCGTCCGCCACATCGAGCACTTGCATCCCCGCGTCGCTCAAGGCGCGCGTGATCCAGCTACCTTCTGGCCCCGGAAGGCGTAGGTCGATGGTGGTGGTGCTCACATTCCGAGCATACCTGGACGCCCGGCGGCGTTCTCCTTAAAACGAGGGAATCGTACCCAAAAAGCACGAAAGCAGCGCACTTCTAGAGCATTGAGACGGGATCGATGTCGAGGGACGCGCGAACCGTCGAGCGTGAGATCTCATCGATCGCCTGGGCCACGGCGGCGCTGACCGCGCGGAGGGCGCGGCGGTCTTCGCTGCGAAGAAAGAAGCGGTAGCGAAAACGTCCGCGAATCCGCGCGATGGGCGCAGGAACAGGACCTTGTAGCAATACCCGCATATCTTGGCAGGCGGGATGGGAGCGTGCGACGCGCGCCAACGCGTCGATGACGCTGGAGACTTTGTCTTCGCTCGGCGCATCCGCGCGAACAGCGACCATCCAACCGTAGGGCGGATAGCTGAGTTCTTCGCGTGCACGAATCTCCGCTTGGTAGAACGCGTCATAGTCGTGACCAGCCGCTGCGCGAATGGCGAAGTGTTCTGGGTCGTAGGTTTGAAAGATGACCGAACCAGGTTTCTCGCCTCGGCCAGCGCGCCCGGCGACCTGGGCCAAAAGTTGGAACGTCCGTTCCGTCGCGCGAAAGTCTGGAAAGCCGAGGGCTTGGTCGGCGGAGATCACGCCGACCAAAGTCACGCCTGGAATATCGTGTCCCTTGGTGACCATCTGTGTGCCTACGAGGAGATCGACCTCACGGTCTCGTAAGCGCCGAAGCACCTCTTCGACACCACGGCCGGAGGCGACGTCTCGATCGAGACGTGCGACGCGCGCGGGCGCAAAGAGCTCCGCGAGAGAATCTTCAAGCTGTTCGGTGCCGAGCCCAATGTGACCGAGTTCTGTGCTGCCGCACTCATTGCATGCCTTGGGGACTGAGCGTTCGAAGTCGCAGTAGTGGCAACGCAGCTTGGATGCGCGACGGTGCTCCGTTAGGGCTACAGAGCACGAGGGGCACTCGAACTGCTGGCCGCAACCAAGGCAGCGAACAGATGGCGCAAAGCCTCGTCGGTTCAAGAAGAGGATCGCCTGATCTCCGGCTTCTAGGCAGGTGCGAATGCCTTCTTCGAGGGGGCCACTTAGCTGGTGGTGCCGTCCAGGGCGCGCTTTGGTGCGCCTTAGGTCGAGGATCTCGACGGCAGGCATGACCTGACCGGTGGCGCGCACGGGCAGTGAAAGCAGCGTTGCGGCGCCTGATTCGGTGCGGTGAAAAGCCTCGATGGAAGGTGTGGCGCTCCCTAGAACGACCGTGGCGCCGGCGCGGTGACCGCGGAGGAGGGCCATGTCGCGCGCTTGGTAGCGAAAGCCCTCTTCTTGTTTGAACGAGGGGTCGTGCTCTTCATCGACGACGATGAGGCCAAGGTCCGGAACCGGAGCGAAGAGCGCGGAGCGAGCGCCGATGGCGAGGTTCACGTCGCCTGCACGAAGGCGGCGCCAGGCATCGTCGCGCTCGCGCACGCTCAGCGCGCTGTGAAGAACTGCGATGTCATCGCCAAAGCGCGCGCGAAAGCGAGACACGAGCTGAGGTGTTAGAGCAATTTCGGGCACGAGGAGAAGTGAGCCTCGCTTCTGCTTTCGTGCCGTGTCGATGGCATGGAGGTAGACTTCGGTCTTTCCACTGCCTGTCACTCCGTGAAGGAGAAACTGCCCACCGGTTCCAATGGTTTTGACGATGGCGTCGACGGCAAAACTCTGTGCTTCGTTGAGCGTTGGTGGCGTGTCGCGTTCGCTGGGTGACGCGAAGAGTCCGCCGCGCACAACGCGTTCTTCGATCGACACGAGACCTTTTTCCTCGAGCCCTCGCACGACGGCTCGGGCGCGTTTGTCGAGTTCGCGTAGGGCACCGAGAGGGGTTTCTACCTTTGGGAGGATAGCTGCGAGAAGTCGCGCTTGTGATGGCCCTATCCGCACGTCTTCAGGCAGGGGTTCCACTCGTCGGACGAAAAGTTCACGCCGCTCCGCGATACTTGTCCCCAGTGTCTCCTCACCGGTGAGAAAGCCGCCCTGCTTGAGCCGCTTTAGCGCGCCTTTGGGAACCGCCGGGGCTGCGGCACGGAGTACCTCGCCGAGCGGATGAAAGTAGTAACGGGCCGCTTCGTCGAGGAACAGAAGGAGCTCGCTCGGGAAGATCGGTTCGGGTTCGAGCAACCCTGAGATGTTCACGATCCGAGTCACGCCTTCGGGGGGCGCCTCGCGCAGCCGCATCACGATACCAGCGACTTTGCGCCGCTGGAACGCTACGGCGACCCGCGAACCCGGCTTGACGTGCTCGAGCAGCGTGTCGGGGATGCGATAGGTGAAGAGGCGGCGAAGAGGTACGGGGATCGCCACCTCGGCAAACTTCATCTCCGACATCGCGCCCATGTTGCGGCGAGGGAGTCTCCAAGTCGAGCCGCGTGCATCATGCGAGTTTGCGCTTCGTCCTCGTGTGCCAATAGAAAAAGCGCTCGGGCGCTGGTGCGTGCGGCGAGTGCATCACGTGGAGCGGCGTGCATCCACGCTTCGGCGGCGAGGAGTGCACGCTCTCCGTCTCCTCGGGCGCACGCGACCTCCGCGGCATGACGTGCGGACCAGACATCGTGCGGGTCCAGGGCGGTGAGCCCATCGAGGAGTACTTGGGCGGAGTCGAGACGACCTCCACGGATCGACGCGAGTGCTAGGGCACGGATCTCGCTCCGTTCGCAGTCATCGATCATGCCTGAGCTCCGGCAACACGCAAAGATGCGACTTCGACGTGAAGACTCCGAAGGGCCCCGGCGCAAGAGAGCATCGCGGCGATCCGCTCCTCAATTGTTGCCGAGACGGACAAGGGCGAAACGGAAACCTGTGTGCGGGCCACCGCGCGTGTTTGTACTCGCGTCGTCGTCGTCGTCGTCGTCGTCGTCGTCGTCGGCGGCGCTGGGAGCGGGTCCACCCGTGCAAGCGCGCCGTGCGATGAAACGAACGGAGGAACGGGAGCGTCGGCGGCTCGCGACGCCGCTAAGCTGGGCCTGTATGTTGAAATTCTCATGGGGTCTCCGCCGATTCAGCCCACGCCGCGCGGAGGACCGCTGCGACGGCTTCGTAGAGAGCTCCCGGCACCTCGTCGCCGCGGCCAAGTTCATACAGAGCGCGGGCGAGTGGGACGTCGCGCATGATGGGAACGCCGGCCTGGCGCGCCGCCTCGATCATGCGAGCGGCGACGTGCTCTTCGCCCTTGGCGACCACAAGGGGCGCTTCGGCGGCGTCTTCGTCGTAGCGAAGGGCGATGGCGAGGTGCGTCGGATTCACCACGAGCACATCCGCTTGCCGTACGCTTTCGACGGCGTTGTGGTCGAGGATCTCGCGTCGCATGCGTTCGCGCTCGGCGCGTGTCGTCGGGTCGCCCTCGGCGTCTTTGTACTCACGCTTGACCTCGTCCTTGCTCATCTTTTGATCGTGCTTGTGCTGCCAGCGCTGAAAGAAGAGGTCGAGGATGCCAAGAGCCAGCATTCCACCGCCCACACGAAAGAGCAGGCGTCCGCCAAGAGAGGCTGTGACTGGCAAGAGAAAGTCCGGTGAGCGTCCGCTGAGATCGGCAACGACTCGAGTTCCGTCGACGAGGACATCCCATGTGAGATAGCCAATGAAGAGCATCTTCAGGAGTGTTTTGAGAAGCTCGACGAACTGCTTGCGCGTGAAGAGGTTTCCAATGCCTTTGATGACGTTGAGCTTCTCCAGCTTCGGTTCGATGGCTTTCATCGACAGAAGCGGGCCGACCTGAAGGAATGAAGCGAGGGCAGCAGCGGCGGTGGCGGCGAGGACGACGGGCATGGCCGCTGTGACGCCCTGTGAAGCCCCGAACTCCAGGACCGTTGCAGGGGCCGTTGAAGGAGCCGCCGCGAGACCGAGGCAGGTGCTGATGAGGTTCTTGAGCGTGGCGATGAGACCCTCGCCGGATGCACTCAGGGCCCCGCCGCAGACCAAGAGGATAGCGGCCGTGGTCAGGTCTCGGCTCTTGGCGACCTGACCCTTCTCCC
>JBLHKB010000119.1:0-14170 GCA_047619315.1 Polyangiales bacterium
GTGGAGCCAAGGTCTTCGGAAGAAGCCGCAGAACTATGTCGTGACGGGCGCGCAGCCGTGGCTTGACGGTATCGCCACGGGGAAGGGCACGATTCGTCAGTTCGTCGCGATGCCCCTCGGCCTTGGCTACACGGTGGAGGGGCAGGTCACGGGCGAAGAAACCCACGGCGGCATCCAGCTCCAAGCGTACGCACCCAAGCCGGGCGCGATTCCGTCTCGTCGCGTGAAGCGAGCCCGCAGCGCTCCATCACTGGGCGCGCCTTCTGCCCCTCCAGCCTGTGTGCCGCAAAGCGCTGCGGGGGCCGTGATGGGAATCGCGGCGGGTGGATCGATGGTTCAGAAGATCTATCCCGACCCGCACGGTATTCAGACCTGGGACCAGGAGAATGGTGAGCGGGTCTTCGTTCACATCGTCAACAGTCACCTGTGGCACGAGATAACCGGTGAGGAGGCGCCGAAATCGCCGGTGACGGCGAAGTCCTACGCCCGTGCAGGCCTACCTTGGTTCGAACTCTACGACGAAGGCGCTGCAGCCCTCGATGGCACCCATGAGCTTAGTCAGGTGCAGTCCATCAAGACCCTCGACGCCAATAAGAGCACGCAGCCGCTACAAGACGACTCATCCGTGAAGGCAAAGACCGCGCTGCTCTTTCACAAGCTGGGGAAGCTCGTCGGCGTTCAAGACGGTGAATGGTAGCCGATCGTCGCTCTGCTGCCAGCGCGGACACTTCCCGTCCGTGTTGGGCCTCGCATCCTGCTGCTCATGCCGACGCTGCTTCCCAGAGAACCTCGCGGAGCGCGATGAGACCCAAGCCCGCCCGGTCTGGCCAGTCCGGCCAGTACGCCCGAGACGAACCGGCTTACGTCGATCCGCGGGCTGTTTCCAACGTTCCGAAAATAGACCCCGCTGGTTCTGAGGAGGCGGCGTACGCACGCCACCGCTGGCGAGTTTGGTGGCCGTTCTCCGTTCACGCGAGCACGGCGTACGCGACGCACGCTCCTGTCCTCATTCAAAATG
The DNA here is from genome assembly GCA_047619315.1 of Polyangiales bacterium. Classification (GTDB taxonomy): domain Bacteria; phylum Myxococcota_A; class Polyangia; order Polyangiales; family Houyiibacteriaceae; genus JBCCRV01. The sequence goes on from JBLHKB010000119.1 coordinate 1,019, forward strand.
ACGTCGTAGGAGGCGTTCCATCGTTCCGGCTCCCCTTCGAGGCAGGATTCGAGCGCCGCCTGGTCGAGCGCTGCCAGCACGCGGTTCATCGCGATCTCGGCCTCGCCGTTCGCGGACTGAACTCGCACGATGATTTCGCTTCTCGTCGCGCCAGCGGAGCCTGATGCAATGATTGCGGGCTCTTCGCCCGCCATTGCGTCCAGCGCACTCAAGATGGTTTCAGCTTGTTCGTGCTCTTCCGGAGCCGGTGCATCTTGAGCCCACGCAGGTCCTGAGAGAACGAAAGCGAAGGCGACGACAAAGAACCTCATCGGTATCCCCTAGTACGCCGGCTTTGCTTAGCCCGGGGTGAGGGCGAAGGGGTAGTTCACGATGACGATGCCGCCACCTGCCGGTTCTGGAAAAGTCCAGCGCCTGAACGCGCCTTGCACACATCGCCCGATGCCTTCGAAACCGACGGGCACTTCGATCGCCGTGGCGGAGCTGACCGCTCCATTTGGTGCGATGATGAAGCGCATCATCAGTCTACCCTGGAGGGAGGGCTCGGAGGAGAGGGCTTGCTCGTAGCAGAAGCGGACTTCGTTGATGTGACGGTTGATCACCGCGCGGATCACGTGGCGAGAGAGGGATCCTCGCACCACCGGGGCGGCGCCGCCAATCTGTGGACTTAGCGAGGGCGTGGCCATGCCAACGCCGACTGTGCTGGCACCTGGGCCGCCAAAACTAAGTGGATGCCCACGTACCACGTCTACATCGATGCGAGTGCCGACTCCCTCCACACGCAGCCCTTCGAGGACTCCGCGAATGCACTCAGCTGCGGGCGCGCCGGCGTTCTGAGTCTGAGCCTGCGTTGGGGCGAAGCGCGCCCGTTGTACATGCCCCGTTCGTCGAAGTCGTAGCCAGAATCGCCAAGGGCCTGTTTCTTCTGGCCGCATGCAGGCTGCGAGCGCTTCGCTCTCAAGGCTCGCTAACACGCGGTTCGCGGCCACGATGGCTTCGTCGCCGTGTGCTGAGTTCACAACAAGAACGAGCACGTCAGGCCATCTCTCGTTCGCGGTCATTTCGCCCAGCGCACCGGCCGTTTCTTGGGCATTGGCTTGTGAAGTCAGACTTAGGACAGCGATGAGTACAAGGTTTCTCATGAACGACCGCTAGCACTTTTGCGGCTCTGATACACTCCTGCTGTGCAGAACGTACGCAAGGCTCAGTTCGCAGCTTTCGTGATGGTTTGCCTCGCTGGATGCGCAGAGGATGGCCCAGGTCTCATTGACGGGCGCTGTGTTCCAGGCGGTGAAGCGCCGCAAACTATCGACGACGCCGTCGCGCGACTCAACAGCCTGCCCGAGGTTTCACTGGGGTGTTTTGTCGCGAGCCTCCCACGACCCCTCCGCATGACCGCGACGGACAGCCAGTTCTCTGCCCAGCCCGCCGCCGGTGTCGATCGCCCGCGCGTCTTCCTGCACACCGACGGCCTCGTACTTTCGCTGGCCCTTGGTGGAGAAGGGCAGAATCTCCTCGAGTTCGGTGAATGGGTCGATGAGACACGCACCGTCAAAGGTGAGCTCGCGTTTCCAGTTGAGTTCCCTGTCGAAACGAGCGCCCCCTTCGTCCGCATCGCCCGGACCTCGGGTCGCGAAGGCACGACCTGCGGTCTCTGTCACTCAAGCGAAGACCCCGTCACCGCTCGCCCCGGCGCGTTCTCGTCCGTCGCCATTGCACCAGCACGGCGTGACCAGGTCAACGTGGAGTACCTGCGTGCGGTCTCTGAACGGTGTGATGCGCTCGCCGATCCGCATGGCTGCACGCTTCTTCATTCACTCTTCGACTATGGCGAAGTCGTCTACGAAGACTTCGACGAGTCCGTCCGCCGGCTCTGACCCCGCCTCTCGAATGCGAACGAACTTGTCTCACTCCACCTACGACCCCAGTTTCAACGGATGCTGATCCTTGCGCACACCACTTCCACCATCGCGATGTGCGCGGTCATCTGGTTTGTTCAGCTCGTGCACTATCCGCTCTTCGCGCGAGTAGGACCGAGCGCATTCAAGCAGTATGAAACCGAGCATGTCCGACGCATCACATGGATCGTCGCTCCGCTGATGCTCATTGAGCTCGTCTCGTCGGGATGGCTCGTTGCAAGAGACTCCAGCCCAGCAAACATCGCGGGCCTGGCCCTTGTGGGCGTTATCTGGGCTTCGACGCTCTTGGTTCAGGTTCCGCTTCACACGCGGCTTTCCGAAGGTTTCGATGAGAAGAATGTGCAGCGCTTAGTTCGGTCCAACTGGATTCGCACGCTCGCTTGGAGCGCGCGCCTCGGGATTGTCTTTGCGACTTCATCCGTTTAGCGAACCCGCCCCCGCCGCGACAGTTCCATTAAACGAAAAAGCCCGACCTCAGGCCGGGCTCCATTGTGTGCGCTCCGCTACTACTTGAACAAGCCGGCGAGCATGTTCGAGCCGACGGCCTTCGCCAAGTCGCCGGCCATGTTGCTGTCGCCGTCCTGGTCGAAGAGCGCGCCAAAGACGCCGCCGCCCTGGCCGCCGCCGCTTTGCTCGCTCGCGCCTTGAAGCATGCCCGCGAGGCCGCCGGCATCGAGGCCATTGTCCTTCTTGTTCTTGCCGATGGCGCTCATCACCATGGGCGCGAGCATCACCATCAGCGCAGGAACTTTGCTCTTGTCGAGACCGCTGGCCTGCGACACACCGTCCTCGACGGCGGGCTGCTTGGTGCCAAACATGTGGCCGAGGATGCCAGCACCATCCACGCTTTTTGCGCTGGTCGGTCCAGGTGCCGAACCGAGCATGCTGGCCGCCATCGAAAGCAAGTCGCCGCTTCCGCCGCCGCCCTTAGAGTCACCGCCGAGACCACCGAGCAATCCACCAAGGCCACCGAGGAATGTGCCGTCGTGGTTCTTGTCGACGGCCGCGGCGAGTGCCGTGTCACCGCCAGGCTTCGCCGTATTTCGCGCGAGGCCGCCAAGCATCATGGGCAGCGCGGCACCTACGGCGGACTGAGTCTGCTCCGGCGATGCGCCAAGGGACTTCGCCATCTGAGAGAGCGTGTTGACGTCGATATGGGAAGAGAGCGTCTTGAGAAGGTCGTTGTTCATGCGACCTGAGTATCACGGAGGCTGCGGTGATCACACGCGAGAAGGGGTGGCGAGCGTGCCCTCGGAATAAAATCCTTTGATTTCATCGGCGTACTGCTCTGAAATCTGCGGACGCCTTAGCTTCATGCTCGCCGTGAGCGCTCCGCTTTCGATGGTCAGCTCTTCAGCGAGCAACGCGAACTTCTTGATGCTCTGGTAGCGTGCGACGCGTGCGTTGCACTTGCTGGCCACCTCCGCCTCGATATACGCGAGGACTTTCTCGTCGGCGGCGAGCGTCTTCATGTCTCCGCGTGACGTGCCCGCGGAATCAGCGAGCGCGTCGAGGGCCTCGGGATCCAAAGTGAGAAGGGCCGCCAAGAACGGCCTACGGTCACCCACCACAACAGCCTGTCCCACGCCGATGATGCTCTGCAGGTAGAACTCCAGCTCGACGGGCGCGACGTTCTTGGCGCCGGCCGTGATGATGAGCTCTTTCAGGCGGCCCGTGATCTTCAGGTTACCGTCGACATCAAGCTCGCCTGCATCACCCGTGCGAAGCCAACCATCCTCAGAGAAGAGCGCCTTCGTCTCCTCGGGCATACCCCGGTAGCCTTTCACCATGTTGCGGCCGCGGAGCTGAATCTCCTTTTCGTCACCGATGCGGACTTCGATGCCTTCAAAGCATTTGCCGACGGTTCCAAACGCAGGCCGACGTGGATCCGTGATGGTGGCGGCGCCGCTTGTCTCCGTGAGTCCGTAGACTTCGTAGACGCAGATCCCGAGACTCGCGAAGAAGTCTTGGGTCTCACTCGAGATTGGCGCAGAGCCCGTGACCGCGATTTGCAGCCGGTCGAGGCCCAGCGCGGTCTTGATCTTGTCGATGACGAGAGCGCGCGCGACTTTTCGTTTCAACGGCATGAACTCGTGCGCCAAGAGACCCAGTCGGACCTGTTCGCGGAAGCAGGCGAGCTCGGTGTCCATGGCCCACGTCGCCAGTTTCGCTTTGATACCTGTCGCTTGAGATAGGCGACCGCGGAGTGCGGCTTCGAACTTTTCCCACACGCGTGGAACGCCCAAGAACACCGTCGGACGAACATCGCCCAGGTAGTCGCGAACTTGAGCGATCTCCGGGCAAAAGTACGACTGCCCGCCGACGAGCAAGCAGACGACGTTCGTCAGCAGCTGCTCAGCCTGGTGCGAAAGCGGCAGATACGAAACCGTGTGATATTCGAGTTCGTCTCGAAACCGCGGGTCAAAGGCGAGGAGGCCGTTGCCCACGTGGATCACTCCACCGTGATCGATCTCCACGCCCTTCGGCACGCCGGTGGTGCCGGAGGTGTAGATCATGATGCAGGTGTCGTCGGCGCTCAGCGCGTCGATACGCGCGTCGAGGGCGACTTCGTCTTCGCCGGCGCCTTCGGCCACCAGCTCGGCAAACGAGATCACACGCTCGTCTTCGTGCTCAAGCGCGAAGAAGGTCACGTAGGTCTGAACACCATCCAGCTCACCGTCGCTCTCGGCTTGAAGGAACTTGGCAAGCAGCTCTTCGCCGTCCACGCAGACGATCCGCGCGCCTGAGTGACGCGCGATGTAGGCCGTCTGCTGCACGGTGCATGTCCCGTAGATGGGCGCCGGCACACCCGCCGCCGCCATCGCGCCAAACTCAAGCTGGACCCACTCCGGGTGGTTCGCGCCAGCGATGACGATGGACTCTCCGACTTCGAGGCCACGCTTGATGAACGCTTTGCCGACGGACCGAACGTTGTGCCAGTAGGTTCGCCAAGTCGTCGATTCCCAAGCACCGTTTCGCTTGGCGTGGAGCGCCGGTCCATTGGGGCGCTCATTGGCCCAGTGAGCGATGTGGTGGACCAGAGTCTGGGGAGCCGTCATTGGCGCGCTCTAGCAGCCCACAGCCCTGAAACAATCCACCGCCCCTGAGCTGGGTCGTCCGGAGAGACGGGGGCGGAAGCTCCGTGAGCCGACGAAAACGAGGTTCTATACGCGTGAGGATGTGGATTTTGAGCGTTTTCGAGGCTCGCTTTCAAACAGCATGAAACGACATCGCCTTTCGTGCGTACGAGACACGATGATGCTCCTGTCTCGTCCACCTCTTGGACGCCACATCGCGGAACAGATACAGAGTGCGGCGGAAACGCTCTGTTTCCGGAAGCTCTGTTGAAACGCAGCTTCGTTTCGGTGCGCCAGCCCTAAGCGTCCGTGGGCGAAAACGTCCAGGCCTTGTAGACCTCGGCCGCGTCGACGATGGCGCTCATCAGCGTGGTCCATGACGAAGAGGCGAGGGTCTCTTCAACGGCACCCCGCACCTCGATGCAGGCATGCCATGAACGCTCCGCCTCGGCGCCGGAAGGCTTGAGCACGTTCACGTCGCTGCACGCGAGAGCGAGCCCCGCCAGTCTCTTGCGCGTCGTGGCTAACTCTACGTCGTCGCGAAACGTGACCAGTGTGATGTGAAGCAAACGCTCAGGCCCCCACAAGCTTGACGGCGCTCGTCGAAAGCTGTCGCACGGCGGCTTGAAACATGTCCGCGTCTTCGCCGGATGCGTTACCTTGAAGGCTTCGCTTGTAGACGCCTTGGGCGATGGCGGCGAGGCGGAAGAGTCCGAACGCCTTGAAGTAGACGAAGTCGCGTTCGTCGGCGACGCCACCGTGGCGCCGGTACGCCTCGACGAATTCGCTCTCTCGCGGGATACCGCTGGTCTCGAAGTCGACGCCGAGCAATCCGCCAATCTTCGGCAGCGCGACTTCGTAGAGCATGCACGCATACGCGACGTCCGCGAGGGGGTGTCCCAGCGTGGAGAGTTCCCAGTCGATGAGCGCAAGCGCCTTGGGCTCGTTCTTGTCGAAGATCAGGTTGTCCAGCCGGTAGTCGCCATGCACCAGCGTCGTGCGCTCGCCGCCAGGGATATTCTCAGGGAGGTAGCGCATGAGCGTGTCCATGGCGGGAACGTCATCGGTCTTCGACGCCACATACTGTTTGCTCCAGCGCCGCACCTGTCGCTCCACGTACTGCCCCACTTTGCCGTAGTCACCGAGGCCCACGGAAGCGGGATCGACGGCGTGGAGCGCCGCGAGAACTCGCGCGAGCTCGTCGTAGAGCGCTGCCCGTGTCTCCGGAGACTCGTCCGGGAGCTGCACGTTCCAGAACACGCGACCGTCCACATGTTCCATCACAAAGAAGGGTGTTCCTACGATGCTCTCATCGTTGCACTCCGCGATGACCGTGGCGACGGGCACGTTTGTGCTCTCGAGGGCGCGCGTCACCCGCGCTTCACGCTCGACGGCGTGGGCGCTTGGAAGGAGCTTTCCGGGCGGCTTCTTGCGAAGCACAAAAGCGCGCGCGCCGTCATGGACCCAATACGTTGGGTTTGACTGTCCGCCGCGAAACACCTGAAGCGTCAACGCATCTGCGGCGCCTACAGCTTCTCGCCACCACCTCGTCAGCGTGGAGATCTCGAAAGGAAGTTCACCTTCTCTGGGCGGCCGCGTCGACGCAGGAGCATTCATGGCCAGCAGCTTAGCAGGTCCTCTTCGTCCACACGGAACTTGAACGAGACGTTTCGCTTCCCTGGGATCGCTGGTAAGCAGTTGCCATGGATTTTGAACCTTCCGCCGAGCTCACAGCCCTCGTCGAACGCGCCCGCACCTTCATGGAGCGCGTCGTCTATCCACTCGAGCCCAAGGTTGCAGCGCTAGGTTTTGACGGATCGACGGACGCTCTTCAGGCGGCCCGCGACGAGTGCCGCACCGCAGGACTCTGGGGTCCGCAAGTGCCCAAAGAATACGGCGGCATGGGTCTGTCGTTCCTCGACCACGCCATGCTCAGCGAAGAGATCGGGCGCAGTCTTCTTGGGCATTACGTGTTCGGTTGCCAAGCGCCGGACGCAGGCAACATGGAAGTGCTTCACCAGTTCGGCAGCGAAGAACAGAAGGCGACGTATCTGGCGCCTCTCGCTCGTGGCGAGATTCGAAGCTGCTTTTCCATGACGGAGCCCGACCGAGCTGGCTCCAATCCAACTTGGCTCGACACGACGGCCACCCTCGAGGGAGACGAGTGGGTCATCACAGGTCGCAAGTGGTTCACGACCGCCGCCGATGGAGCGTCCTTCGCGATTGTCATGGCCGTCACCGAGCCCGAGGGCCCGCCTCACGCCCGCGCCTCGATGATAATCGTGCCGACGGACACCGAAGGCTTTAATCATGTGCGCCGGATCTCGATCATGGGCGACGAAGGCAGCGGCTGGATGAGTCATTCGGAGATCGCTTACGAAGGATGCCGCGTGCCCAAGGCCAATATCTTGGGTGAGCGTGGCGCCGGCTTCAGCATCGCTCAGCAACGCCTCGGGCCTGGTCGTATTCACCACTGCATGCGTTGGCTGGGTCTCTCCGAGCGCGCCTTCGACCTGATGTGCGAGCGGGCTGTCACCCGAGAGATCGCACCCGGCAAGAAGCTCGGTGAACAGCAAGCGATTCAACACTGGATCGCCGAGAGCCGCGCGGAGATCGACTCAGCACGACTCTACGTGCAGCGAACCGCCGCGCGCATCGATAGTCAGGGTTCACGGGCTGCGCGTACGGATATCTCGTGCATCAAATTCCACGTCGCCGGGGTGCTTCAGCGGGTCGTCGATCAAGCGATTCAGGTCCATGGCGCCTTAGGTATGACCGAAGACACTCCGCTCTCCTCGATCTACCGCCATGAACGGGGCGCCCGCATCTACGATGGTCCCGACGAGGTCCACAAGAGCGCCGTCGCGCGGCAGATCCTCAAGAAGTACGGCCATGAGATGGGTTCCATCGGTCGCTGAGTCCCACACCGTGCGGTCGAGAAATATGCACACGGTGGGAACTCGATATAGAGTGGGAAGCTCGAACGTGGCCTTAAAGAGGACAGACTATGAAGAAGACACTTTTCTTAACGCTAATCGCGGCGCTCGCTTTCGGATGTGGTGACGACGACACCGCGATGGACGGTGGCCCAACCACGGACAGCGGTCCTGGTATGGATGCTGGTCCTGGTGATGACGCCGGCGCCGGTGACGACGCGGGACCGGGTGACGATGCGGGACCCGGTGACGACGCGGGACCTGGTGACGACGCTGGCCCCGGCGACGATGCTGGCCCCGGTGACGATGCTGGCCCCGGCGACGACGCCGGCCCTGGAGTGGATACCTGCCCCGACCTGATGCCTACGCAAGGCGCCGACAACCTCATCATCTCCCAGTACAACCTCGAGACCGGCGAAGTGGAGTTCTTCAACCCCACCGATGCTGCCATTCCGCTCAATGGCCTCGTGCTCTGCAGTGTTCCTCGTTACGAGACCATCAGCTCTCGCATTGTGGTCCCCGCTGGAGGCTACGCGAGCCACACCGCAGGTCCTGGTTTCATGGGCGCAGACGTCTCCGGCGGTGAAATCGGCCTCTACGATTCACCTTCCTACAACAGCCGCAACGCGATGATCGACTTCATCTGTTGGGGTGACCTCGCCGGCCGCAGCCGTAAAGGCGTCGCTGAGATGTCGATGGGCGCCGAAGTTCTTTGGTCTGGGCCTTGTGCTGGCGTTGTGACGATGAACGTCGTCGCGCGAAGCCCGTCCGTGGCCGGCACCGGTGGTGGCCAATACGCCGTCAACGGGACGTACGCAGAGCACATCTGCGAGTAAGACGTCCTCTGAAGTCGGGCCCGTTTGCGAAAGCGAGCGGGCCCGTTTCCAATTTCGATGGGCAGGCATTTGTCTCCACGGGACAATACGCGCTACACATAGTCATGAAAACGACGCTTTTGATGGGTTTGTTGGTGGCTCTTGCATTCGGATGCGGGGATGACGACGCGGTGAGCGATGCGGGCCCATCGAATGACGTGAGCCCAGGTGATGTTGAATCTTCGGGCGATGCCGGTCCGGACGACGATGCCGGTCCGGACGACGATGCCGGCCCCGACGACGCGGGCTCGGACGACGCAGGTCCTCCAGACGATGTGGGAACAGATGCCGGACCTGCCCCGACCTGCCCCGACCTGATGCCCACGCAGGGCGCCGACAACCTCATCATCTCCCAGTACAACCTCGCCACCGGCGAAGTGGAGTTCTACAACCCCAGCGACGCACCCATCGCCATCGATGGACTCGAGCTGTGCAGTCGTCCGGCGTACGACACCATTTCAGACACAGGAATCGTCATTCAGCCTGGAGACTTCGCCACGTACACCGCGCGCTCGAGTTTCCGCGGCGCGAACCCCTCCCGTGGCGAGCTCGCTCTCTACGACTCCCCGTCGTACACGAGCCGCAACTCGATGATCGACTTTGTCTGCTGGGGCGAAACACTCGATTCTAGTCGCAGCCGCAAGAGCATCGCGGAGATGGCGATGGGCGAAGAGGTCCTGTGGGAGGGTGGCTGCAGTGGGGCCCCTGCCATGAATGTCGTTGCCCGTCGCGAGAGCAACACAGGCACCGCCGCCGCAGATTACGTGAGCGACCAAGGCTTCGCGCCTCACGCCTGCGAGTAAGAACGACGGACAACCCATAAGGCCGCCTGGCGCTTAGTCGCCTGATGGCCTATTCGCCGGCGATGATGTCGACCATCGGCAGCATCTTTGTCCTGGTTTTCTACGCGCTCGTCGTGGGTTCCGCGGGTTATTTCCTGCACAAAGTCGCCTGGTTCTTCCGTTACCGGCGCCTGCAAGAAGAAATGGTGCAGCGCGCCCTTGATAAGCTGCGAGAGCAAGCCGACACCACCGTGGTCCGCTGGGACCAAGGAGCTGAAGTGTCCTGGTCCGAAGCCAGCGCGAGCGCGACGGCGACGCCCACCGACTATGTGCGTCGTGTTGAAGACGAGCTCGAAACGCTCGCGAAGAAACTGGGCTCAAGCCGCGTATCGATTCGCGGCAAGCTTCTTGAATCTGTTCGAGAAGAAGACGATGCCCAAGAGGTGTCCCTCCTGGATGTGCCCCAACGTCGAGGCCCCGATCGAATCGTCACGCTCACCCTCGGCTTCAAGATCGTGCCCGATCCCCCGGTGCCCGCCGCGGACACTTTGGCCCTAGAGATGCGTTCGCGATACGGTTTTCCACGCCGAGTGCTCGCGTTCTTTTTGGGCGTCGCCGACGTCGTCTACTCCTCCCAGCACGTGGTGCGCATGTCGCAAAACCCGCGAACACCTGTGAGCATCGTGCTGCGTCGCATGAGCCTGGTGATGCTCATTTTGGGCGCACTCATCGTCGACATCGGCTTTGGCCTGCGGAAGCGCCTCGTCGAACTCGTGGCCGAAGAGCTGCCAAACCACATCGAACTGACGACGCCCTGGATGCAAGACATGGCGCCAACGGCCATCGCTCTCGGCATATGGCTGGCTGGGTACGGCGTCCTCTACATTGGTCTCTACCTATTTCTGCGCTGGCGGAGCGGCCGCTACCTGCGCGACCTCGAACTTATTCAAGCGACCCTGCCAGAGCGCATCGCCGACATCCGGGACCGGCACCTCGAACATCTCTATCGCTGGACCGATGACTATGGCTCCACCCTCGACGACGCGGCGCTGCTCACGATGCACCAAGCGGAGATGCTCGTTCAGCGCACCGCTCAGCGTCTGCGTCGGCGCGTCGCCAGTCCAAGGCTTCTGGACTTGGCGTCGGAAGTGGCGACTCTATTCTTCGCGAAGCTCCCGGAGTCGGCGATTGGGCTCCAAGACATCGCGTCGTCTCACCTGCATTCGTGGCGGCACTCTGTTTGGCCGCGGCGTCAAGAGATGCGCTACCAGATCAACATCGCCCAGTACCGTTTCGCTTGGCGCGATATTGAGGTAGCGGTGAACAGCCTTCGAGGTGAGCTGCCGGACCCAGAGCTTGCGGGTCAGCTTTGGCGCAGCCTCGTTCGCTATGCGCGCATGTTTCCAGATGTTGTTCCGGACATCCTCTTCAACCGACTTCAAGAAGCGCACGGCGCCACCGTCGAAACCATCGTCGACACGACCAACGCTGACCTCGTCGCCCTCGACGCTCAGCTCGCTGAACTGGCGGACGCCCTCCAGCACACCGTCGAGGCTGTATCGCCGCTGGTCGAGAGCCGCATTGAGCTCACCACTCGCTCCATGGAAGCAGAGGTCGCGGCGTTCATCAGTGAAGCTCGGCGCATTCGCGAGCGTGCCCGACTCGAAGCGATGGCGTTCGAAATCTGAACGCTCCGTTTTGTGGGGTGAGACCGTCAGGGCTGGCGTGCGATGAGCCGCGCTACGTGTCGCTCTCCGACCCAGCTCTCGCGATAATAGAGTACGTCCAGCACACCGATGTCACGGATCAGTTCGTTGGGCTCCGCCAGCCAGCGCCTGGAGGGCTGGCTTTGACGCTCCAGGTTCTTGGTGGTTCTGAGCTCGGCGACAACGATGCCGCCCGGAGCCATTTGCGCGCAAATCACGGGAAAGAGCGCTCGCTGTCGATAGTGAAAGCACGCCACCAGATTGTAGGGACCTTCGGGCAGCGGTTCACGCTCAAGGTCCGTCACGCGCGTGGTGATCTTGACCCCCTCGTCCGCCGCGGCTTCTCGGGCAAGCGCTAGGCCGACGGGCGAGATATCGATGGCGGTGACGTTTAGGCCGCGGCGTGCGAGCCACACGCTGACGCGACCTGAGCCGGCGGCAACGTCGAGAGCTGTGCCCTGCTTCGGCACGTCCGCATCAAACTCGCCCAGCCAAGCGGGATCACCGACGCCGTAGTCACCGGCGCGGTAGCGTGCGTCCCATTTCTCGCGATCAGTATCAGCCATAGCCGCAGCCTGCGGGGCTACCTGCTTGGATGCAAACGACTGCACTCAGGATCTAGAGGCCGTGCATGTCGAAGTTGAAGTTGCCCTCGCCGGCCGTCGCGTTCAGATCGGAGAAGTCGAGGGTGGCGATGTGGCGTTCTGCACAGCGTCGTGCCTCTGCAGGAATGGGACACCATTCTCGCAGCCTCACGTTGGTGACGTGCCCATTTGCATCGAGAGTGACGTGCACATCCTGGCCGCGGCGAATGTGTTTGCCGCGGAAGCATCGCGTGATCGCGTCCGCTCGCGTTTGAATACGGTCGAGAAACACGTTGGTTCGCAGTCCGACTCCGCCGCCAGCGCCACCCTCGATGACGATTCGATCGCTGGGGCGCACTAAGAACATCTCATGTTCGCCACTTCCACACGGCGCCATGATGCGTCGCTCCGTCGACATGGCACTCGGAGCCACGTTCATCGAGGCGGCGTGCATCGCCGACTGATGTGGCCGGCCCGTGTTTGCCGGCGGCGCTCCCGTGTTGTTTCGCGCAGGCCTAACGGAAGGTGCATCCGTGGGCCTGGCAGTCTCCGTGTCGTCGCTCGCGGTCACTGCTTCCGCCGGCGCGGCCTGGTCCACCACCTCATTCGCGCTCTCATTCTCTGCAGGCTCGTTGGTTCCTTGCTCTACGCGTTCCGGCGTCACGGGCGATTGAGGTGCGGCGGCAGTGGTTACGTCCTCGTCCTCAGGTTCCTGCAGCGCTGCAAAGGCCCCCGCACCCAACGCCACCACGGCAACGAGCGCCACAAGCGCCATCCAGGGCCGGCGGGATGGCTCAGGATGTAAGCTACGGGCAGCCGGCGCCGCGCCTTCGCGAGTTTCCTCAGCTTCCGGCGCCATGGTGGCGTCGAAGGCTAAAGGCGTCACCTGCTGCGGGGTCACCGTGGCTGCGAGAGGATCGGTGTCGCTCTTTTTGTTTGGTGAAGACGCCCCCTTGTGTGAACCGCCAGCACGCTGAACGCCCATCGCTGCAAAGGGAGCCAGGGCTTCACGCATTTTCGTCGCGTTCTCGAAGCGGTCGGACGCGTTCGGCGCCATGGCGCGTTCGACGAGCTGGAGAAAAGTCTCGTCAACGCCGGGGCAAAGATCGTTGAGTTTCGGCGGGTTGCCTTCAACGATCGTGAAGAGCAGTTGGTGGTAGTTCTCCGCTTCAAAGGGCGCTTGCCCGGCGAGGGACTCGTACATCACCACGCCGAGGGCGTAGAGATCCGTCGACGGCGTGACCGGCATTCCCTTCGCTTGCTCCGGCGACAT